>CAVBMN010000029.1:0-25044 GCA_963596515.1 bacterium
AGAAGAAGATCAATTCGAAGAACGGAATATATCAATTGGTGGATTTCTTCACCCGCTTCCATAATGACTTCTGTGTCAAGGGTACGACAGATGAGCATTACTGGAGCAATATGCTTAACACCCCGAAACAGAACACTTGGTACGGTCTGGCCTTTGAAAGGCTTTGTCAGGCGCATATTCCACAGATAAAAATGGCTCTCGGCATTGACAGGATCCACACTGAATATTATTCCTGGAGAAGCAAGGAAAGCAAACCAGCCGCTCAGGTGGATCTTATCATCGAGCGTGCGGATCAGATCACGAACCTGTGCGAGATCAAGTACAGCCGTGCTGAATATTCCATCAGTTCCGAGGAGAATGCCAAATTGCAGAACCGACTCGCCGACTTTGAGCGTGAGACCGGAACCAGAAGTGCCGTCAACCTGACCTTCATCACCACGTTCGGCCTCAAATCCAACATCTATTCTTCAGATGTTTATTATCGGGTGCAATTGGATGACTTATTTGATGATCATGGATGAAATATTATCTGATTTTCGTCTGTTAATGTGAATAATAAGTCTTAATTATCATATATTCAGGCGTTGATGAATAAGTTGGTAAGATTTATGAAGGATTGCAATGTATTGTGAAAATCGAACGTTATGAAAGGGGAATCATTATTCGCGTTTGTCGTGGGGGCGGCGGCAGGACTGACCCTTGGACTGTTGTTCGCTCCGGAGAAGGGCGAGGAGACGCGCAAGAAACTGAAAGAGGCCGCCGGAGATGCCGTTGGTTCAATAAAGGATCGCGCCGAGTCCGCGAAAACCGAAATTGAGGAACTGAAGGCTGAGTTGAAAGACAAGACAGAGGATCTTAGGGAAGATGTCAGAATGAGGATCTTCGAGCGTTTGGAGAAACTTGAAAGCGCTCTTCAGAAAGACATTGAATATGCCGAAAGGCAATCCGAAAACGCTTGACGATGAGTGAGTTCACAAAACCTATAGAGGATCTTGGCAAGAACACGGCGGACTATGTCGAGACCAGGATTGATGACTTGAAGCTGAGGACGGCAAAAGGGCTTTCCCTGACACTCGGCAAGCTGCTTTATATGCTGCTTGTCCTGTTCATCGTATCCGTTATTCTGACGGCCCTGGCCATCGGAGGCGTGATGTGGATAGGGGAGATGATCGGCAGTTACGCTGCTGGTGCCGGGATTGTGGCCGCTGTCTTTGTCGTGATTCTGGCAGTTGTCATTCTGTTGAGAAAGAGGCTGTTCCGTAACACATTCGTGCCGATGTTCATCAAACTTTTCTTTGACGAAGACAGATAGGCCATGAGATATTCAGAAATCAAGACGATGGATGAGCTGGAGTCGGCTCAGAAGGATGTCCGGGAACGTTTGGATCGTAGAAAATTCCTTATGCGTGAGTCCTTGTCCGATGTCAGGGACGCGTTCACTCCGTCAAACATGTTTTTTTCCGGCCTTAGGAATATCTCGGCTTTCCTGCCGGTTGAGAGGATGCTTCTTCTGGCTGTGAGAATATTCAAACGCAAGTTGTTCAAATAATCGCAGTTATATTCATTTAATTACGACATGAGCATATTCAAGGAAAGGATTGAGTCGGTTCGGGCGATGATGCGCTCGAAGGGTTGGGATGCCGTCATTGTGACGGGAAATGACCCGCACAACAGTGAATATTCCGCCGCGCGTTGGCATCAGGTCGCTTGGCTTTCCGGCTACACGGGGGAGGGCGACATTGTCATCACGGAGGATCATGCCGGGCTTTGGACCGACACTCGCTATTTCATTCAGGCTTCGAAGCAGCTTCCGGCCGCGGGTGCCGAGTTGCATAAGACCCGCGTTCCCGGTCAGGTGCTTATTCCTGAATGGCTTGCCGATCATTTCGCAGATTGTGATGAAGTCTGTGTCGCTGTTGACGGACTTTGCGTGACGGCTTCTTCGGTTGAGGATATTCATAAAACCGTAGGGGAGAAGGTTCGTTTTGTCAACGTTCCTGATATGCTGGAAGTTCTGTGGACTGATCGTCCGGAGATTCCTCAGACTCCGGTCATCACCCTTGGGGTAGAGCAGGTCGGCTGGTCGAGGGAGCAGAAGGTGCGTTGGCTGCGAAAATGGATGTCGGAGAGAGGCTATGACGCTGTCCTGCTGACCGCGCTTGACGAGATTGCGTGGATGCTGAATGTCCGCGGACAGGATGTGGCTTACAATCCTGTTGTGATGTCCTATCTGCTTGTTACTCAGGATAATGTGCTCTGGTTTGTGCGCAAGGGACCGACTCCTGACGATGACAGCGAGACCGATGACAGTTTCCATGAACTGACAGCGGATGGAGTGAACATTCAGGAATATTCAGATGTCGAGACCGCTCTTTCAAACCTTGTGGACGGCAACTACATCAAGGCTTTGTTTGTGGATCCGGCGACGCTGAACTACAGCTTGTTCAGCATTCTGAACCCGGCGTATGTCGTCACTGGAACGTCACCCGTCGGGTTGCGCAAGTCCGTCAAGAACGATGTCGAGATCGCCGGAATGAAGGAGGCGCACCTTGAGGATGGCATAGCTATGGAGCGTTTCCTACATTGGCTGCAAACCTACGTTGAGGCGGGCGATGCGATCAATGAATATGAAGCCTCTTTGAAACTGCATGAGTTCCGTTCGGAGATCGAAGGATTTCGTGGCGAGAGTTTCGAGACGATTTCCGCCTATGGCCCGAACGCCGCCTTACCGCACTATGTCACACCGGAAGAGGGATCGGCAGAGATCTACGCCGAGGGGCTTTACTTGTGTGATTCCGGAGGACAATACCTATTCGGAACCACGGACATCACCAGAACGATTCCGCTTGGACCGTGCTCCCAGTTGGAGAAAGAGGACTACACATTGGTCATGAAAGGCCACATAGCCCTGTCCAAGGCCGTTTTCCCTAAAGGGACAGCCGGTTGCCAGCTGGATGTCTTGGCCCGTGAGCCGCTTTGGAACGCGAAACGTAATTTCGGTCACGGAACCGGCCACGGTGTCGGATTCTATCTCAATGTCCACGAAGGCCCGCAGGATATCCGTCAGAACTTTAACCGTCAGGCTATCCTTCCAGGAATGATCACCAGTGATGAGCCGGGAATATACCGGGAAGGCAAGTTCGGCGTCCGTCACGAGAACCTGATCCTATGCGTGGATGCCGGGGAGAACGATTTCGGCCATTGGCTGCGATTTGAACCTTTGACCCTCTGTCACTTCGACACCTCGATCATCGTCAAGGATCTTCTCGACCGCTCCGAGATCGAGTGGTTGAACGCTTATAATGAGCGTGTTTACCGCACCCTTTCCCCACGCCTTCCCCAAGAGGTCGCCATCTGGCTTCGTCAGAAAACCCTCCCGTACAGATAGTTCCGTGACCGTGTGATGCAGAGTGCGGTTTTTGTGCTCCTACAGTGAATGCAGGAAGCCGAAGGCGTGGCTCCAGTTCTGGAAACCGAGGTCGGCTTTGCTCATCAGAATGTTGAACATTCCGGAGTCGTAGAAACGCATCTCAAGGTCGTCATCCTCATCGAGTTGGAGAAGGTTCACGGCATCCGGATGCTCATCGCGGATCTCCTCGAAGTACGGCCGGCCGAGAATCTTGAAGCCGTCGGCATCGTCATCGCACTCGGCAAAGTCGATGGCCATCGTAGGCTCGGCGAGCTCCTGCTCTTCATCGTCCACGAGGATGCACGAGTTGAAGGTCTCCATATTGATCTGCTTGGCGTACTTGACCTTGACGGCCTTCTTCGGCCAGCGTCCGAGCGGAAAATGCTCAGGGGAGTCGTAGCCGATGAACTCATCGATGGCGGCGAAGAAATAGAGCATTCCCTCGTGTGGGAGAAGCTCCTCCTTGTCGAAAGGCGCGATGTCCTCACAGTCAATCTGACAGATGAATGTGAGAGGATATTCAGATTCGCTTCCGTCCTCTTCCGTAATCTTCATCATCGGGTATTCAGCCTGCGGCGGCAGGTCAGGGTTGCCCCACCATTTGCTGCAGCAGAAAAGGTTTGATTCTGTCTTCCTTGGTTTTAAACTGATTGCCATATTATTGATACTGTTTTATTTGTGATCTATCTGCTTTCGGCTCGTAAAACATAAAATACTGCCGATATTTTAGTAAGCGTTAAAAGATAAGTTGGTAAAGATTTGGCGATATTTATCAAATTATTTAAAGGATTACTTGGTGCAGGCCTTAACCATATTACTTTCAAGCATTGAAAATATCCGCCACGATCGCCGTGATGTTGTCCACTCCTCCGTTCCTTTTGGCTGCGTCAACCAAGGCCACACAACTTTCCTCGGGACATCCCTTGGTCAGCAGACGCTCGATCACCTCATCGTCAAGCATATCCGAAAGGCCGTCGGAGCAGATCAGAATCCTGTCTGATTCCATCAGCCGGTCACTGATGTCTTGAATATAAACCTCTGTGTCGCAGCCTGCTCCGATGCAGTTGTACAAGGCCTTGCCGGCGGGAAGCGGAACCATATCCCTTTCGTGAAGTGTCTGGTCCACGGTCAGTTGCCTCAGCATACCGTCCCTCAGGCGGTAAGTCCTGCTGTCGCCAACGTTCACAAGCAAAGTCCTTCCCTGCATCCAGACAATTCCTGTCAAGGTGCAGCCCATAGCCTTGCTTTGGTGCCGTTCGCAGGCCTTTATGTTGAGACTGGTACTTATGTTCTTAATTTTCAATGCTAAATCAGACACTGGATTGTGATGTCCCAAAGTCTTGTCCAACAGGAAAGCCCGCAATGCCTCCAGGGTGAACTGGCTGGCATATTCCCCGCTCTCGTGGCCGCCCATCCCGTCCGAGACAAGAAGGCAAAAACTTTCATTCTCAGAAACTTCCTTGTCAATATTCAAGGAATTGTCCCTGATTAGGTACATTCCGATGGAGGCCATATCCTCGTTGTTGTCCCGAATGCGTCCGACATCCGAGATGCAGCTGATTCTCAGTTTCATAGGCTATTCTACAGTGAATTTCAAAGTGGCTATCTTAAGTTGCTGGCCTTTGCGCAGGGTGTACCATTTGTCCTTTTCCAACTTTACCCCGTTGATGGCCGTGCCGTTGGTCGAACCCAAATCACAGATCTTCCATTCACCATCCTCAAAAGCCAGTTTCCCGTGATGTCCGGAGACATATTTACAATTTCCAAGTTCCGGGAATATTCCTCCGTTCCTTCCGAACTCTCCTTCTTTGGCATATAGAACCATGCCTTCCCCCTTGAAGATCATAAGAGCGTCGAATATCTGGCCTAAATCAATCTTTTCCAATGGTTTAGGGGAATTTGATCGCACTGCCGGATCCATCGGCTTGGATGATCCGGATGGTTCAGGGGTTACGGCTGAATCGTCGCCAAAGAATTCCTCCGCGCTGATAAGCATCTCCCCGCAACGAGGGCAGGAAGTACCCTTTTTAGGTTGCCGGCATTCCGGGCAAAACATCAGATGCTTTCCGCAGAGATCACAGTAACGGCTGTCGTCATCGATCACGCCTTGGCAGAACGGACATTTCATAGCAGATCCTCCTTCGTTATTGTCTTTGGTTTGGAACCCTCGTAAGCGGCCTGTCTGTCGGCGCCTTCAGCGATGAGTTCCTTCATTTTTGAATATGCCCGGCCGGCCACAGCCGATTTGACTTTCCCGAACAGGTTGCGGACATCCCGGCCGTTGCCGAAGTCGAACGCCCTGTTGTCGTACATATTCCTGAAATGATCTTTCAGGATGGCTTCGGCTTCAGGCTCAATGGAATAACCTTCCTTGCGGCAATAGAGACGGAATATGTCCATCAACTCTTCCGGCTTGTAGTCCTCGAAGGTGATGGTCTTGGTGAAGCGGGATTTCAGTCCTGAATTGGAATCCAGGAACTGCGACATTTCCCTCGTGTAACCAGCGGCGATGCACACAAACTTGCCTTTACGGTCCTCCAGCAGTTTGAGCAGCTCGGTGACACACTCGTTGCCGTAGCTGTCGTTGTACCCTTGGATCAATGAATATGCCTCGTCGATGAACAGGATTCCTCCCATCGCCCTGTCCACGACCTCTCTGGTCTTGGGGGCTGTCTGGCCGACGAAACTGGCCACCATGTCCGCGCGGGAAACCTCGATCACATCCGGTCTGGTGATGACACCGAGAGAGTACAGGATCTTGCCCATAAGCCTTGCGACCGTGGTCTTTCCTGTTCCAGGATTGCCGAGGAACAGATAGTGGTCCGGGATGATGGCTGTGAATTGCCCGCCGGAGATCTCGCTGTCCATCTTCCTCTGTCTCATCTCGTCGAGCATCGAACGGATCTCTTTCTTCACGCTCTCCAGACCGATGAGTGAGTCGAGCTCCGCAAGGCATTCCTCCTCGGACGCAATCTTCGGCTCCTTGAACGGAATGTCCTCGGGAAGAATCGTGAAGAAACTGTCCTTGGTGACTTGATCGTCCGGCAGGGCGTTGACCCTTGCGCCGATGTTCCCGAGCACGCTGTCGAGCATATTCCTGGCCTCCCTCGCATTGCCGAAATCCTTGCCGGACTTCTCCGCCGAGAGTTTCCGGAATGCCTTCAAAGCCTTGTCCAGAGTGCCGTCGGCGAAGGCGTAGCCCTGACCCTCGGCCATCCTGCGGAAGATCTCCGTCAGTTCCTCCGGAGTGTAGTCATCGATGTTTATCCTGTGCGTGAACCGGCTTGCGAAGCCCTCGTTGGCCTTCATCAGGTTGCGCATCTTGTCCTTGTAGCCGGCGCAGACAACCACGAACTTGCCACGGTCGTTCTCCATTCTGACCATAAGCCTCTCAAGAGCCTTGATGCCCTCGGAATCAGAACAGTGTCCCGTGTCGTCGAACGGTGCGAGTGCGTAGGCCTCGTCGATGAACAGAACTCCGCCCATCGCCTCGTTCACGGCTTTGTCCATATTCTTGTCCGACTCGTTGGCGTAGGTGCTGACGATGTCCTTGCGGCTTTTCTCCACGACTCTGTCAGTCGAACATATTCCCATGGCTTTGAACAACTTGCCGAGCACTCTGGCCACGGAGGTCTTGCCGGTCCCCGGGTTGCCGGTGAGAATGATGTTAACCGGACGGATGGCCGCCTTGCCTCCGAACTCCATCCGCCGCTGCTGGAAGCGCATCTCCTCCGCAAGGTCCCTCAGGGCTTTCTTGACGGACTTCATTCCGACGAACGAATCCAGTTCTTTCATAACGCTTTCCACGGAGATCTCCTTCGTGCCCTCCGGGCCGGCTATGTCCTCCCACGTTAGGACTTTGCCTGAGCGGGCATATTCATCATCACTCATTCCCGCCGTTCTTGTGCAGAGCCGCTCGAAGCAGCGGTCGAAGGCGTTGCGCACCTCGCGGGCGTTGCCGAAGGTGTCGGTGCGGCTCAGGTACATCCGCTCGAAGTATTTCCCGACTTTGCCGGCCGCCTCGTCCGTAAGGGACAACCCCTTGTTTTTCACCATATTCAGGAATATCTCGGTGAGTTCCTTGCCGTTGTAGTCCTTGAACTCGATCTTCTTCTTGAACCTGGAGTCGAGTCCTGAGTTGGAACGCAGGAACATCGTCATCTCCTTGGTGTAGCCGGCGATGATGCAGATGAAGTCACCGGCCCTGTTCTCAAGGTACGGCAGCAGAGTGTCTATGGCCTCCTGTCCCACCTTGTCACTGTCTCCATGCTTTAATGAATATGCCTCGTCGATGAACAGGATCCCTCCCATCGCGCTGTTGATCACCCTCTCGGTCTTGATGGCGGTGTCACCCACGTACTGCGAGACGAGATCCTTACGCATCACTTCGACCAGATGGCCGCTCGGGAGCACCTGAAGGCTGCCAAGGATGTCCGCGAACAGCCTTGCGATCGTGGTCTTTCCCGTGCCCGGGTTGCCGGTGAAGACAAAGTGGCTCTTCAATTGGACAGGCTTGCCGGGATTGTCCCTTTTCTGTCTCTTTATGCTGTCGATGATGGACTGGATCTCCTGCTTTACCTCTGTCAGACCGGTGAAGGCGTTGATCTTGGCCATGATCTGTTCCTCGGTGAGTTCCTTGAACGGCTCTCCCGGAATGTCGGTCTCGTCTATCTCGTTTCCCCCTCGGCTGAACATATTGAACGCGCTCTCCTCGGCGATTTTTCCGGCCAGGATTCCGTTCTCTTTGGTCCTGCCGTCACGGAACATCTTCTTGAAGACAAGGCTCAGTTTCCTTTCCGCCTGAGGACTGAGCGCAGTCCTGAACTTGTCCTTGATCATCGCCACGCACATTGTCTTGAGGTCATTGTCCTTGAACGGAGTGATGTGGAAACGGAACTCGAAGAGAGACAACGCATTGCTGTCCGCGCTGATGAAGGTTCCGAAGCCGTCCTCAAGGCCGCACAGGATCACCACAGGCATATTCACATCAACCTTCATCCTCGCGAACAGTTTGTCCAGCTGCGAGGATCCTCCTTTGGCGTTCACCAGATTCTGGCAGTTCGTGACCACAAGCACTCCGGTCTTGATGGCGGCGAGATTCTCGTCCAGTTTGGAGTTGAACTCGTTCCAGTCGGCGGCGTCCACGGTCTTCGGCCTGAGGTTCTCCGTGATCTTGTTGTGGTAGAGGATTCCGGCCAGTTTTCCGGCCAGATAGGTCTTGCCGGTTCCGGTCTCGCCTGTGATTATGCAGTCAAGCCCCGGCCTGACATCACTGCCGGTCCGTTTGCGGAACTCCGCGGTCTGCTCGCATCGCTTCGTAAAATTCGCCAGCGGCTCCTTTACGCAGTCTTTGGCTATCATTCCGTCCGGCATAGTCACGGCGGTCGCACTGGTTGCTGAGCCTGTCGAAGCACCCGCTACAGATGCTCCTCCGGTTCCGCCCGTTCCGGTCACTTCGACGGGCTCAGCGACCGAAACTGCCAGCCTCTCCCCGCACCATTTGCAGTACGAAGCCTCATTCCTGTTCGTCTTCCCGCACTTCTGACACGTTTTCATTGGCCTTTTCTGTTATCTTGTTGATGGTGTTTCCGATCTTTGGATGATTCTCCGTGATGTTCTCCGTGTCGCTGATCTTGGGAATGAACGCGATAGGGAACAGCAGCAGGAAGGTCGTCACTGCGGCCAGAACCAGATGCTTCAGCTTGTGCAGAAGGCTCTTGAGGTACTTTGACCGATAGAACTTCTCGTTGGCGAACAATGAAGAGACGAATTTGTCCTCAGACAGGTGGAACGCATAATGTAGAGGCTCCAGAATCGTCTGGTCCTCGTTCGGATTCCACATTTTCCTCAGCTCGGACGCTCCCTCGTCACGGGAGAACATCTGCTTGGAGAACCACACGATCGCCGCCATCACAGCCACGATGGTCACATAGATGATGTACTTCCCGAGGAACCACTTGCAGAGGAAATAGACCGCGACGGTCAAAATGATGTATCTGAATATGTAGGTGAACAGATTCCTGTCGTAACTTCTGTTGTAAAAGAATATGTTCAGCAGCAGCGGGAACACTATTCCTCCGCCCCAGACCCAGTAAACCGACTTGCCGACATTCTCCAGAACCGGATAGTCGATCGCTCCGATGACAAGCATAAGCAGCATCGCCAGACACGGCACAAGCCAGACGGCCACCGCGATAAGTTTTTCCAAAAGTCCCAGCAACAGGACAGGTGGTGGCAGCTGATGCCATCCTACAGCGGTCGTGGCCTCGTTGTAGCGCTTGAAGTTCTCGTCATCCTTATCATATTTTCCGATGAATTTCAGCCACTTTACCGTGAACCTCTCGTAGGTCAGCCGCTTGCTCAGATCCCTTTTCGGGTTCTCCTGCAGCTTGACGGCGAGCCACGCGTCAAGGGCATAGAAGTCAAGAGCCTCACTGATCTCGTCAGCTTTGATCTTGTTCAGGTCGTCGAGCTCATAGACGGTCTCTCCTGAGGCCGGGAAATAGAACTGCGCTCCGTCCGCAAGACCCTCCGCTGCCTTCATCATGGCGATGTCCTCGTTGTAGGGACCGGATTTCCCGATGTTGTCAGCACTGTCGTAGTCCGTGCAGTAAGCGACCCATTTGTCCTGCGCGGCGAACCTGTCCCCTTTGCTGAGGAAGAACTTGTGCAGGTAGGAGTCCTTGTAGTCGCCTTGGAATGACTTGAGCAGCAGGTCGGCCAAAGAGGCCGGACATATTCCTGAATAAGGATTTATGTCGGAGTACCATTCCTTGTACATCTTGTCCCTCTCGCTGTCGAAGACGCAGCGGTAGGCGCAGAAGGCAACGTTGATGAGCAGCCCGATCGACTCCCCGTCCATCGCATAGTTGGGATCTTTGGGATCAGTGATGAGGCTGATGTCAGCCGCCGGATTGATTGTCTGTATGACAAGCCTGTACAGCATCTCATAGTCTTTGATGCCCTTGCGTACCTGGAGCAATCTGTCAGCATCCTTCTCTGAGAATACACGAACCATCTCGGCGAATCCGAGTGAGCATAGGAACTCCTTGTCCTCGTCCGCCACGACCCTGTAGTCAGAGCAGAACTTCACCACATCTGTGATGTTGTAGCAGTCCACCTCGGTGAACTTTTCCTCCTTGCCGGTTTTCTTGCCTTGGAGGGTACGGAAATATTTCCGGTCATATATTCCCCAGACAATCACGCTCTTGGCGTAGCCGAAGCTGTCTTTCAGGGCGGCGCAGGTCCTTGAATATATTCCGTCAGTCTCCTTTTTTCCAAGGCGTGCCTCACAGTAGAGGTAAACCGGGTTGCTCCGGTCGCTCAGATTCGAGCCGAGATTCCCGTCGCCGTTGAGGAGTTTGTTGATGTTCACGCAGACATTTCCGTTTCGGTTGTAGAACGGCAGCTGGGGATCGAGTGCGAGCGCGGCGGCGTATAGCCCGGCCAATTGGTTCTTCGGGTATATCCGCTCCACTATGTCGTTCAGTTTCACCTCCATTTCCGGCATCACCCTGCTGATCCAGCCGCTGATCTTTCCTTTGTAGAGATAGGCGGTTCCGAGAGTCTGGTCCTCCATCATATACTGCGCCAATTCCTTGGCCGTGTGGGCGATTTTGTTCTTGCCCGAGTCAAAGACTATGCGCAGGACTTCGGCATCCTCGACCACCGGAATCTTCTCACCCTCAAGGGTTCTGCGGATCTCATCGTAACTCCAGCGGTTTTCCGGCTTGCCGACGAGAAGCCCTCTGGTTATTGTCCGAAGAGGTTCCGGCATATTCTCCGGGACAGGCAATTTCCCTTGGATCTTGAGTTTCACCAACTCCGGTTCCTTCTTTCGGAACTCGCTGTCTCCCATCCACATAGAGAGCACGGACATTCCGAGGGCATAGTAGTCAGAGGCCGCCGTCATAATCGCGTAGGTGACATCTCCGATGCGGGTTGTGTTGGCGTAGAGTTCCGGCGCGGCGTAGATCACGGTCCTGGACTGCGGTGTGTTGACGCTGCCATCGTCTCCCAGCACATCGGCGATTCCAAAATCTGAAAGCACGACCAGACCTGAGGCCTTGTCGGTGTAGAGTATGTTCTCCGGCTTGATGTCCTTGTGCAGCAACCCTACCTTGTGCAGCTCGCTGAGGTTTCTGGCGGTCATCGCGGTGATCTGGAGGATGGCCGCCGCGTCTTTTCTCAGGTCGTAACCCGCCACAGAGCCATCCTTGCACAGTGGCATCAGGACGTAGCCTCTGTCGTTGTCATCGATCCTGACCGTCCCGCTTTCAAGAATATCCACGATCGCAGCCTTTCCTTTCAGCCGCTCCAATCTTTTGAGAATATCCTTGCGTATGCCATTGCCTCTGCGGTACAGTTTCAGGGCGAAGCTCCCTTTCGCTGAGCTGACTACATAGACCTCTGCCTCGCCTCCGTTGCCGATCAGTCGGTCAACGCTGTAACGGTTGCCTCCGAGGGTGATCTCCTCCTTGACCGGAATATTGCCGGTCTTGCCCACCGTTCCATCAGTGGTCGCCGTACCGGTTGTCCCGCAAGTGAAAGTTGCCTTTGCGGTCACGGTTCCTGAATATTCAGAATCAGATTCGGTTCTGCACGTGCTTGTCGCGGTGATGTCCGCCACGGTTGTGCCGCTGTCTGCTATGGTTCCTGCCATAATTCTTTTTGTTGTAAGCTGTTATCCTATGACGGTCTTGCCCTTCTATATGAAATCCAATATCTTTTCTTCCTTATATTCACAGACCCATTTTCCGCCGTGCCACGGTTCGCAGCACTCGCTCGGGCAATTGTGCCAGCAGCCGCAGAAGTTGCAGACCCAGGCGGACCTGGTCTTGGTCCGGATGATTTTATCCACCGGCAACTTTCTGGCCGAGAAATAGTTCCGTTGCTCCTGTGGAGTGGAGCCGGCCGGTGGGAGCATCTCATTCAGAGCCTTGTCCAACTCAGCCTTGATCTTTGAATATTCAGCCCGCAGCTCGGCCTTGCTTTTCGGTCGCTGAGCCTGCTGTTTTCCAACCGGCCTTTCCTGCCCCTTCTGGTCGCTGAGCTCGTCGAAGTGCCTCAACGTAGTATTCCCCAGCAATTCTTTCAGCCGCCGCACATCCTCCGGTAACTCAATCTCCTTGCTTTCCGATTCCGGAACCTCCTGATCCTCAGTATCGATCATCGCCTGTATCTCCGCCGCTTTCACGGCCAGTTCCGCCGCCTTGAGAAACTGCGGATCCTTCTGTGCCCTCTCCAGTTCCTTCTTCGCCGCAAGCGTCAACGGCTCGTTGCATTTCCGGCAGAAACCGCCGGCATTCCGGGTTCCGCATTTTGGGCAGACGATCCCAATCCTGCTCATTCCGCATTCCGGACACTCATCCTCTCCACGAGGAATGTCCGCTCCGCAGAACGTGCACCAATCCACAAGCGAATGCCCGCAGGACGGACACCATTCCCAACTTTTCTTCACCGGCTGTCCGCAATAAGGGCAGCCCGCATCATCGGATGAGGCACGTATTTCCTTCACCTGATCCAGAATGCTTTCCTTGTACAGTTCCTTTTGTTTGAGCTGGGATTCCATTTCTTATATTCGGCTTTTGTGCGGTATAATATTCTATCTTGTTTTGATGGTGGTTGCCACCATAATCAATTCTCGTTACCTTTGAAACAACACGTCAGAAGTTGTTTTGATTTTGTTTGTTTGAGTTTTTTCATCTCAAAAAACAATTCAAACAAAACAACTTCTTAGTCTTTCGGAAGTTCGATGATAAACTCCGAGACCACCGGATAATGGTCGGAAATGTATTTCACACCGAATTTCGGCTCATTCACGACAATGAAACTCTTGGCCTCGGCATTGCGGAAAAAGATGTGGTCAAGACGTTGAGGTTTGGCTCCTTTACGCCCGAAGTTATTGAACGATGGGGCGTTGTCAGCCTTTTTCACTGTTTTTGCGGATTCTTTCAGGTATGTTGTCAAGGGTTTTATGGCTTTGTCTTCACCGGAAGTGTTAAGGTCGCCGGTCATAAACACGACCTCATTATTTCCGGCGATCTCCTTGATCTTTTCCACCATCAGGGCAGCGCTTTCCAGCCGCGCTTTCGCTCCCGTATTGTCAAAATGAGTGTTGAAAAGGAATATGATCTGTCCCGACTTCCTGAAACGGAGTTTCACCCAGTTGGCCGTCCTTACATATTCAGAGTCCCAACCTTTCTTTTCGGGAGTTTGGTCCTCGTTGAGCCAGAACGAGCCGTAGTCCAGTAGCTCGAACCGGTCGGCGCGGAAGAAGATCGGGTTGAAAGCGGATTCCGTATCTTCGTTGATTGTGCCCGGTTTTGCATTGCCGTCAATTATGATGTATTTGGGCAATTCCTTCATAATGAAAGATTTCTGCCCGGTGGAGGCTTCCTGCAACCCGATGATGTCCGGGTAATATTTCCTGATGGCCTTGACGCATCCTGTCTTGCGGCTTTCCCAGTTATGTTCCCCCGTGTCCGCAGGCAATTGGAGTCGGATATTGAACGACATAACGCTTGTTTTCTCGGTTTTGGCGTGAACCTTTGTTCCGCACAGGATGCCGACTGACGCAATGAGCGTAACTAACAATAATATTCTTCTCATAAACCAAAAACTTCATCTAATATAACAAGACACCGCAGGACTGCAAGTCGCAATCCTTTGGAACAAAACTTGTTATCTGGCGATTTTCGCTACCCAGCCCCCGCCGGGAGCCAGATGGATCTTAACCATCCCGTCCGCCGGGATCTGTGCGGAAGTTTTCTTGTAGTCTCTGGCCGCCCTGTCAGCGTTGATTCCGTCCTGGAAGACGGTCATATTCCCGCCTCCGATGAAGTTCAGGTCAAGGGTGAGGTCACGGGCGTCCCAGTTGGTCAGCGCTCCGACGTACCAGGTGTTCCCGCTGCGGCGGGCTACGGCGACATATTCACCGATCTCCCCGCAGATTGGTACGGTCTCGTCCCATACGGTAGGGAAGCCGGCGATAAACTCCGCGCATTCCGGTTCGGCCATATAGTTGGACGGCGAGTCGCAGAGCATAGTGAGCGGAGCCTCGAAGATGGCATATTCAGCCAATTGGCGGCATCTTGTGCCTTGGCTCATCGCCTCCGAGCCGATAGGGTGGTAGTTGCCTTTGACGGCGTTGCGCATCGCCCCTTGGGTGTAGTCCATCGGCCCGGCCACCATCCTGACGAACGGTATCGTCACATCGTAGGTGACCTCATCGTAACCTTCCGGACTCCATTTCAGCTGCTCCAGTCCGGCGACCCCCTCGAAATTAAGCACATTAGGGTAGGTCCTTTGGATTCCGGCCGGTTTATAGACTCCGTGGAAGTCGATCAGCAGATGGTTCTCGGCGGCGATCTTCGCCATCCTTTCGCAGAACTTCACACCCTGCTGGTCATCCCTGTTGATGAAGTCGATTTTGAAGCCCTTGAATCCCATCCCGGCATAGTGGCTCATCGCTTTCTCCGGGTTCTTCACGATGCTGTTGTAGCTGGCCCAGAGGATGATGCCGACGTTCTTACCATTGGCATAAGTCACGAGTTCTTCCAGATTGATGTCAGGGTTGATCAGGAATAGGTTCGCCTTGGCTCTCTGCGCCCATCCCTCGTCCATAATGATGTACTCGATGCCGTGAGCGGCGGCGAAGTCGATGTAGTATTTATAGGTCTCCGTGTTGATCCCGGCACGGAAATCCACTCCGTACAGATTCCAGTCATTCCACCAGTCCCAGGCCACCTTGCCCGGCTTCACCCAACTCCAGTCCTTGCTCTCGTCAGCCGGGGTCGCAAGCTGCCAGACCAGATCCAGATCCATCAGCGACTTGGCGTCAGGCGTGATGCCGATGACCTTCCACGGGAACTTCTGCCCTGCCTCTACCTTGGCGATGTAGTCGGCGTAGTCCATATCCTGATAGACGTACACTCCGTTAGGACGCAGCCCTACCGGGTAAGGCGCACGGACGCTCTTCAGACTCTTCCCGCCCTGCCCGTTGAGGAACATTCCCGGATAGCCGAACAAATCGGATTCGGTGATCACAATCTTCACGCCGTCCACCACATCCACCGTCATCGGAAGGAATGCCAGCTTCGCGGGATTCATCTCAGACAAATGAATATGCTCGTATGTGTTCTCGAATGAGTTGACGAACTGCTGCTTGAATGTCTTCCCGTCATCGCTCTTGACGTAAGGCACCCACGCTGTCCAGTCCTCGGCGAAGTTGAACTCGGTAAGCTCGTCAGTCACAGTGAATTCCCCTGACTTGGCCGTAGAGATGAACCTGTAGGCCACCCCGTTGTCGAACGCCCTGAACTCCACATTGTAGTTCCTGAACTCCAGCGTCAGGAAATTATAAACGTCATCCACAGTGGCCTTCCTGTAGTTCATCGCCGGGATTCCCTTTACATTGTGCGCTCCTTTGCTGACTTTGCGAACTTTGTCTGCCCCACCGAACACCGTTCCATCCTCAAAGGTCATAGAAATCTCGGACGGTGTCAGAAGCGCCACTCCATCCCGGCTTATTGAATATCTAAGCCCGTCTCCGGTTGAGATCGCCGTCACAATCCTCCCGTCCGGAGAGGAAAGCGACCAAGTTTTCTGTGCCCCGAAAGCCACCAAAGGCAGACAGATGAGTGTCGCCGCCGTCAAAAGAAGCTGTTTCAGTGTCATATTACCTATAAATATGTTGAAAATGTAAAGATAAGCATTCTTCCGCAATAATAACTTAGAAGCTGTTTTGATTTGTTTGAAATGTTCTTTGAGGTGAAAAATATTTATCTTCTTCCAGCTTCTTCAGTCAGGTAGCACCGCTATCCTCCTTGGAAAAAGCGGTCGAACCTGAGGTTTTTTACTTTCCGCCCAACGCCCGAACCGAGAAATCGAACTTGTTCTGATTGCCGGGGAGAGTACCGGGGAAAGGCTTCTTAACGGGCTGATTGTTTACCTGCTACCGGAGTTGGGTGTATTTACGTGTGATGCGCAAGATGCTGTAGCACAGTATTATGGCTATCGGCCTTTAGTATGGTAGTACCGAAGAGGATGTGCTGATATATTCATTATTAATTGTTTATTGTCCACAGCGACATCTACAGAATTTCCACAAAATCGGGCGGTACTTTTGCGGCGACAAAAAAGTTTGGTATGACTCGGTTTGTTACATTGATTTTAGGGATTCTGTGCTTCTGGCCGGTCAGCGGGCAAGGTACGGGAGGAACTTTGGAGGATTATCTGGACGCGGCGCGACGGAACAGTCCTCTGATTAAGGAATATGCCGGACAGAAGGAGATCGCAGGTTCTGAGCGTCAAAGGCTTAAGGCTTTTTACACGCGTTCCAAGGCTGAGGTGAAGGGGGATATGCTCTTCGTGCCTATCGTTTCCGTGGACGGTGGGAAGGCGGCGTTCAAGTGGAACGCACACGATGCAGTGGATTATTACGGCTACGATTTGGGAGAGTCCAGCGGTTATCTGCACGGTGGGGTGACCTGGACAAAGCCGCTTCTGGGTGGTGGCCTTTATAAGGTCGCTGAGGAACAGGCTGATTTGGACGGTGAAGTGGCTTCGAATGGGATTAGGTTGGAGGAACATTCGTTGGAACGGCTTGTGACTGAGCACTATCTGCTTTGTTTGTTGGACAAGGCACAGATTTCTTTCGCGGATTCTGTCAGCAGGGTGCTTGAGCGGCAGGTCGAGGCTGTCGGCCGGTTGGTTTCCAACGGGCTGGCGAGCCGGTCTGATCTGCGTCTGTTGGAGGTGGAGAAAGAGGCCAACAATGAGGCGAAGGTTTCGGCTTTGCAGTCGTATCAGTCTCATTTCGTGGATCTTAATTTGGTCTGTGGGGTGGATGTCGGTGAAGGGAATGTCGCTTCGACAGGCTCAGCGACCGCTACTTCGGTGGTTGGTGAGCCTTGTCGAACCATAGTTGGTGAGCACAGCCGAACCATAGGTTCAGCGACTGGGGAGAATCGGTCACTGAGCTTGTCGAAGTGCACCGATTCATTCTTATCAGACGTGGAGATAGAGATGAATCTTGTGAGAAACGATAACCAAAGCGGTTTCTTGGAAAAGTACCGTCTTGACAGTCTGAACGTTGAGGTGGGGATGCGATCCTTCAACACGCAGTACAAACCTCGGTTGGATCTTTTTATGAATGCCGGACTCCAGACCGCAGGAACTCCCGATTGGTACCGCCATTTCGGCTGGAGTGCCGGCTTGACATTCAGGTGGACATTCTCCGACGGAGGTCAGAAGCGTCAGATGGAGCGTCAGACTTGGCTCAAACAGAACACAGTCAGAAACTACAAGGCTAATTTTGAATATCAAAGGCGGATGCGTCTGAACCAGTGCCTGTCCGTGCTCGCCCGCAACAACGACCGAAAGCAAATACTTGAAAACCAGTTGAATGAATATGACGAAATCCTTTCTGAATATTCCCGTAAACTGCAAGTTGGTCTGGTTTCGGTTCTTGACTATCTGATGGTTCTTCGCAACAAGGTGAATGTGGAGCGGGATCTTCTCGTGCTGGACACGAACCGGAAGCTGGTCATCACGGCCTACAATTATTGGTGCTGGTAAAAAATAGTCAACCAACTTGTGTTGAGGTGCTGAAAACAAAATATTAACGGAAGAAAGAAAAATCTTTACACGATAAAAAACACATCACTATGAAATATTCTTTATCATTTTTTCTGTTTTTAATCATTCTGGGAGGGTGCGGCGGAAACGGATCCCAGACGGGAAATATTCAGAAAAATACTCCGCGCACGGCGGTGACGATTGTCTCTCCGGTTTTGGGAAAGATTGATTGTGAGACGGTTCTGCCTGCGGTGACTGCTTACCAGAGCAAAGCCTCGGTGTCGCCATCTGTTCCGTCGTTCGTTGACAAAGCCTTGGTCACTCCGGGATCGAGGGTTACTGCCGGAGAGGAGATATTCATAATGCAAAGCAGGGAGAGCCTGGCATTGGGAACTGACACCAGAATTCCGGTCAGAGCCGCGATGAACGGGGTTGTGTTGGAGGTGCGGCAGCAGACGGGAGATTATGTGGCGGATGGTGCGGTTCTGTGCACGATGGCTGAATTGTCTAGCCTTGTGTTTGAGATAAATGTGCCTGCGGAACAGGCGGTGGAGATCGGCAAAAAATCGAGTTGCGTCATTGAACTTCCTGATGGTATGCGGTTGAGGGCCAGAATCTTGTCCTCATTGGTGCAGATGAACACAGAATCCCAGTCCGTTAAACTGATCGCCAAGGCTGCGGCTTTGATTAAAGAAGGTGACCAGACTTCACCGGACGGGAAGGTTTATAGCGTTCCGTTCCTTCCTGAAGGCCTGAATGTCAAGGCTATATTCACAGATAACAGGAAAGAAGATGCGTTGGTTTTGCCGAGGGCGGCTGTTCAGAGTGATGAGGCGTGGACTGA
Organism: bacterium; assembly: GCA_963596515.1. GTDB lineage: Bacteria > Bacteroidota > Bacteroidia > Bacteroidales > UBA932 > Cryptobacteroides. The sequence continues at coordinate 18,834 of CAVBMN010000029.1, forward strand.
GCATTGGGTGATGAAGCTGAATAGTGACAGCACGGCTGTGAAGGTGTATGTCAAGGTCGGCAATAGTTCCGCCTCGGCAACCGAGGTGGCCTCCGATGATCTGTCTGTGAATGACCGTGTTGTGCTGACCGGTGGCTATGGCCTTGCTGACGGGGCACTGGTTGAGATTGTGGAGTAGTGTTGAAAAATTTTCTGGTGTGGTTTCCTTTACAAAACCCTTTCAGCCCAATGTGCCTTCTACGCCTGTAAGCCTTGGTTTAGGATGAAAAACTTAGACTTTAAGCCGCAGGTTATTCAGCCATACCGGCTTCTGATGATATTCAGTTGCAATGTTGGCTGAAAGTGATTTGTATTTTTAGGAAAGAATATAACAGAGTCCTTGTAAGGTGAAAACACGTAGTTAGCTGATAGCGATTTATATTTTTTAGGAATATACAAGAAATGAATAGTCAAAAGATAAAATACGGCCTTCATCAGGCGTTCAGCCGACCGATTCTGTTTGTGGGGCTGCTTCTGCTGCTTGCGGGGGCGTGGAGTTTCACGCAGACGCCTACGAGCTTGTTCCCGGAGGTTCTGTTTCCGAGGGTCACAGTGATCGCCGAGGCTGGTCAGCAGCCGGTTGACAGGATGATGATCACCGTGACGAAGCCGCTGGAGAGCGCGGTGAAGAAGGTTCACGGAGTGACAGTGGTGAAAAGCGGAACCAGCCGGGGCAGTTGCGTGGTCGATGTCTATTTCCGATGGGGACTGGACATATATTCATTGAAGACGCAGCTGGAAAGCCGCATCAATGAGATCAAAGGGTATCTTCCGGCGGGGACGGTGATTTCCACGGAGGCGATGAACCAGTCGCTGTTTCCGGTCTATGGCTTCACTTTGGAGAGCGATACCCACAGCCGCATCGAACTAAGGGATGTCGGCAACCTGATTGTGCGGCCGATGTTCTCGCAGGTGGACGGTATCAGCAATGTCGTGGTGCGAGGCGGAAAGGCCAAGGAATATGTTGTCAAACCTGACGCACAGAAAATGACCGCGTTAGGCGTGACTCTGCAGCAGATTAAGTCGGCTTTCGAGCAGACGAACTTCGTACTTGACAACGGTAACGTGGCCGATTACGGACGACTGTACCTGACCTTGACCGACACCAGAATCAACGACTCTGAGGACATCCGGAACGTGATTCTGCGCAATGACGGGACACGTGTCATCAGGCTGAGGGACATTGCCGACGTGGAGATTCAGGAACAGCAGGAGTTCTTGAAAATCAATGCGGACGGCAATGATGCCGTGCTTGTGGATCTGGTCAAGCAGCCGGATGTGAATCTTGTGGATTTCGCCAAGAGTGTCGAGGAAAAAGCCAAGGAGATTCGGGAACAACTGCCTGATGGTTACGAACTTAAACCTTACTATAATCAAAGCGCTTTCGTCAGCGACAGCATCAGGGGAGTGTTGAGGACAATCTTCGAGGGGCTGTTCCTCGCTGTGATCGTGATGTTCCTCTTCTTGAGGTCTTGGAGAGCGAGTCTGGCTGTGATCCTGACGATTCCTGTGACGGTGGCTTTCAGCGTGTTGCTTTGCCATCTGGCTGGAATCACGATCAACGTGATGTCTCTCGGGGCGATGGCCGCGTCTGTCGGACTGATCATAGATGATGCTATCGTGATTATTGAGCAGATCTATAGGGAGCACGAGGAGCGTCCGGATGAAGGCCGGTTTGATGTCGTGCGAAGTGCCATAGGGGATCTGTTCCCAGCGATGGTGGCCTCATCGCTTTCGACGATAGTCATCCATTTCCCGTTCCGTATGATGAGTGGTCTGGCGGGGAGTTTCTTTAAGGAACTGTCTGACACGATGCAGCTTACCCTTGTGGCCTCGTTCTTCGTCACTTGGCTGTTGCTTCCGGTTCTGCACTTGATAATAGGCTACAAGAAAACGGCCGTCAAAACCAATACAGAAGACCTTGAGGAGGAGTCCATCAAGAAAGTCCATTTCCTTACCGTCCTGTACCGCAATCCGTTGACGGCGGCTATGCTGATCCCTTTGCTGGCGGTCGGCGGTTGGTTGGCCACAAAAGGCCTTTCGTCAGGCTTCCTGCCGGATCTGGATGAAGGCACGATCGTGCTTGACTACCATTCTCCTTCCGGCACCGACATCGAGGAGACGGACAGGCTCTGCCGTCAGATGGAGAAGATAATAATGGCACATCCCGATGTGGAGACATATTCAAGAAGAACGGCGTTGGGAATGTCGTTCAAGACCCGTCCAAGCAACTATGGTGACTATCTGATTCAGCTGAAGACTGACAGGAAGCACAGCACGCCGGAGGTCATAAACGATCTGCGGCATCAGATTTCCACTTCGGTTCCGCTTATGACGATTGACTTCGGACAGCGGATTTCCGACCTGCTCGGCGACCTGATGAGCACCCCTAAACCGATAGAAGTCAAGATATTCGGTGATGAATATTCCACCCTCCAGAGGCTTGCGGGGGAGGCTGAGGGTATCATGCGGGATGTGGATGGCATCGTGGACATTGACGACGGTCTGGTTCCGGCTGGCGCTTCGCTGGTGTTCATCCCGGATCAGGAAAAACTTTCAAGATTCGGAATATCCCTGACTGAGTGTCAGGAGCAGCTGGCGGCGCAGACAGGCGGCGTGCCTCTTTGCCAGCCGGCCAACGTGATCGAACCGGATCCGTCTCAGGCCGCGATGACTGGCGGCCTCCAGATCGGTTCCGTGCAGGATGGAGAACAGATGCGCCGCATCCTGTTGAGATTCACGGATTTCAAGGACAATTCTCCTGAGCGGATGGCCAAGGCTCCTATATTCCTGCCTGATGGAACAACAAGACCTCTTGAATATTTCTGTGAGGTTGAGGTCAGCGCTGGGGAGATCGAGCAGAGGCGTGAGGATCTGAAGGCAGACATAACGCTTACCGCAAGGCTTGAGGGCAGAGATTTGGGCACGGCTGCCGATGAACTGCAAACCAAACTGTCAGAGCGGCTTAACCTTCCGCCGGGATACAGCGTTTCGCTCGGGGGAGCATATTCAGAACAACAGAAGTCGTTCCACGAATTGATGATGATTCTGTCGCTGGCCGTGCTGCTGGTGTTCGCAGTGCTGATGTTCCTGTTCAAGGAATGGCTGATCAGCGCCGCTATCATATTCATTTCTGTCTTAGGAATTTGCGGTAGTCTGATCGCACTCAGGCTTACCGGCGTGCCACTGAACGTGAGCAGTTACACGGGTATGATTATGATCGTGGGCATCATCGCCGAGAACGCCATATTCACAGTCTGGCAATACCGGATGAACCGTCGCAGGGGAGGGGATGTCGCCGAGGCTGCGAACTACGCCATCGCGCTGCGCATCCGTCCGAAGCTGATGACCGCGATCGGGGCCATCCTTGCCTTGATGCCGCTCGCCCTTGGAATCGGTGTCGGCGCACAGATGCAGCAGCCGCTCGCCGTGGCGGTCATAGGCGGCTTCGTGGTCGGGCTGCCGCTGCTCCTGCTGGTGCTGCCGTCGATTATGCTGTGGATCTATAAAGGCGAGAAATAATTATTGCTATTTTTGCAACAACCTTCGGTCGCTGAGCTTGTGGTCATTGAAATGTGAGGTTGCGGAACTTGTAGGCATTGAACTTTTGGTCGCTGAGCTTGTCGAAGCGCCATCGCTTAGTGATGTGAAGGGTCACTTCGACTGGCTCAGTGACCACGGCTTAGTGGCTGATTGAATATAAAAGCAATTGATTATGAAGCTTTTAATCATAGAGGACGAGCGGAAACTTTCCGACAGCATCGTCACCTACCTCAGTGCGGAGCGGTACCTCTGCGAGCAGGCATTCACCTTCGATGACGCGATGTCGATGCTGGATCTTTATGAATATGACTGTGTCCTTCTTGACCTGATGCTTCCGGGAGGCAACGGTCTGGACATCTTGCGTGCGATCCGGAACAAGCGCAACCCCGCCGGGGTGATCATCGTCTCGGCGAAGGACTCACTGGAGGATAAGATCAAAGGGTTGGAGATCGGTGCGGACGACTATCTGGCCAAGCCGTTCCACCTTCCGGAACTGAGTATGAGGATCTTCGCGGTGATCCGCCGCCGGGAGTTCTCATCCGGTAACATTATGGAGAGCAACGGAATACGGATTGATCTGCTGAACAAATCCGTCTCGGTCGGCGGCACGGTCGTGACTCTGACCCGTTCCGAGTACGAGTTGCTGCTCTTTTTCATCGGCAACAGGAACCGTGTGGTCTCCAAGAGTTCTCTGGCCGAGCATCTCAGCGGTGAGATGGCCGATATGATGGACAGCCACGACTTCGTCTATACCCACATCAAGAACCTGAAGGCCAAACTGGCCGCGGCTGGTTGTCAGGATTGCATAAAGAACGTTTACGGAACTGGTTACAAATGGATTGAGTTATGAAAAAGAGTCTGATGCACAAGACGATGCTGCGGTTCGTCATATTCGTGGCCGCGCTTCTGCTCCTTGCGACACCGCTGTTCTACAGACTGACGAAGAACTACTATGCCGAGGATATGATCGACATCATCGAGGCGGTGCAGGATGGCGATCCGATTCCTGTGCCGGATCTTGAGGAGGACATCCTGCACGGAATAATGATCCAGTTCGCATTGATTGTGAGCGTTATAGGAATAGCGATCGTGCTTATGATGCGTTTCATTTCCAGTCGTCTCTGGAGACCGTTCGACAAAACGTTGAAAGCCATCGAGTCATTCAGTCTGGAAAGCGGAGTCTGTCCTGTTTTGCCAGACAGCGACATCAAGGAGTTCTCCCGGCTCAACACAGCTCTCAACCGTCTGATGACCAGTAATATGAACAGTTACCGTACGCAGAAGGAGTTTACGGAGAACGCCTCCCACGAGCTTCAGACCCCGCTGGCCGTGTTCCGCAGCAAGCTGGACATCCTTCTTCAGCAGCCGGACCTCACGGAGAGTCAAGCGGTGATTGTGCAAGATCTCTACCAGATGACAGACCGTCTTTCTCATCTGAATAGAAATCTGCTTCTGTTGGCGAAGATGGAGAACAGCCAGTTCAGCCGTACCGATTCCATTGAGGTTGTCGCTACTCTGAACGAATTGCTGCCGTGTCTGGAGAGCCTTGCCCCCGGCCTTACCGTAAGGAAAGATATTCAAGTCTCCGAATTGCGCCTCAAAGCCAATAAATCATTGTTTGAGAGTCTTGTCAACAATTTGATTGTTAACGCTGTAAGGCATAACAAGCCTGATGGTGAGGTCATCGTTGCCGTGACCAAGGATTCCCTTTCCGTCTCCAACACCTCCAATGAGCCCGCCCTTGACCCCGTCACAATATTCACCCGCTTCAACCACGTCTGTGACCGTGAGGTAGGAGTTGATGTGAACGCAGAATCACCTGCTGGTCCTGGCAGCAGCTCAGGCAACGGCCTTGGCCTCTCCATCGTAAAATCCATCTGTGACTACCACGCTTGGCAAATATCCTATTCATATCTCCCCGGCACCCATACCTTCACCGTCCGTTTTTGTCACTGAACAGAATTCCTTCCCTGTCACCGAACATCCATTGGTAGGCTACTTAGTCTGTCATAGTGCCAGTCATTGGACTTGACAAAGTATTGTTACAGAGTTATTCTCCTGTTGCTATGCCAGATCCTTTCGGCTCACCGAGGGTTGGCAATGTGCCAGTTTTCATTAGTTGCGGAACTGTTTTCCTGTTCCTGAATCAGACCCCTTCGGGTCACTGAGTCTGTCGAAGTGACCATTCAGAGAAGATCTGCCGTAGAACCATCTTGATTAAGAAGCTGTTTTGATTTTCTGTGTAACCATAGGAAAAACACGCAACCGATTGAGTACTAATGTGTGGAGGGCCACGCATTGATATTCATAGACATCGGAAACGCTGCCAGCCATTTTTGGAGGGCGACGTTTGCGAATATATTCATTTATAATTGATTGCCATTCACGCTAAGAAGGGCCGCGCTTATGGTGGAACTTGATGCTCTTTCCGCTCTGGTTGAGGAATATGAACAGGAGCATTTCCTTGGCCTTGAGGCCGCAAGGTTTCCGGTATGACAACATCTTTTTTGAATATTGATTTGTCGGGAATCACCCTTTTTGTATATTTGCCGAAGTCTGGCTTCGTGATAGGACAAAGTTGGACATTAACATATTCAAAGAGGATAAACTATTTAAAGAAGAGAAACTA
>CAVBMN010000030.1:0-24483 GCA_963596515.1 bacterium
CCATCTGCGGCTTCTGCTACACCCAGCTGACCGATGTCGAGCAGGAGCAGAACGGTGTCTATTGCTACGACCGCTCCGAAAAGTTCGATATGGCCAGAATCCGTGCCATATTCACAATGGAACCGGACAGCAAGTAATCCAATCCCACGTCTCCATCCAGAGGCGTTTTCGTGATAACACAAGTGGGGTGACATTTTGGTCGCCCCACTTGCGTTATACAGTTCGTAATTTGTAATATTCAGAAAATCAACCACTTCCAAAGTCCCGCCATCCCAATTCACCCGGCAGGGTTTTGTAATATGTTGAATATAAGCGTATAATGTCAGCGTAATCTTGACCAACATATTCATTACCATCAACACTATGTCTGAAGTTCGATGCCTGAGGCAAGGGTATATTTTTTAATTGAATATTTAGTCGTAACTTAGCAGACTGCTTGAAAGGCAAAGAATTTGTGGGAGAAAATCAGACCGCCGAGTCTGCGCCATCAAGTCACTGGGCGGCGCTATTGGGGATCAGAACCTGCGATATCCGATCGCTGAACTTGCCTGAGTGACTGACCCAAGAAACAACTTGGTCACAGAGCTTGTCGAAGTGACTGGGTTAAGGCCTTCAGGTGAAGATTATGTTTTGTGGAACTGTTAATTAATTACAATTGAATATGAAAGCAAATAGATTTTTGAGTTTTATCGCATCCATCGCGGCGCTTTCGTTCGCCACGACAGCGTGCCAAGATGAGAAAGAGGACCTGGGAGCTCCGTCCGTGGAGCTTGACAAGTCCGAGATTTCATTTGAACAAGCTGGTGGTAATGCCACAGTTCAGCTGACCGCTACCAGAGACTGGAAAGCCACGACCGAGCAGGACTGGATTTCCATCGATCCGAGAGAGGGCGATGCCTCTTCCAAAGCTGTCACCATCGAGATCACGGTGTTGGAAAACACTGGTCTTGATCGTGAGGGGGCAGTCAAGTTCGACATCGGATTCGACACCAAGACCTTGACTGTTAAGCAGAAAGGCACGGGATCCGCTGAAGATATGATCGTTTACAAAAACGACTTCGACAAGGAAGAAGCGACAAAGACATTCGGCACAAGCGGCTCAAGCTGGCCTTATCTGGACCAGTTCGAGGGTTGGAAGAACGCCACCGGAACCGGAGCCGGAAGCGAGTCGTATTCATTCAAGGCTATGTCAGCCAGAGCAAACTCCACATCCACGGGTAATTACTCAGACTATGAGGGCTCTGGAAAGAACAATCTGTTCTTCGGTTCAAGCGCATATTTCTCGGTGACTGGCATCAAACTACCGTCAAGCGCCAACTATTCATTGACATTCGGAACAGAGAAGTACAATCAGGACAACGGCAGCCTCTTCAAACACGAAGAGTTCCACGTCTATGTCAGCAATGACGGAAAGAAGTGGGTTGAGTTGGAATATTCATTCCCGAATGGGGATAAGGAAGGCCGTTGGGATCTCGCCACTTCCAATTTCACCGTTCCTGCCGGTACGACCACACTTGGCATATATGTAAAGACCGATGTTGCAAGCTCATATCGCCTTGACGACCTTTGCCTTTCCGTGGCATCGGAGGCAGGCGTGACCATTGACTTCTCAAAGGGTGTGGATCTTGGCACGGGTGGCAGTGACACTCCGGGTTCTGACTACGACAAGGCCGAGTCTAAGACCGTGAAGGATTTCATCGCCGCGGCGAACACATCCACTTATTTCAAGCTGAAGGGTAAAGTCTCAAGGTTCAACTCGCAGTATTGCAGTTTCGACCTTACCGACGAGACCGGAACAATCTATGTGTACAGTGTCGATGATGAGACGAAGACCGCATATTCAAGCAAGATCAAGGATGGCGGCATTGTTGAACTGGCAGGTTTGTATAAATTATACACCAAGAATGACGGTACAACACAGAATGAGGTGGTGAACGCCCACGTGCTTTCATATTCGGATGGCGATGACACTCCTGATGTTCCTGGGACGAAAATGACTTTAGCCCAGATACTTACCGCAGAGGATGGTACAGCAGTCGAGTCTGAAGAGGTGCTTGTTGGTGCGATCACTACAAAAGGCTACGTCGTGACAGATGGGACTTCAAGCGTTTATGTTTTCCAGAGCTCCACTCCTTCCGCAAAGGTAGGTGACAAAGTCAAATTTACGGGAACAAAAACAACCTATTATGGTCTCCCGGAGATTACTGGTCCAAAGACAACCATCGTGTCTTCCGGCAATGAAGTGAAATATCCTATCGCCAAGGATATCACTTCGACATTTGATTCCTATAATGCAGATGTGGCTGAGTATGTGACCTATAAGGCTACTGTTGTGAAGAATGGCAACTACACCAATTTCAAGGTTGAAGGCGCATCCAAATTACAGGGTGCCTTATCAAGTGCTCCATCTTCTGTTTATTCAGGATTCGCAGAGGGCGATAAAGTTCAGGTGACAGGTTTCTTCAATACGATCAACACAAGCTCGAATCTATTGAATGTTATCGTCACCGAGGTCAAGGTTCTGGAAAAAGGTGAAGGTGGCGGAGACAATCCTGGAGGAGGAGAAACACCGGATGAGGGATCCTTTGCTAGCAATGTGTCTTGGACGTTGGGTGCCAACGCTTATGACAACACTTCTTCAGGCAACTCACAGCAGTCGGCTAAGGTTAATGGAGTTTCTGTTACGAATATTCTCAAATTAGGTTCATCCTCAAAAGCCGGTGTCGCCACATTGACAATTCCGGCAAATACAACAAAAGTTTCATTCTATGCAGTAGCTTGGAAGGGAAAGACTGCCACTTTGAGTGCATCTCTTGCGGGAACTGTGGTAGGAACCCAAGCCATTTCCGGCAATACTGGAGCTATCGGCAACCCAGAGTACACGCTTACCGTAACTGATTCGGATCATTATTCATTCAGTTTGCCGGCGCAGTCTTCTGACATCAAGGTTGACATTACCACAACCGATGCTGTTCGCGTGCTTCTGTTCGGAATCAAAGCCGAATAATAAATTTATTATCAATAAATAAAGGGATGCCCGGCATTACGGGCAGCCCTTTTGCTCTCTAAAAAACAAATACGTGAGAATAACGTTTAGGAATATTCCGGCATTGTGCATTGGCGTGGTCGCCTTGGTTTTATCCGCGTGTGAGACAACAGGCAAGGACGATGCGCTGCCGCCGGTCATTGAGGTCAAAACTTTGACGGTGGAGGCTTCCGGACATTCGCAGTTCGCTTACATCAAGGCTTCGGGATTATGGAGTCTGGAAGCCAGCGATGTGAATGGCGGATTGGCGGATTGGGTGACGGCCACTCCGGCTTCCAGCGAAGGTAACAAGAGCGTCTCGCTGAATGTGGCGGCTAACGATTCCGAGGAGGAACGTTCGGCGGTCATCACGGTTAAATCCAAGGCAGGAGAGGCTTCGGCCACTTTGACACAAAAGGGAAAAGCGGCAGTCAAGCCGACACCCGATCCAAAACCTAACGGTGGCAATCTGTCTTCAAAGACCGGATGGATGGAACTTCCGGCTATCACGGAAGGGGTTGATGCGTTCACGCACTCGATGACTGTCGGGTCTGTAACGACCAGAAATTATTCATTCATTTGGGATTACGATAATCTTGTCGCACCTTGGGTGGCTTATCCGTTGTGCAAATGGAATATAGGTGGCTCGGTGAAAAGAACCGATGCTTGGGCTCTTGACCCGCTGCTGCCTGAAAGCAAGCAGCCGGTTTTGTATAGAGGCTTCAGCGAGGGTAACAGCGGTTGGTTTGCCAGAGGTCACCAGATCCCTTCTGCGGACAGGCTTACTTCATACGAGTCAAATTCAATGACTTTCTATGGCACGAATATGACTCCGCAGATCCAGAATGGCTTCAACGGTGACATCTGGGCGACTCTCGAAGGCAAGGTTCGTTCCTGGGCCAACAGCTCCGACACTCTCTACGTCGTGACCGGTTGTGTGATCGATTACCCGGAAGGAGAGACTGTCAAGTATGCCCTTGACAATTACGGCAAGAAAGTCACGGTTCCGACGGCCTACTACAAAGTCGTTCTCCGTTATATGAAAAGTTCAACGATAGGATATTCCGGATATTCCGCCTGCGCCGTATGGCTTGACCATAAGGTTTACAGCAGCAGTTCCATAGATTCCTCATATTCAATGTCGGTTGATGATCTTGAGAAGAAAACCGGGATCGATTTCTTTGTGAACCTGCCGGCGAAAGTCGGAGAGGATGTCGCCGCCAAAATCGAGGCTGAGGATCCTGCAAAAGTGTCCTGGTGGTGGTAGAAACCTGTAAAAATGAATATAATACAAAACTGATATGCATCTGAGAAAAATACTTTTTTCCGTCCTCCTGATTCTGGCCGTGACAGTCACGGCGTGCGCCAAAGGAGACAAAGGCGCAAGGGGCTACGTCATCGGCTTCTACAATGTCGAGAACCTCTTCGACACCTACCACGACGAGGGCAAGAATGACTATGAATATCTCCCCGACGGCGCGAACCGCTGGACTGACGCGCGTTACAACCGCAAGCTCCACAATATCGCGACCGTGATCAAGGCGATGGCCGAGGAGAACAAGGCGTTCCACACGATCCTTGGCGTGAGCGAGGTCGAGAACCGTCACGTGCTTGAGGATCTGGTCAGCCAACCGGAGATCGCTGACGCCAACTACCAGATTGTGCATTACGACGGTCCGGACAGACGAGGCGTGGATGTGGCTCTGCTTTACAGGCCGGAACAGTTCAAACTGATTGAGAGCAAATCCATTCCGTTTGATTTCAACAGCAAGGACATAAAGTTCGATATGGACAAGGAATCCCAGAGGAACTTCCGTACCCGTGACATACTGATGGCACGCGGCGAGATCAAGGGCGAGATGTTCGCGTTCTTCGTGGCGCACCTTCCTTCCAGGATCGGAGGTAAGGGCAGCGATCTGCGAAGCCGGGGCGCGGAGATCATCTACGAAAACTCCGTAAAACTGATGAATGAATATCCCGGGATCAAGATCGTGGTGATGGGCGATATGAACGACAACCCGACGGACGAGAGTATGGCCGTCTATATGCACGGCAAGGAGAACGTCTCCGAGGTCGGCAAGTTGGACTTCTTCTCTCCGTTCACATCAATGCTGAAAGCCGGGTATGGCTCTCTGGCATACCGTGGGGAGTGGAATATTTACGACATCATTATGGCCAACGAGGCGTTGGTGAACGCTCCTAAGGGCTCCCTGCGCATCGTTCCGATCGTCAAGGGAAAATATTACGGACGTGTCTTCAGCCAGCCGTTTATGGTTCAGCAGACCGGCCAGTACAAAGGGACTCCGTTCCGCACATATTCATCCGGCTCTTACATCGGTGGCTATAGCGACCACTATCCGACTTATATTGTCATTAGTAATAAATGATCATTTCAGTCGCTTCGACAGGCTCAGCGACCACAGATACTCGGTCACTGAGCTTGCCGAAGTGACCTGCCAACATAGATAAATAATTAATATTCAATATTTATGAACAAAAGAATATTCCTTGTCGCATCGGCCCTGTTTTTGGCTCTGACTCTGTCGGCCCAGAACTACACTGGTGGCGTGAAAGGTACGGTCGTCAGCCGATTGAGCAAGGCGACCATTGACGGAGCGGACCTGATCCTATATTCAGAAGGAAAGGAAGTCGCCCGTGTGAAAGCCGGACAGGACGGAACATTCCAGATCGGAAACCTGAAGGACGGAATGTACGACCTTGTCATCGAAAGCCCGGACTATCTCCAGTCCAGAGTGAACGTGACCGTCAATGACGGCTATGTCAAGAATATGTTCAACCTATCCCTGACCCCTGTGGCCAAGGTCGCCGAGGTGGATGACGCAAGCTTCTCGGAGTTCGATATGGACGACTCCGGCTATCAGGACAGCCCTACCATCCTCTTCGGCCAGAACGATGTGTTCAACAATATGGCCGGGTACAATTTCAGTTCCGTGCGTTTCCGTGTCCGTGGATATTCCAGTGAGTCACAGGATGTTTACCTCGCCGGTGTGAGGATGAACGACGCGATCACGGGCTACACTCCGTACTCCCTGTGGAGTGGCCTGAACGAGGCCACCAGAAGCAAGGAGTCCGTGAACGGAGCCGAGATTTCCGACTTCGGATTCGGCGGCTATAACGGCCTCACGAACATAATGCCGATGGCCTCTTCCATCCGTACAGGCTGGAGGGGAAGCGTGCTGACCAACAGCGCTTTGTACAGACTACGTCTGATGCTCACCTACGCTTCCGGCCAGCTTGACAACGGCTGGTCCTATGCGTTCAGCGCATCCGCAAGGCTTGGCGGAAACGACTGGATCAAAGGTGTTTTCTACCGTTCGTTCGGCTACTATGGAGCTGTTGAGAAGAAATTCAATGAGGAGCACAAGCTTGGATTCACATTTATGGCCGCCCCTGGTGAGCGCGGAGCGCAGAACGGTTCCACCCAGGAGGTTTACGACCTGATGGGAGACAATATGTACAACTCCAACTGGGGCTATTACAACGGCAAGGTGCGCAACGCCCGTGTCCGCAAGACCCACGAGCCGATCGCGATTCTGAAATACGATTTCACTCCTGAGTCCCAGAAGTTCTCAGCTTCAGCCACAGTGCTTTACAGGTTCGGAAAGAACGGCTACACGGCTCTCGATTGGTACGACGCTCCGGATCCTCGTCCTGATTACTACAGGAATCTTCCGAGCTATTTCTATATGGACAACACTGACTACAACCGTCAGAACTTCGCGAAATATGCTTGGGCGAAGGAGGCTTGGGAGACAGATCTCTCATCCACCACTCATCTTAACTGGGATCGTCTCTATGCTGTCAATTCACTGAACGCCACCGATGCGGGTAACCGTTCCAAGTACGTGATCGAGGAGAGGCGTGTGGATCAGAATGACCTCAACTTCGCTCTCAACGGCAAGTGGAATCCGGTCAAGTTCTTGACTGTCACCGGCGGACTTTCCTACAAGTGGAACCGTACGGAGTACTACAAGATTCTGGACGACCTGCTCGGAGGTGACTACTATGTCAACATCGACCAGTTCGCCGAGAGGGATTTCGCCGCCTATCCGACGATGATTCAGAACGATCTCGACTACTTCCTGAAAAACGGCGCCGCCCAGACCCTCAAGGAGGGCGACAAGTACGGCTATGACTACTATGCTCACGTCCGCCGCGCCGAGGCCTGGGCTTCAGGACGTTTCACGTTCGGTGGCCTGGAGGCTACAGTAGCGGGTAGGTTGGGATATTCAAAATTCTGGAGGGAAGGTCTTTTGAGAAAGGGTCTTTTCCCTGGACTTGACGACAACGGCAATCCATTTACCTACAATGGTGATGTCATCACAAAATATGACCAGCTCGACGGCAGGCCTATCACCTCAAAGGGTGAGTCCGACAAGAAGGACTTCCTCACCGGCTCCGGCAAACTGAATCTCAGCTATTTCATCCGCGGAGGCCATAGGATCTACGCCGACGCCGCCTACATCACCGAGGCTCCGACATTTAACCAAGCGTTCATCTCTCCGAGGACGAGGAACACGATTATGCCTGACCTCAAGACAATCAAGACCTTGACGGCCGACATCAACTATGCCTACCGCAACTCAGGCTACGATTTCCGCATCACCGGATTCTACACGAATATAAAAGACCAGACCGACGTGATGAGTTTCTACGATGACTCGCAGAACTCTTTCACTAATTTCGCGATGTCGGGAATAGACGAGCGTCACATCGGAGTAGAAGTCGGTTTCAAGGTGCCTACCCCTATCCCGAACCTTTCCCTTCAGGGAGTCCTCTCCTACGGCCAGTACATCTACACTTCCAACCCGACGATGTACCAGACCTATGACAACAGCGCTGAATATGTAGCCGGAACCTACGGTGTCACAATTCCTTACTGGAAGAGCCATCCGACCGCGGACGGCAAGACAGTGCAGCACTATGTGCCAAGCACTCCGCAGCTTGCGACCAGCCTCGGTCTCGCGTGGAACAAGAACTACTGGTTCATCGATGCTGATGTTGATTTCTTCGGAAACTCCTATCTGGATATGAACCCTCTCTACAGGACTGATATGGCTACCGCCGGCCCTGACGGTCAGGTCACCGCACAGGAGATCGAGTATATGGCCGCACAGGAGAAGTTCAAGAACTTTATGCTCGTCAATGCCAGCGTCGGCAAGTCCTGGTATATTCAGAGAAAGTATCAGCTCGGCTTCTCGCTTCAGGTCAAGAACCTCCTGAACAACAAGGACGTACGCACCGGTGGCTACGAGCAGACCCGCCTTGTGGACAACACCGTCAGCAAGGAGAGATTCTACAGGTTTGATTCCAAGTACTTCTATATGAGCGGAATCAACTATATGTTGAACATTTATTTCAGATTCTAAGGTATGAAAAGAATATATTTCGCGCTGATCGCCGCCATATTCGCTCTCACTTCCTGCGAGGAGTGGGATCAGGTCTTCACCACGGACTACGGCAAGGCTGATGTCTATGAGCCTGTGACGATGATTCCGAACACGACAATCGCAGAACTCAAGGCCTTGTACAAGAACGCCCCTGTCAAGATCGAGAAGGACATCGTTATCGGCGGACAGGTCGTTTCCGAGGACCGCAGCGGCAACATCTACAAGAGTCTTTACATTCAGGACGCCACCGGCGGCATCGAGGTGAAGATCGGCAAGAACGCCCTTTACAACGACTACAAGCTTGGTCAGTGGGTCTATGTCAAGTGCAGCGGTCTCACAATCGGTGCCTACAATGGAATGGTGCAGCTCGGCTACGCTGATCCTACCGGTGAATATGAGACCTCCTACATCGAGGTTCAGTACATTATTGACACCCACATATTCAGAGGTAAGGTTGACACTCCGCTCCAGCCTAAGAAGGTGGCCGCCGCAGACCTTCTGAAGGAAGAGAATCTGGGGTGCTATGTCGAGCTTGACGGTCTGACCTACGGCAACGAGATTTTTTGCTTGATGTACATTGATTCCTACAAGGACAAGAAATCTTCCTCCAACAGGATTTTCCTGTCGAGCACCGGCAAGAACTACGCCCCGGTGGCTGATCCGACTTGGGGAATCACTACTTGGGCGATGTCCAAGCAGGGATTCATTGATTACATCAATTCCGGCAAGTTCGACGATGCCTATTCCGCTGACTATGCCAAGCAGATTTCGGATCCGGAGCTCAAGGCCACGCTTCTGAAGAACGCTTCCGCATATTCAGTGAGCCAGTATTTCAAGATGGACGGCAAGGACGTGCAGATCCGCACCAGCGGTTACTCCCGCTTCGCCGATACCCAGATTGACGAAGCCATCCTTGGAGGAGCCCCGATCAACGTCAAAGGCATCCTCACCATCTATCAGGGCAAGGCCCAGTTCACCCTGATTGATCTCAATGGTGTTGAAAAGGTAATATAATACTGATGAGACTATACAAAGCCTCCGTTCGGCAGACTACCGGGCGGAGGCTTTTTCAGTGAATATCAAATGCCAGCAAGAGTCAAGGCCTTGTTCCTTGGGAAAAAAGCATTAACTTTGGAATTGGACATTAATGCTAAAGGCTATGGAGGGGAAAACGATAAAGTATCCTATTGGAATACAGACGTTCAGTAATATTGTCGAGGGAGGGTATCTCTACATCGACAAGACTGGGTTTGTGCACGATTTGGCGGAGACTTACAAGTATGTTTTCCTGAACCGTCCACGCCGGTTTGGCAAGTCCTTGTTGTCATCGACATTCCATTGCTATTTCGAAGGAAGAAAAGAACTTTTCGAGGGGCTTAGGGCTGGAGAGATGAAAAAAGAATGGACGAAGCATCCTGTCTTTCACTTCGATATGTCCACAGCCAAACACGTGAATGAGGATCAACTGCTGCGCCAACTCGACTATAAATTATCTGAATATGAGGCCATCTATGGCAAAAATCAAAGTATAGACAAGGTGGATGTCAATGCGAGACTGGAGGCGTTGGTAAAAGAGGCGTTCGCCCAGACCGGGGAGCCGGTGGTGCTGATCATTGATGAATATGATGCCCCGCTGCTGGATGTGATGAACGACAAGGTCAGACTTCCGTCCTTAAGACAGATAATGAGGAACTTCTACAGTCCGATAAAGAGCCTTGATCCTTATCTGAGGTTCGTCTTCATCACCGGAATCAACAAGTTCGCCCAGCTCAGCATATTCAGCGAGTTGAACAATCTCCAGAACATCTCGATGATGCCTGAATATTCCGCGATTTGTGGAATATCCCAGAGCGAGTTGGAGAGTTGTATGCAGGATGCTGTTCAGGCACTGGCGGACAAACAGAATGTTGCATACAAGGAGGCACTTGCATTGCTGAAGGATAACTATAATGGCTATCATTTCTGTGATGAGTCAGAAGACATCTATAATCCGTTCAGCCTTATCAAATCATTGAATGAGAAACGTTTCGGTAGTTATTGGTTTGACTCTGGCACACCGACCTACCTTGCCGAAAGACTGAGGCGTAATCCGATTGACGAAACCACTTTGGACAACATCCCGCTTGTCCCTCAATCAGATTTCGATGTGTCTCCGGAACTTTCCGACAACTCCCTGCCGATGCTCTACCAGACAGGCTACCTGACAATCAAGTCCTACGATGAGCGGATGCAGCTCTACACTCTCGGCTACCCGAACAGGGAAGTCAAGATCGGCTTCACCCGAGGGCTTCTTGGTGAATATCCAAGCAAGATTGGAACAGCCTCCGGATTTGTGGCACATTTCTACGCTGCAATGGACTCACAGAACATCGACCTTGCGATGGAAAAACTTCAGGCCTATCTCGCCGGCATCCCGAACGATCTGGATAATAAGACCGAAAAACACTATCAGACAATTATCTATCTGATTTTCTCATTGTTGGGATTCTACATCCGCACCGAAGTCAAGTCCGCCATCGGACGTGCCGACGCCGTCTGCCACACAGACAACTGCATCTATGTATTTGAGTTCAAGGTTGACGGCTCCGCCGAGGAAGCCTTGAAGCAGATTGACGAAAAAGGTTATATGCTCCCTTACAAACTTGAGGAAGGCAAGCCCCTTGTCAAGGTCGGAGTCAACATCTCCTCCCAGACCCGCACCGTCGAGAAATGGATTGTGGCATAATCCACCTTCTATGTAATATAATGAATATTAGTAAATATATTAATTTAAAGTATTGACACTAAGATGAAAAAAACAGTCTTAGCATTAGGAGCGATCGCTATGATGGCAGCCTGCACACAGACAAAGAACAATCCGTTCCTTGAGGAATGGAACACACCTTACGGCATTCCGCCGTTCGAGAAGATTCAGCTTACCGACTACATCCCTGCCGTCAAGGCCGGAATCGAGGAGCAGAACAAGGAATTGGAAGCCATCCTGAACAATCAGGACGCGCCGACATTCGAGAACACCGTCGCGGCTTACGAACTGTCCGGCAAGACGTTGACCAAGACTTCGGCCGTGCTTTTCAACCTTCAGGAGACCGAGGGCAGCGACGAGATGAACAAGGTCGTCGAGGAGGCCACAGCGCTGATGACCGAGCACGAGGACAACATCTCGATGAACAAGGCGTTCTTCGAGCGTGTCAAGGCCGTCTATGACGCTGATCAGAGCGGACTTACAAGAGAGCAGCAGATGGTGCTCAAGAAACTTTACCAGAGTTTCACCCGCAACGGTGTGGACCTCGACGAGGCCTCTCAGGCAAGACTCAAGGAGATCAACCAGAAGATTGCCGCCGCCCAGCAGAAATTCGGCACTAACCTGCTCACCGAAAACAATGCCTTCAAGGAGAAATTCGGCATACCTGTCTCATCCTACACCTCTGAAATGACCTCCTGCGAGGACAGAAGCCGCCGCGAGGAGATGTTCAAGGCATATTCCTCAAGAGGCAACAATGGCAATGAATATGACAACAAGGCTCTCTGCCTTGAGATCCTGAAACTCCGCTCCGAGAAGGCCAAACTGCTTGGCTTCGACAACTTCGCCGCCTACCAGCTTGACAACAAGATGGCTCACGATCCGCAGACCGTGGACGCTTTCCTTGGCAAGACCATCGGCCCGGCAGTCAGCAAAGCCAAGGAGGAGATCGCTGATATGCAGAAGATTATGGACGAGGACATCCAGGCTGGCAAGGTGGCAGCGGGCTCCAAGATAGAATCTTGGGACTGGTTCTATTATGCCGAGAAGGTGCGCGCTCGTAAATATTCATTGGACGAGAATCTGACGAAGCCATATTTCCGGATGGAGAACGTCCGCAACGGTATATTCTTCGCCGCCCACAAACTCTACGGCATCAATGTCGAACCGCTGAAGGACGTGCCGCTTTACAACCCTGCGGTCGAGGCCTTCAAGGTCACTGATGCCGACGGCAGTCTTCTTGGAATATTCACGACCGACTACTTCCCTCGCGCTTCGAAGAGAGGCGGTGCCTGGATGACGAATTTTCGTGAGCAATATGTTGATGCTGAAGGTAATGACGTTCGTCCGATCATCATCAACGTGGGCAATATGACCGCTCCGACCGAGACGCTTCCTGCGCTCTTCACCATCGATGAGGTCGAGACCGTATTCCACGAGTTCGGCCACGCCCTGCACGGACTCCTCACAAAGTGCCATTATCCGTCGGTCAGCGGCACCAACGTGGCCCGCGATTTCGTGGAGACATTCTCTCAATTCAATGAGAACTGGGCCTTCCAGCCGGAAATTCTCGCTGAATATGCCAAACATTACGAGACAGGTGAGGTTATCCCGGACTCTCTCGTGACTAAGATCAACAATGCCAGGAAGTTCAACCAGGGCTTTATGACCTCCGAGCTTTGCGCCGCATCCATTCTGGATATGAAGTGGCACGAACTCACCGAGACCGACCTTGCTAAGCTTTCCGAGGGTGATCAGGCCGCGAATGTGGCTGACTTCGAGAAGAAGGTCTGCAAGGAGATGGGGCTCATCGACGAGATCATTCCTCGCTACCGCACCACCTATTTCAACCACATCTTCAACAGCGGCTATAGCGCCGGCTACTACAGCTACCTCTGGGCCGAGGTTCTGGACAAAGATGCCTTCGAGTACTTCCAGCAGCAGGGAATATACAATCCTGAGGTCGCGCTGAAGTTCCGTAAGACCTTCCTTGAGAAGGGTGGCAGCGAGGAGCCGATGACCCTATACCTCTCCTTCCGTGGTGCCCAGCCGGATCCAGGTGCGCTTCTCCGTGCCCGTGGACTGACGGAGTAATCTCTGATTACTTTTCCTGTTGGTCACTAAGCCTGTCGATGTGACAGACACATCTCAAACACAGAACTGGCCAGCGGAATATTGGTCATAAAATAGAAACGGCGGATTTTGGTAATGTAAAATCCGCCGTTATCTGTTCAATCCTATCTCAAAGTTTCAATCCGCTCGTGAGACAACCCAACCGGAATGCCCAACGACAACAAAGATTTGGCGACTCTCTCTATACCCTTAGCCATTCCCTGTTCACTGCCTGCCTCAAAACCCTTGCGGTAACCTTGCTGTTCAGCACCTTCGATATACGGCCGCATCTCTTTTTCTGTCATCATATCGTTAAAATAGTTATCAATCTCCTTGTCATCAAGGCCGCTGATGCGCATCGCCCTCTCCAGCCTGTCAAACTCAGCATCTTTTTCAGACCTCAACTTCGCAAATATAGCGAAATTTCTGAATATACGACACCATACGGCAACTGGGCTGTCATATTCATCAGTGTACCGCATTATCCTTGGCAACTCCAACAGATAGAATGACATCCGGTCACCGCTAATCAGAATGCAACACCTTCTGCATCTCGATTAGGAGCGTTACTCTGGATATCTGGCAGAGGAGGCTCCTCCTGTACAATGGTCTCTTGGTTAATGGTAGTTTGGTCACCGGCCTTCCGCCAGGCAGCCTTGTTTGTCTCTGAAGTCTCCATAGTTAAAGTGAATCGTGTCTGTTTATCAAAATGTCCCGCGATACTACCCGGAACACGACCGCAAGTTAGGCATTCCTATCGATAGTAAACGAAAAGAAACATATACGATTAATAAAAAACAGAAATATTTTCGGTCATACCCCCGAAGAAACCACCTCTTGAGGCTCGCCGCCATCATCGTCACACCCAGAAAAACACTTTTTATACCTCACATCTAGGCACTCTGAATATGTTCAATCGATCTCGACACGGAGGTCGTGTTGACATTGAAAAGCCACAATTTCGGGAAGTACATATGTACCACAAGTTCAGCAAAGCATAATATGTAAAGGTCACTTAGATCCATCAGTCCACTAAAGCAACCCTTGGGAGACACTTCTGCCAATTATCGTTTGCGCAACACTCTTGGGAAACGCTTGGGCTCAATTGTCCTCGGCAAAAGCACAATTTTATCATAAAGTGATTATCATAAAATGATAAAATGTTGTATTTACAATGTAAGGCATTGTAAATTAGACAAATTCATCATAACAGACTTCACTGGAAATCCATATTTCTGCAACAGGTCAAATAGACAAAAGGTTGCTTACACACAACCGTGGTGTCTATCAAGTCTATGACCTCTTTCTGGATGTATGGATCCGCGAGCGATACTAAAAGGATTAGATCAGTTCACGGATGATCTCGTCGGAGGTGAAGAGGTGGTCTTCAGGGATGCGGATTCGGGTACCACAGGATTCCAAAGCACCTTCACTCAAAAGGGAATCAATGACGGTGCGGTCTGCCAATGAATATAATTCTGTGGCTTCAAGGCCTTGGTCGGTGCGGAGGGATAGCATAATCCTCTCGACTCGGATGTCTGCCGGCGAAAGGGTCTCAAAGTTTCTTGAATATGTCATCAGACTTCCAGACGGGACGCTGTGCGGAAGTTCCGGACTGTTCCAGGAACGGACATTGCCGAGCAATGAGTGGGCACCGGGGCCGAGGCCGATGTACGGGACTCTGCGCCAATAGGCGCTGTTATGAACGGCCTCGAAGCCGGGCTTTGCAAAATTGGAGATTTCGTAATGGTGATAGTCGGCTTGCCTCAAGCTCTGGCATAGTATGTCGTACTGCCTACGGCATTGTTCTTCGGAGGCCTCGACGTAACGGCCATCGGCCACCATCTTGGCTAGGGCACTGCCCTCCTCTATTAACAGTTGGTAGGCCGAAATGTGCTCTGGAGCAAGCTCCAAGGACTTCTCTATCGTGTCTGTCCATATTTCGTCCGTCAACTGGGACAGGCCGAAAATCAGGTCTATACTGATGTTCCGGGCTCCACAGTCGCGGAGAATCCGGAAGGCCTCAACGGCTCGTGCCGCATCGTGTCGGCGGTTCATCCAACGGAGAATGCCGTCATCGAAAGACTGGATTCCCATACTGATACGGTTCACGCCAAGGGCTAAGAGTCCGCGGACATATTCGGATCCCTTTTCCACTATGTCTTCGGGGTTCACTTCTACGGTGAATTCCTCGAAAGGAGAAGTCGCTTCGACAGGCTCAGCGACCGGAGAAAGTGGCTTTGGAGCAGAAGAAAGGGGAATCTTATCAGAAATGCCCACTATCGGTCGCTGAGCCTGTGGTTCGACTAAGCTCACCAACCGCCGAAGCGCATCTGACGAAGTCAAAGCCTTGATAATGTGGGATAAAACATCAAGAGGAAGCACCGATGGGGTGCCTCCTCCTATGTATAAAGTGTTGACCGCATCGTGGGCGGACATATTCATTGACAGTTCCTCCTGCCGGGAATGAATCTCCGCGATGACGGCGTCCGCATATTCATTGAATGCCTGGGCACTCCGACATATTTCCGAATAAAAGTCGCAGTAGGTGCAGAAACTGCCGCAGAAAGGAACGTGAAGGTAGATCACGGACTAGCGGAGCAAGAGTTCGGTCTTGCCGAGGAACGACTGAGAGGTGTAGGCCTCAACCGTGTATATTCCAGACTGGTAGGAAGGAATGTCGTTGAGGTAGATGCTCAGGTCAACCTCCTTGCCCTCGTAGTCTACCTCGCGGGAAGCGGAGGCTACCATAGTCTGGCCGTTGAATGAGAACGAGGTTTGGGTGCTGTTGGTGAGAAGGATTCCGTCCGGATCCTTGACACGCAGATAGACTCTTACTGGTCCCTTCGGAGCCAGATCGTTCTCGACAAGGCTAAGTGAAGCAAGAAGCCTTACTACCCTGCTGCTGCGGTCCGTAACCTTGTCGGAAGCATTGTAGGCGGCGACACTCAAGCCTCTTGACTTGATCACGGAGCCAGCGGCCACCTGGCCGGTAAGATTCTCCACCTTGCCCTTGAGGTCGGCGTTCTCGGCACGGCTCTCGGCGGCCTCGCGACGTGCGGCGGCGGCATCAGCTGTCAGTTTGTGATTCAATGTGTTGAGGGAATCGATCTGCACGATGTAATTCCTCATTATGCTCCTCAAGGTCCCAAGCTCTTTCTCGTACTGGCGCATCTTGCGGCGGTTCGTGGCCTCGGTCTTCTGGATTCTTTCTATCAACTGGTTGACCTCTTCCTTAGAGGAGTCCAGCTGGCTGTTGATTGACGCATAGTCTGATGAAAGGCTGTCATAATCACCCTTCAGGGCGATCATCTGCTGGGTAAGGTCATCCTTCTCAGCGTTAAGGTCCTTAACAAGGCTGGACTTCGAGAACCAAATGTAGGCAAGTCCCGCGGCGAGCAGCACCGCCACAGCCACAAGAGCCCACATCGTCTTCTTGAGGCTTTCATTCTTCTTTTCCTGCTCTTCGCGCTCACGGCGCTCCTGGATAGGATCTATTTCTGCCATAGTCTTCCGATTTAATGTTTAATGACACAAAAATAACAAAACTATTTCGTATTTTTGTCTGGTTAGCAAAAATCGGACTATTATGAAATATTTTGTAAGAGCGGTCAAATACTTTTTCTATTTCACCATCCTGTTTGTGGTCATTATGGCCGCCCTCGTGTTCGTCGGAGTCGTCAAGTCTGATGTCAGTCTGATGTTCCGCGATGGGTACAAGTCACTGTGGCAGATTGCGTTGCTGTTCGCCTTCGTCTCAGCATTCTACCCAAGATTCGGATTCATCAAAAGGTCTGTCATATTAAAAGGTGAATATTCCGACCTCCGTGGCGGGATTATTGAATATATGGAGATGCGCGGCTACCGTCTCGAAAGCGAGAACGGCGAGAACTTGACTTTCCGCCTCCGCTCCAAGTTCAGCGCCCTCTTCAAGATGTTCGAGGACAGGATCACGATGACCCGTGAGCTCGGCGGCTTCGAGGTGGAAGGCCTCACCAAGGAGGTAGTACGGATTGTAGGCGGACTGGAGTACAAGTTCCGGGTGTTGGACGAAGAATAGAGTAATGAATATGTCTGCGTGGCACTCAGATGCCACTGAAGCATAAGTATAACCCTCTAATATTCAAAGATTATGGCAGAAGAACTCAAGACTGTCGCGAAGTTTGACAACGCGATGAGCGCCCACATCACAGCGGGTATGCTCAATGAGAACGGCATCCCTGCCGCTGTGTTCGGGGAGAACTCCTCCTACGTTTCACTGAACTATGTTGATCCTGTCGAGGTCAAGGTCAACGCCGCCGATTACGAGGCAGCGATGGAACTCCTCAACTCCAACGACAAGGCAGAGTAATCCTCACTGAATCTTCCTGGCGGCGAAGGAAAGGGCATCGTAGAAGTCCTGGCCGAAGACGGAGATCAGGGGCTCGCGGAGGAACTCATAGACGTGGATGCCCTCGCGACGGCCTTTCTCGTAGGCGTCCTTGCATATTCCCCAACGATGCAGGTTCAGGGCCTGACCGCCGCCGGTAAGTTTTGTGACGCGAATCGGGTAGAGCCAGCAGGACTGCGGCTTGCGGAACTTGCAGGTACCTTGAAAGAAGCATCTCTCGATGGAGCAGAAGCAGTTACCCTCCTCATCGAATGTTGTGTAGGCGCACTCCTCGGTCTGATCCACGACCGGGGTCACAATATCGCCGTCACGGTCTATGGAAAAAAAGCCTTCCTTGCCAATCTGCGCGCGGCCCTGCGGCCTCATCAGTTTTGAATATACCGGATAATTCTCCTCAAGAGGCTCCAACTCGGACTCTTCAAGGGGAGCGCCGCTGTCACCGATTATGCAGCAGCAGCCCTTGCAGACAGCGTAATCGCAGGCGAAATATTCAGTGACAACATCCTCTGACACAAGGATATCGCCGATTTGGATTATTGTTCCGAACTTATTGTTTGACGACATATTCGATTCTCATTCCTTCGGACAAAGCGCCGAAGATTTCCTTTACCTTGTCGGCAGAGACGCTGCCGATTCTGTTGTTATAGCCTGTCAGCACATCCTTTCCGCCGGAATAGCGCATTAGGATGGCATCCACATAATTCTTAGGATCAGCGAGATAAGTCGAGTAACTGTTGGTCAGCAGAGACTTGCAGGAAGCCAGCTCAGCGGCGTTCACCGGCTTGGAGAGCACGTCCTCGATCGCCTTTCTGGCGGCCACAAGAGACCTCATCGGTTGGTCAGAGCCACTCTTCACACCATAAGGAAGGCCCGATTCAGGCACAGGAGTGCAGGTGAATATCAACTCCAGAGCCTCCTGAGGCCAGATGCTGAAACGGTCAGCCATTCTGACGCTGAACCCGTGCCCGGCCATCACGCCGGTAAGCCTGCGCTGAAGGGCAAGGCCGGCGACCTTGAAGGCCATATAATTCTCGGTTGTGAACGGCTCGGCACAGGCCAAAGCCAGACTTATTTCCACCGGAGAACCGATGCGGGAATATGTCGTGGTGCCAGTGCGCAGTTTGTACGGACAGAACTGCCGGGCTGATGACGATTTGCTGACACGGAATCCGCCAAGATACTGACACAGAATCTTTTGCACGGGCTCAACAGGCATATCGCCCACAATCACGATAACTCCGTCATTGGACTTCACGAACTGGCTCTCAAAGAAATTCTGGGCATCCTGCATCGTTCTGTCCACAAGACCGGACGGAGTCTTGACCGCGGAATAGTTATAGTCCGGATACATCAGGCTGTCCAGACTGGCCGGCTTGAGCGAGACCAACTCCATACTTCTCCACGATTCAAATGCCGACTCTGAGGCTCTTCGCTGATTTGCCACAGAGAGCAATGACTTGAGAACCAGGGCAAGCCTGTTGGATGGCGCGGAGCCGGACAGCCTCAAATCCGATGTCAAGACCGTGCAGTCCATCTCAACACCCTCCGCCCTGAGAGTCTTGGCAAAATCACTTCCAGACATTCCGGAAATGTCGCAAAGGCCAAGCATATCTGAGAAAAACGCTCCCTCACCACGCTGCAAGCCCCTTACCATTGAATATCCCCCTTTGATCATCAAGGAATAGTTGAACCGTCCCTTGGTGTCCATCTTCTTGTAAATCACCTTCATCCCATTGGAGAATGTCCACATTTCCCCTCCGGAGACAGGTTCGGTGACCATTGACTTGATCTTGACCTTATTCTTCTCGCTCCAGAAATCCGAAGTGTCCCGCTGGGTGGTCTTCCACTTGTAAACAGGTTTCTCCAAGAGGGCGACACCGTTCCAGGCAGACTTGAACAGAACCGGCCAGAGCCATTCGTCATATTGTTCCCTGTCACCAGTCCAAACCACATCGCAGTTATCCAGATCCTCCAAAAGAGCCGAGACATATCCGTTGAACAGATCCACCTCAGCCTTCGGGGACATATTCCTTGAAGAGAAAAAGCGGGCCTTTGTGGCTGGGGTGGCCAAATCAGCGCCATAAAGGTATGAAGAGATGCATTGGCGGACAAGGGCATCGTTCGTCTGCGGCTTCAGAAAACCGTTGAGCACCGAATTTCGCGCAACCTTATATTCCTCAATACCAACACCTTTGGCATAGATTTCCGAAAGGGTTGAAGCGACCGCCATCGTAGAGGGCATCTGCCAAGAGCCAGAGGATTCCACGCTCACACGGAAATGTTCGTCCCCGGAGCTGTCGGCGCTTCCTTCGTTTACGACGGTGACACTTCGCACCGGAATGCCTCTTGCCTGAAGAGTCTCGCGGAGCCGACTGGACACGACCTCTCTCAACGCGCCCGAGAACAGCTCGGAGATGAACGGCTGGATAGTGTTCATCTGGTCATCAGGAGTCCTCGGCGAGCGAAAATCCACCGCAATGGAAGAACGCTCGGACGGGATGAATGAATATTCAGTCTCAGCGGAAGGTTTCCAGACATATTCTTTCTTCTTGTAGGCCGGATTGCGGAAAGGGACCATCATAGAGAAAACATTCATCCTTTCTTTGATGACGTTGGGGTTGATGTCGCCGGCGATGATGATAGAGTGCTGACGCGGTTGGGCGGCGATAAGGTCGAAGAGCATCAGAAGCGTCGTGTCCGAAGCAGCCTGATCAAAGACAGGCACATCGTCGAATCTGAATATGGTGGCATCCTCCCTGTAAGAGACATAGCCTTCCGGACGGCAGCCTATTCCCTTGCGGGATAAGAACTTATAAGGAATAGTCTTGTTGAAGTGTGGCAGAGACGACAGTTCCTTTCTCGCTGATAATGTGTCGCACGCCCCTTTGCGGACAAGGGCGAAATCGGCGACGCCCTTCATCGAAGGGTTCGTCACCAGATAGTAGGAAATCCCGTTGGTAAGACTGCCGGTCGTGACCGAGCCGTCTTTCTGGAGAGCGGGCAGATTCTGCGCTGGCATCATTATTGAGAAACCGAGCAGCACAAAACACAAGACTGATTTTATCAAACAACGCATCATTGACACCTCCCGTTTAGGACAAAAATAGCCAATAATGTGCAATTGACACAAATTTTTATTACATTTGTGGTTATTGCGATTATGATGAATATAGTTAAACATAATTTTTAATACGATGAAAAAGTTTATTCTCGCAATCGCTGCCGCATTTATGGCAGCAAGTATGGCATCCGCCCAGGATATGGCCCAGGCTACTGAGCTCTACAATAATGGAGCCACAGCCATCTCTATGAAGAATTGGACTGAAGCCCTCGATTGCTTCCAGAAAGCTCTCGAAATGGGTAAGACTATAGGCGCTGACGCCGATGAACTTGTGGCTAACTGCAAGAACGCCATCCCAGGTGTTTCCCTTGAGATCGCAAAGGATCTGATCAAGGACGCGAAGTACGATGAGGCCGCCGCAAAACTCGCCGAAGTCGAGAAGATCGCCAATGAATATGAGAACGCCGAGGTTGCCGAGAAGGCTAAGGAACTCGTTCCTCAGATGTGGATGCAGAAGGGTGTTGACGCTCTCAAACTGAAGGACTTCGCCACCGCCGCCGACGGTTTCGCAAAGTCATACGCCATCGACACAACAGCCGGCAAGACAGCCCTCTATCTTGGTCAGGCTCTCGGTGCCCAGGGAAAGACCGAAGAGGCCATCGAGGCTTTCAAGCACGCGGCTTGGAACGGTGAGGAGAAGACTGCCAAGGAGCAGATTTCCAACATCTATGTAAAGCAGGCCAACGCCGCTTTCAAGGGAAACAAGCTCGCTGACGCTGTCAAGGCCGCCGAGAAGGCCAATGAATATGTTGAGAACGCCAACGCTTATCTCATCGCCGGCCAGGCTTCCCAGAAACTCAGCAAGAACGCTGACGCTATCAAGTACTTCGAGAAATATCTTGAGATCAAGCCGGACGCCAAGAACGCCTCCGCCATCACCTTCACCGTTGCCGCTCTCTATCAGGGTGCGAAGAACAACGCCAAGGCTCTTGAGTTCTACAAGAAGGTTCAGGACGATCCTAAGTTCGGCGCACAGGCCAAGCAGATGATCGCTTCCCTCAGCAAGTAATTCCATAGAAGCTCCACTCTCCACCGCTTGCGGTGGAAGCAAGTCCCTCCCCCTCGGGGGAGGGATTTAGGGTAGGGGTAACGTAAAGGGAAGTTCGAGATGGGCAACCATCTTGCAACGTGGGATGTTCCAATAATTAATTTCAGCGAGGGAAAATGCCTGGTTATCTCGAACTTCTTGCTCCGGCAAGAAACGCTGACATCGGCATCGCGGCGATTGACTGCGGTGCCGATGCCGTGTATATCGCCGGGCCTGCGTTTGGGGCAAGACAAGCCGCCGGAAACTCGATGGAGGACATCCGGAGGCTCACTGAATATGCCCACAGATTCGGAGTGCGCATATTCTTGACACTCAACACAATTCTCTTTGATGATGAGTTTGCCGAGGCGGAAAGGTTGCTGACCAGGGCGAAGGCCGCCAGCGTAGATGCAATCATCGCTCAAGATCTTGCGGTCTGGAAACTGACAGACCTGCCGGTCCACGCATCGACCCAATGCGCGATAAGGACTCCGGAAAAGGCACGGCTTTACGAGGGCATCGGAGCCTCACGGATTGTTCTGGAAAGGGAGATGTCCTTGGAACAAATCAAGGCCGTGCGCAAGGCGGTGGACTGTGAGCTGGAATTTTTCGTGCACGGAGCCCTGTGTGTCTGCTACAGTGGCCAATGCTATATGTCAGAGCGGATTACAGGGCGGAGCGCCAACCGTGGGGAATGCATCCAGGCGTGTCGGTCGCTTTACGATCTTGTGGACGGGTCAGGAAATGTTCTGGTGCGGAACAAGGCCCTGCTGTCTCTCAAGGATTACAACCTCAAGGACAGGCTGGCGGATCTCGCGGAAGCGGGAATATGCTCGTTCAAGATCGAGGGACGGTTGAAGAACATCTCCTACGTACGGAATGTCGTCCGGGCATATTCATTGGCATTGGATGAATTGGTCGCGGCGAATCCGGGGAAGTACCGCAGGGTTTCGTTCGGACGGTCGGAAGGCGGATTTATGCCGGATCTGGGGAAGACGTTCAACCGTGGCTACACGCAGTTGTTTCTGGACGGGAAACGGTCAGGGAACTGGTCCTCGATGGACGCTCCGAAATCAATCGGAGAGGAGATCGGGACAGTGGTCTCCATCGCTCCGATACACCAGACCTTTTCAAACGGTAAGAGAACGAGCTTTGCCTCTGACAAGCGGCCAGGCCCTCCGGTCGGCAAAAAGACAGACGAGGAAAACGTCACCATAACTGTCAGGATGAAGAATCCGGCCGAACGGCTTCAGAACGGGGATGGGTTCTCTTTCCTGTCTAAAGGCCGAGGGGAGATTGTCGGTTTCCGTGGAGATGTCTGTCAGGGGAATCGTATAACGTGCCGGAATGTTGTCCAAGGACTCTATCCCGGAGCGAAGTTGTACCGAAATCTCAGCAGCGCTTTCGAGAAGGAATTGGATTCCAATCTGCCGGTCAGGAGGATTCCGGTTTCAGTGGACATCTCTGTTATGGTCGCTCAGGTCACTTCGACAGGCTCAGTGACCGAAGTAAGTCATTCAGTGACAGAAGAACTTCGGTCCGTAACAGAAAAGAGCCGGTCACTGAGCCTGTCGAAGCGACTGATCGAGCCGACATATTCACTGAAAATCAATGCGGTGAGTCAGGACGGGCGGAGCGTCACACTTGAGTGCGAGGCCGGTGACAGCGTGGCGGAGAACGCTGAAAGGATGCGTGGAATGTTCGCGGCACAGATCTCAAAGGCTACGGGAATATATTCATTCACCCTCAGTTCGCTTAATGTGGAGACTTCGGACAACTCGCTGCCGTTCCTTCCGGCATCAGCCTTGAATGCGATCAGACGGGATCTCGCCACCGCCTTGGATGAAATACCTTGCCTGGCGATTCCTCTGCCTACAGGCAAAACTGTCTGCGACCCCGGAATCGCGAAAGTCCTTGACAACCGGGAAAACGCCAAACCTCTGTCCGAATTTCAAGACTGCGGGCAGGACCAGAAGCCGATTCTATCTCAAGTCACGGATATTCAAGAATCGGCATCGGACTGCATCAATCTTTCGTACAAGGCAAACATCGCCAACCACATCGCCCGTGAGACATATTTGTCATTGGGAGCCACTCAAACCGATGACGCTTTTGAGATTTCGCACCGGCCTGAAGCTGAACTGATGCGAACAAAGTATTGCATACGTTATGAACTCGGTCTCTGCCCAATCCGTCAGCAAGGCAAGGCCAAATGCGCTGTAAATCCGCACACTCTGACCTCCGTCACCCCACAAAACATTTCCCCCAGTCAGCTCTATCTAACCAACAATGGCAAACGCTACCGTCTGACCTTCGACTGCGCCAACTGCGAGATGATCGTTCGCCAAGGGTGAGATATTCCCACCCAGCACGCCTCCCGAAATATTCATTTAACGCAAATTATTTCTTCGCTGCCATATTTTTGCAGCGGAAGAGTGTTACTTTGCATCAACAAAACAAAATGAGTATGGAAAAGATCAATTTATGCGAGGGCGTGGTCGCCCAAATGATGGACACAGAGGCGTGGAGCAACATTTCGGGCAACTTCCCTTTCAGCGAGGCACAGCTGGAGAAGCACGCCGACAAGCTCGACTGGAAGGAAGTGTCGGGCAACACCAACATCTTCTGGACCAGCCAGATGCTCGAAAAGTTCAAGA
>CAVBMN010000031.1:0-23499 GCA_963596515.1 bacterium
CAGGAGCAAATGTACTCAACTTTTATCGTTTTACCAAATCAAGCGTTTAACAAAAAAACAAAACAAAAAAACAACAGTATGAAACGTTTATGCGTATTGGCGCTTACAGTCGCCATTGTCTTTGCGTCCGGAGTGTTGTCATTGACCGCATCCGCGGCAGACTCCGTTCTCCAGCAAGACAGTAAAAGACAGATTTCAGGTGTTGTTACAGACAAGACCGGCGGACCTGTGGTCGGAGCGTCTGTAATGATTCCCAAGTCCACTATCGGCATTATGACCGATGCTGACGGAAGGTACTTCCTTGAAATTCCATCTGGAACCGCCACCATCGAGGTCTCCTGCATCGGTTACAAGACCCAGACAATCACTCTCGGGACTGGTGACCAGTACAACATTTCCCTTGCGGACGACACCGAAATGCTTGAGGAGACTGTCGTCGTCGGATACGGCGTGCAGAAGAAAGTGAATATGACAGGTTCAGTCTCCGCGGTTGATTTCCAGACAGTGGCGGCGAAATCCCGTCCTATCACCAATGCGGCCCAAGCCCTCACAAATGTGACACCTGGTCTTCAAGTAATGCAGTCGTCAGGCCAGCCGAACAACGAGAGTTTCGGAATGACGATCCGTGGTACAGGTACACTCAACTCGTCATCCCCTCTGGTGCTTGTCGATGGTATGGAGCAGAGCATCTCAATGGTGAACCCTGCGGACATCGCGTCCGTGTCGATCCTGAAAGATGCTGCCTCCTGCGCCATATATGGTAACAGAGGCGCCAACGGTGTCATTCTCATCACCACCAAGAGCGGATCGAACGACGGTAACATCACCGTGAACGTAGATGCGTCGCTCGCCTACAGCGAGCCGTTCAAGATCATCCACACGGTTTCCGACTATGCAAGATATATGGAGCTCTTCAACGAGTCTCAGACAAACATCGGTAACAGTCCGCAGTTCGCCCAGAGCATCATCGACACCTGGAGAGATGCCGCGAAAGATCCGGATGGAATATCCGCGTCAGGTTATCCTAACTACGTGGCTTATCCTAACACCGACTGGTGGTCAGAAATCTACAACAAGTCTCTCCAGCAGACTTACAACGTCTCCATCAGCGGCAAGGAAAAAAAGTCCGGCTACACTATGAGCTTCGGCTATGTCGATAATCCAGGCATAATCGACAACTCCGGCTACAATCGCTACCAAGGCCGTATCAACCTTTACTCAGATGTCACCAAATGGCTTCGCGTAGGCGCGCGCATCTGGGGAAATGTCACAAACCAGGATGTCCTCAGTCTTGATCTTGGCGGCCTTACCACCACCAAGATGCTGGCTTGCACGTACCCTTACTATGACGGCAAGTACGGCGCTCCTGAGAACAGTGCGGACGACCCTCAGTCACACAACCCGCTTTGGGACTTCGCAAGTTCCACCGGACACGACAAGCGCACACAGCTTTACACAGACTGGTACGCGCAAGTCAAGTTCCTCAAGCACTTCACATACAGTTTTGACTATTACTACAACGACCTCAGGCGTGAGAAGAAGACAGTTGACACATCAATCGGCAAATACTCATTCTCACAGGGTGCCTACACCACAGGCGCGGCTGATCCGGCCACCCTATATACATATATGTATTACACCCGTGACAATACATACAAACTGAACCATCTGCTCAACTATAGCCAGTCTTTCGGCAGGCACGACATCTCGGCAATGATCGGCTATGAGCAGCAGCACTATGAGTATCGTGAGTCCGATATGAGCAAACTCGGCCTCACCGACGCCAACGTCAATGACTTCAACGCTGCCGTCACGCCATATTCTACTAAAGGTTACGGCACCGAATGGACATCGCAGTCATATTTCGGACGTGTCAACTACGCATTCGCCGGCAAGTATCTCTTCGAAGCCAACTTCCGCTATGATGGTTCCTCACGCTTCGCTCCAGGTTATCGCTGGGGATTCTTCCCGTCAGCCTCGGCCGCCTGGCGCATCAGCGAGGAGCCTTTTATGAAGAGCGTTCCGGCACTCTCCGACCTCAAGCTTCGTGTGTCGTATGGCGAGCTCGGAAACAACTCCATCGGCAATTATGATTGGCAGTCTATCTACTCTTCGGCCAACTACGCAGGCGGAAGCGACCTTCTGTCAGGAATCGCCATCACCTCCATCGCCAACAACGCTCTCCGCTGGGAGTCCACAGCTGTGGCCAACATCGGTCTCGACTATGCCTTCCTCAACGACAGGCTCACCGGCACGATCGATGCCTACAACAAACTAACAAGCGGCATCCTCTATACCCCAGATATGTTTATGGCAATGGGTAACGCGTCAGCGCCTAAGCAGAACATCGCAGAGGTAACCAACCGTGGCATCGAGCTTGAGCTCGGCTGGAGAGACAACATCGGAGACTTCAGCTATAGCATAAAAGGCAATTTCTCCTACAACAAGAACTGGGTGAGCAAATATAAAGGCAAACTCAATGATGACAAATCCAATATCGGAGATGTCTCCACCGGAAGCACTACACGCGTCCTCGAAGGCCATATGATCAACGAATGGTACCTTCCAAATGTTTACAAGGGAACAGGAAACGGTTATGCCGCTGACGGAATCAACGGAGGTCCTGTCGATGGTATGATCCGCACGGAGACAGATATGGAGTGGCTTCTGGCGATGCAGGAGAATGGATATTCATTCCAACCTACCAACAAGGTCGGACAGAACACTCTCTGGTATGGTGAATATATCTACGCTGACACGAACAATGACGGTGTCTATGGCAACGCCGGTGACTCCGAGTTCCAGAACATATCCACGATGCCTAAGTACAATTTCGGACTTGAGGCTTCCCTCAACTGGAAGAACCTTGATTTCGCGATGTCTTGGGGCGGTTCCGCCGGATTCGCCATATATTACTACTCCACAGGGCGTAACGCTTCCACCACGGTCTATGGTTACGCTATTCCTGAAAGGATAGCCAACGACCATTATTTCTACGATCCTTCAAAACCTGATGATCCAAGGACCAATCTTACATCGAAGAATCCTCGCCTCGCCTACAACAGCAGCGTGCCTTCTTCCGCGAACTCGTCTCTCCATCTTGAGAAGGGCAATTTCCTGAAACTCCGCAACCTTCAGATAGGTTACACCCTTCCGGCCAAACTCAGCCAGAAGTTTATGGTTCAAAGACTTCGCTTCTATCTCTCCGGGGAGAACCTCTTCGCCATCACCGGATTCTCCGGTCAGGATCCTGAACAGCGCGCGACCGTCGCATACTCGACAATGCGTCAATATTCAGCAGGTGTCAACATTACATTCTAATTGATTGTGAATATTATGAAACATATTTTCAGAAAATCTTTAATAGCAGTGGCGTCTGCCGCTATGGTTCTTGGCACCTACGGATGCAAGGGTGACTATCTCGACACTGTACCATCATATAGTTTCGCGAACTCGACGGTATGGCAGTCACCTATCCTCGCACGCGCGGCTCTCAATGGAGTTTACAACGCCCTCTACCAGCACTTCTCAATGAATTACAGCGGTGCGGCCCTTGGAATGTCATTCGACTCATATTCTTCAGTGATGGATGTCGATGCCAACTGGAAAGGGAACAACTGTATGAGTCCCGGAAACCTTACCTCCTCATCGGGCACGGTAGCCAACTTCTACAAGTACTTCTACACAATCGTGTACAGGGCGAACGATGTGATCAACCACATTGAATCAGTCCCGGATATGGACAATGAGGAAAAAGCCCGCATCAAGGCCGAGGCACTTGTTCTCCGTGCGTATGGCTATTACAATCTCAATGTTCTTTGGGGCGGTGTTCCTATCTACACAGAGAATGTGGAGGCCAAAGACGCTACTAAGCCTCGCAGCACCAAGGATGAGGTATGGAAACAGATCATCGAGGATTGCACGGCCGCCATACCAGCTCTTCCAAAGATCGTCGCTGGAGGCGAGAGTGTCTCACAGACAACCGCATACGCTCTCCGTGGCTTCGTGTACGAGTTTATGAAAGATTACAAATCCGCCCTCACCGACTTCAAGGCGATCGAGGAATGCGGAGCCGCCCTATATTCCCCAAGCAATGGAGCCAAGGGGAACAATGACTTCTTCCAGCTCTTCAAACCGGCCAACGAGAAGAACAATGAGATCCTTTTCGCAGTCGCCTGCGTAAGTTCCAGCAATCAAGGCAACCCACGAGCCATCAACTATGGCAACCGTGTCACCGGCGGCTCGGCCTGGAACAACTACCTTCCGAACCCGGCATATGTGGAAAGGTTCGAAGAGGCTGACGGTTCTCCTTTCAACTGGGAAGACTATATTCCGGGCTACACCAAGATGACACCGAATGAAAGATCCGTGTTCTTCCTCCGCGACGGACTCGAATCAGGGAACGGGGAGTTCGGCAAGTATGACTATAAAGAGAAGAAAAACCAGATGGTCGAATTCGGTTCCGACTTCTCAAAGTACCTTGACCAAGGCAACGAGGAGCGTATAAAGAAAGTTTACGAGAATCGTGACCCACGGCTTATGATGGCGATCATAACACCTTACTCCGTTTACAACGGAAACGTTGGTGGCATAGGCAATCACACGTGGACACTCCGCTGGCCGTACTGCCTTGACGCCGGAGCGCCTTACGACATCCGTACCGACACCAACTCAATGTTCTACTACCTCTGGAGGAAATATGTCCCTGAATATGACGAGTGCACCACCCGTTGGGTCTATGACCAGAACATCTACCTTATCCGCTACGCAGAGATCCTTCTCCACCGGGCCGAATGCGAGGCGCAACTCGGAAATCTCTCCGAGGCAAAGGATTGCATCGACCAGGTACGCAAGCGTGCGGGACATATTCTCCTGAGCGACCCAGCCTGCAAGACGGCCCAAGCCACCAAGGAAGATGTCATCAACCTTGCGCGCAACGAGATGTATGTAGAACTCGGAGGTGAGGATTCGATGTACTTCAATGAGCTCCGCTGGGGCACCTGGCACAACGAAAAGTACTTCAACAACACTCTCCGTGCCCAGGGAATGCCTTACAAGGCGCAGTCCAACGGCCTTATGGAGATGTGGGGAACGACCAAGTACACCCACGTGTCAGTGGGCACATACTGCGAGACGTGGCCTATTCCACAGAAAGAGAGGGAGATGAATCCTGATCTTACACAGAATGACGGCTACATCGACTAAGTGGTTCCGAATATGGGAAAGGGCGGCCAAAACGGTCGCCCTTTTTCATTTCTGTGGAACTGAAAAACAGAATCAATACTCAGACATATCAGTCCGCCTATTCACTATCCATTGAATATCAGAGTTTCTGCATCAGGATATTCTCGTAAGTCTTGTCACCGACGGCGTAACCGGAATAGGAGGTGCCGTCGAAGAGAAGGAACTTGTAGCCGGTAAGACTCATCTCCGAGCCGGCGGTCGTGCGCCAATGCAGAAGGCCGTCATCGCAGAAACCGAATTCCATACTGCTGGTCTGTCCCCAGATTCCGGTATAAAGGTTGGCCACGAAGCCGAAGACCACGTTCATATAGCTGAACTCACCGAGATTCTGAGACTGTACCCGGATGGAATGTTCCTCAGGGATGTATGTGCCGGTGATTGAAGGGGAATAAGAACTGTAATTGCAAAGTCCTTTGATCATCACCGTATTCTCACCTGTCTTGATGATGTCCACACGGAAGGACTCCGTGCTCGCCTGATTGCTGCTGGATGTCTTGACATCCGCGTTCACAATGTAGGCCCCGACAAAATCATCCAGACTCGCGGCTTTGAACTTGTCAGCGTGTGACGCCAGAACGGTTGAATCCGTGACATAGACCTTGTCTCCGTACCTGTTGGTAACCTCAGCGATGACACGATAGGCTCCACCTTCCGAAAGACCCTGATAATAAAGGGTAAGCCCGTCCGGTCCTTCACTTGCGGCAAGGTTGTCCGCGTCCAACTTGGCTCCTATTCCAAGAATCTGGTCAAGAGGATAGTTCTCTTCATAATAATCAAGCACATCCTTGTCCATCATAATGTAACGCACAGACGCGGCGTTCCTCGTACGGATTTTCCAGATCATAGTGGAATACGGGTCAACACTGTAAGGGCTGATGCTGAACTCCAGAACCGCCGGGGTGATCGTGCCGTCCGGATCGTAAGTGAAGCGTACGGCAATCATCTCGCCAGGCTTACCTTCCGCATCAAAAGGCACGGCTATCAACGTGTTGGACGGGGCCGACGGTGTCCATTGCTGTGTGTTGTCGGAGAATGTCCGGATGTCATCCCTCTGGCCAAGGCAGATCTGCTTGTAAATCTTGTTCAGTTCCGCGGTGTCTCCGGTGATGTCACCTTCAACAACCACGGCTTTGCAAGAAGAAGTGAAGCTGTTGAATTCAAAGGAGAATTTACCGTCACCCTCGTAAGTGGCCGAAACCACAGGATCGTTGTCGTGGTCGCCGGAGAAGACAATCTTCTCAGGACCATAGCCGAACATTCCGTCAGTCACATAATAGACGAGGTTGAGGGTGAAAGTCTGCTTGCCGTCAAACGTGCAAGGGAAACGGTCATAGTAGGCTTCGTCACCGAGGTACTGCGCGATGTCGGAGACATAGACATATTCATCGCTGCCGCTGTAATAGTAGCCGATCGACTGTCCCGGCACGACAACTGTGTTGTCGCTGTTCACCTTGAAGAAGAAGTTGACCCCGGCGCCCCAATCCAGAAGCCTGAATATGTTCGTGGTGCCTTTCGCCCTCTCCACCAGCATACCACGCTGGTAGCCCTCATAGAATTGGGAATAGTAATATGTGGCGGTCTGCTGCACCTGCTCACCGCTTTCCGTGGTTCTCATATATGGTTCCCACTCAAGGGTGAACGAAGCGGTGAGATCAAGGAAATCACTGTATTGCGTGATATATGCCGGATCATCGCCGAGTTCCGCGTCCCTGCCGATGATGCAGAGGGATGCGGAGACACTGGAGCCGAGAACCACAGCGTTCATATTCACAGTCACAGGGACTTCCACGCTGTACTGACCGTCAGGGATGACCACAGTGTCGCGGACAGAGAACAACGAAGCGTTCTTGCCACTCTTTTGGAGCAGCACGCGGTATGTTCCCTTGTTGCCGTTCCTGGCGATCACAACGGTGAACTCCCCTTCTTTTGTACCCTGCTCAAACTCTTTGGTAAGGCTTTTCTGGACAAAATGAATCTCCTTGTTGTCCGCATCATTGGCGGAAGCCATCTCGCCGATTTGTTCTTGGTCGCAGGCGACGAGTGAGAGCA
The DNA here is from genome assembly GCA_963596515.1 of bacterium. Taxonomy (GTDB): domain Bacteria; phylum Bacteroidota; class Bacteroidia; order Bacteroidales; family UBA932; genus Cryptobacteroides. Next base: position 7,294 of record CAVBMN010000031.1, read on the forward strand.
ATGCGGCTGAGGCGCACAACAAATATTTCAAAAACTTTTCCATTATGGATTCTGATCTTCTTCGTTAATGTTTGGATTGTTGTTGATCTCATCCTGCGGGATGGTCATCACCCAATCGTATGTGTCAGGGTTTGTGAGGTTGATGCCGTTGCCGGCCATTGTGGAGATGCACTCCTCGGCGAATCCGTCAGAGGTCTTCCTGTCGATACCCTGACCGAGGCGGCGCACATCGACCAAGCGGCCGAACTCACCCCAAAGCTCAATTCTCTTCTGCACAAGAATATTCTCAAGCAGGGAACCGGTCCAGGATGTCGTGAGTGAGCCAAGCATCGTTCCGCTAAGATTGGAAGCGTCGAAGGTGGCGTCCCTCTTCTGCATCACAGCGTTGAGATACCTGACAGCCTTGTCTTTGTCTCCAAGACGGAGAGCGGCCTCGGCAGCGTCAAAGTAGAATTCCTCGACCCTCATATAGATGTAGTCTCCCAGCCAGGCAGCCACATTAGTGAACTTGAACTTCTTCGAGATGTACGGAGACTCCTTGTCATCCGGATCCCACCAGGCACGACGGATATCCCCGGGACGGATCTGCTTGTAAAGACTGGAGTTGATCAGTTTCGGGGCCGACTGTGCGTAAGCACCATCAACATTGTCCATATGGGCGAAGAAACTGGCGTAGCCTCCGGCCTGCTCGGTGTTCTCGATTCCGGCGCCCCACATCACGTTGGAAGCGGATAGAGAGTTCATTCCGTTCATCAGTTCGGAAGAGCCGCCGATTGAATATTCCTCAGACTTGATGATTTTCTCCGAAGCGGCCAAAGCGGTCTCCCAATTACCTGCGGCCAAAGCCACACGTGCCTTGATTCCAAGGGCGACATAATAGGATATATGGGACTTTGTACCTCCGAGGACAGACGCGTCACCTTTTTCGAGCAGATCGATGGCGGTGTCAAGATCTGAGTTTATCTGAGCGAACACGGTCTCAAGATTCTCACGCTTCTTGCCGACGAAATCCTTGCCGGTAGGCTCGGTATAGATCGGCACGCAAGGATCAGACCAGCGGAACTTGTCCTGCAACGCGCTGTACGGCGGACGGGCGAACCAGTTCGCCAGATTGAAATATGACAGGGCGCGGATGGCGTAGGCGTTGCCGAGCACATAATCGACATCCACCTCGCTTCCGCTCATCGTCTTCTCGGCGGAGATCACATAATTGGCATTGGAAATCCAGGTGTAGTTGGCGTTCCACACATCATACGGACGGAAACTGTCCGAAGTGTAGAACGACTTCACGTTGTAGCAGTGGTCGTACCAGAACCATCCGTTGCCCTGACTCTGCATTATGAAGTCATCGGCCATCGACTCAAGGGCGATGTTGTAGGCGGAGATTCCGAAGCACTGGTGGGCGTTGCCGCCGGTGGACCAGCCGGCCGTCCACATTGTCCTGTAGATGCCGTCCACAATCGTCACCGCCGTGGTCGCCGACTTCAGAAGATCCTCCCCGGAACCGGAATCCGTAGGTTGGAATTCCAGATTGCAGGAAACGGCGCAAAGAGCCGCCGACATTATTGATAGTATCTTTTTCATTCCTTTAGAAGTTTATGTCAATTCCAGCCGCCACTACCCTTGACGGGGTGTAGGTGTAGGAAACTGTTCCTGTGAAGTTGTACTGAGGATCCATTCCGTCCATATGGCAGAAAAGGGCCAGATTGTCAGCGGTGACAAACACCCTGCAGGCACCGATTCCGGCCTTTTTAGTCAACGATGAAGGAAGCGTGTAACCCAAGGTGATGTTCTTGATGGCGAAATAAGACGCATCAATCAGTTCCTCACCAGTGCTGGAGCGGCTGCCGCCGATCTCGACAAGAGGGACATCCGTGATGTCGCCCGGCTTCTGCCAGCGTCTGAGCACGTTCTTGTGCCAGTTGTTTCCGGCGTAGGTGACATTCATCGCTCCTCCATAGAGTCCGTCGTAGATCTTTCCGCCGACCGAGAATGTGGTCAGGAAAGAGAAGTCGAAGTTCTTGAAGAACGTGAAGTTGGATGAGAAACTTCCGGAGAACAGAGCCTGACGGCTGCCGTAGTAGTACTTGCTCAAGGAAGCCAGACCGACATTGTCGGTGACATATTCATCACACTTCTCGGTCACGATGGAGCCGGTCTTGTCCACGGCATAGCGGTAGTAGGCGTAGTAGAGCTGGCGTCCGGTCGAAGGTGAGACTCCGGCTGACTTGGACATATAGAATGTGTAGATCGGCTTGCCTTTCTCGATCACGACGCTGCCGTAGTTGATGACATCCTGCGATGAGGTGAGTTCGGTCACCTTGTTACGGTTCATCGAAAGCATCAGAGAAGCGTCCCAATGGAAATTCGAGCGATCGAATATCACACCGCGCAGCGATGCCTCCAATCCCCTGTTCACCATCGAACCCACGTTGTCGTCGTAGCCGGAGAATCCGGAGGAGATGGCGAGAGGGTTGTTCAGGAGCATATCACGGGTCTTGCGTGAGTAATATTCAATGGTGGTGGTAAGCCTTCCACCGAACATACTGGCCTCCAGACCGGTGTTCAGGTTGCCGTTTTTCTCCCACGTGACGAGTTTGTTCTCGATGGAGGATGCGGTCGAGCCCGGACGGGTTCCGTTGGCCCATCCATAACTGAAACGTCCCTGCCAAACGTAGTACGAGCCAAGGTTGTCGTTACCCTGCACTCCATAGGAAGCCTTGAGAGTAAGGTTGTTGAGCCAGTCCGAAGTGGATTTCATGAAGTCCTCCTCGGAGATTCTCCACGAGGCTCCGACCGACCAGAAGTTACCCCACTGGTTCGACTTGTGGAAACGGGACGAACCATCGGTACGCCAGGATGCGTCTAAATAGTAACGGTCACGGAAACCATAGTTCAGACGGGCGAGCACAGACTCGATGGCATAGTCGTTTGAATATGACGTGTTAGTCAGAGTGGTCACGGCCGAGCCGAGCTCGTCGATGCCGTCCACGATGCCGCTCTTGGAACCAAGCTGGTAGTTGTAGTTGTAACGATAGTACTCGTGGCCGGCGAGGAGGTCAACGGAATGCTCCCCGAACTTCCTGCGGTAAGTCAACAGTTCGTTAAGCGTGTAGCTCATCGTCCTCGTGTTGTACTTGCTGACGGTACCACCCTGCGAGGCGGCGTTGCCGTGATACTTGTCATTGGTGGTCGTCCTGCCATAGTCCGTGAAGTCAACACCGAGATTGATGTCGAGATTGAGGCCGTAGAGCAAAGCGTCCTTGTTGACAGTCCCGAACTTCACGAACGTCCTGGCGGACACGGAGTTGCGCTTGTAGTAAGCCTTGTTGTTATACAATTCGGCCTTGGAGTTGAATCCCTGGGCGGTGACACGGTTGGCGTAGCCGTTGTCCTCTTCGGAACCATATTCATACTGTCTGTTCCCATTCGCATCAAGCACATCGTTTCCTTCCATATCCTTGAGATAGACAGGATAGACAGGCGCCATAAACTGGGCGGTGTACCAAACGTTCGATGTCGCGCTTCCGGTGGCATCCTGGAAATCGGACACGGCGTGCGCAAGATTGGCGCTCATACCCATCTTGAACCAGTCCGTGGCCTGCACGTCTCCGCTGATCCTTCCGGTGAAACGGTCGAAGTCAGTGTTCTGAAGAGTACCATTCTCCTTGTAGTAACCCAAGGAATATAAATAGGTTGTCTTCTCGGTTCCTCCGCTGACGGAAAGCACGTGCTCGGTACGGAAAGCCTTTTCGTTGCTGATCTCGTCCATCCAGTTCTCATTCCAGGCCGCCACAGCGTCATCCTGGATCTTTCCGGACTCCTTGTTGATCAGATTGGACCAAGAGTAGTTCTTGTAAGGGTTGTAATATTCAGGATTCTTCAGCCCTCCGATCGTCTGGCCAAGATTGTTGGCGGCATAGACGCTGGCGGCGTCGAAATCCATTCCTGTGCCGTACTGGGCGGAGTTTCTGAGAGCCTCGTAAGTCAGCTCGACATAGTCACTCATTCCCACAAGGTCATAGCGTTTCAAAGCCCTTGAAGCCACGCCGAAGTTTCCCTTGTAGCTGACGTTCACCCTGTCCTTGTTTCCTTTCTTGGTGGTGATCACGATGACACCGTTGGCTCCACGGGCTCCGTAAAGGGCACCCGCCGAAGCATCCTTCAGGACGGTCATCGTCTCGATGTCCGCAGGGTTGATGGCGCTGATGGCACCATCGTAAGGGACACCGTCCACAACATAGAGAGGACTGGAAGAGGCGTTCACGGAACCTGCTCCACGGACCATAATGGATGCGCCCTCACCAGGCTGGCCACCGCCGGAAGTCACCTGTACTCCGGCCACAGCACCCTCGAAGGATTTCGTGAGGTTGCCGACCGGCCTCTTGCTGAGCTCATCACCTTTCACCACGCTGGCCGAACCGGTGAACGATTCCTTCTTGGCCGTACCGTAGGCCACAACGATCACATCGTCCAGGATCACGGACTCGTCCTGCAGGACAAAATCCACTACGGTCTTTCCGTTCACGGCCTGCTCTGCCGTTGTGTAACCAAGGTTCGATGCGGTGAGGACGGCGTCAGCCGGAACGTTGGTCAGGGTGTACTTACCATCAAAATCCGTCACGGTTCCCGTGGTGGTACCCTTGATGAACACGCCCGCGCTGATGACAGGCTCACCTGTCTTGTCAACGACCTTTCCGCTGACAGTGATCGCCTTGTTCTGGGCCGACGCCACGACAGCGGCGCACAGCAGCGGAATAAGGGCGATCGTTCGCAATATCTTGTTCAATCTCATAACTATCTGCTTATTTCGTAAGTATCAAGGATTACCGGGGTATTGATCTCAATACGTCCCTTAGGCTCTCCGTAAACCGCTGACCTCGTCTTTGTGCCTTCCGCCGTGGAAGCTGTGGCATAACGAAGAATCTCATCACCGCTTGCCGAGACAAGGTTGACCAGCAACGTGTATTTGGTACCCGGCTCAAGAGCTGTTCCGTCAGAGCCAAACGACATAGAGATGCCTCCTGTCATATTCATAACCTTGATCTGGGTCTGAGAGAAGTCTGTTCCTTTCTCTTTCACAATCTTGGAAGCTTCAGACACCTTCACTCCGGCGAGTTCGGAATTGCGGCAGAAAAGATAACGGCCGCCCGAAACCTGAATATTCAAGGATTCCGCAGAGTCAAACGCTATCGAGACATTGGCCGCCAGAGCGGTGGACGCAGGATAGGACGAGCTTGTGCCCAGCGAGACAAACGCCCAATCGTAATAGGTGGTCGAGGTCATCGTGGAAAGCGTGTTCACGACAAAAGTGGTGTCACCGGCCTCGTTGACCGCCAGCGCGCCGAGAGTGTAGGATGTAGCGGCTGACAAAGGCGCGAACCTGGTGGTCATACCGTTGTCCTCATTGATCTTCTCAATATATTCTTGTTCCGTGACAGAGCTTCCTCTAAGCGCAGTGTAGCGTCTGAAAAGATCAAACGAGCCACCAAAATAGACATTGAATGAATATGTCGATGTGAGGACATAGTTCATCTTCGCCACGTCCTTTCCCGCCCAGTTGGTCCACACGCAATTGGTGGAGTTGTACTGTCCGAACACTGAATGGAACATCGTCTGTGTGAACCAGTCAGCCCCTTCAAGGGACGGCTCGGTCATCGTGTCGTGAGCCGTGGTCTTGGCGGAAAGCTTGTACAAAGGAGTCGTGGCCTTGCCGTCAAGGCTGACACCGAAAGCAACAATGTAGTACGAGAGCTCAGGATAGAGCGGGTACTCGGTGTAGTTGGACGATCCGGTCTTGGAATAATAAGACATTCCACCTTCTACAGTCATATTGCTTTCCTCGATAGCGTCCAGCATATATTTCAGATAAGTGTCCCTTATCTCGGTGTCGGAATGGTCCTTGAAATAGCTTGCCGGCACGCCGAAATACACATAGCGGAAATCCGGGACAGCATAGATGTTGAAGTTGGCGTAGTCCGAGCCACATTCCAGAAGCGACATAATGATCTGAGGAATATCCTCGGACTCCGGACGAGTAGTGAAACGAAGTTCCGCCTCCGGAGAATCGTTCACATACTTTTCCCCAGACAGAGCCTTCAAATGGAACACATAATCAGTGGATCCGTTGAATCCGCTCAGTTCCACAGAGCAGGTCTCGACCTTACCGGTCATTCCCGCGACTGAATATTCATAAGCCGACGCTCCCGCGACTGGTTTCCAGTTTATGATAGTTCTTGACTTATATGCCGCGACCAGAACTGGCTCTGGTGCCTCAAGCACACTCTCCCCTTCCGTGATCACGTGGATCGTCACAAACCTCGAATCCAGAAAGTCACCGTTGCTCCCTGCATCGGTCCTAACAGCGAACGAATATTCCACGGAAGGCTCCAAATCAGCGAACGAGACCGAACGCTCCCTGGTCGTCACCGTGTCTTTGTCATTGAATATGTAAGTATAGGCTCCCGCATCAGTGACGACATCCCAAGACACGCTGAAAGACGTGCTGGTGACATCGGAGACACGAACCTTAGGTTCCGGGAGTGAAGTCTGCGTCGGTGTTTCCTCCTTTGTGCAGGCCATAGCCGCAAGGAGCAACGCGAACGACAGTTTCGTTATGATTGATCTGTTCATCAGTTGACTGTTACCTTAATTGCTTTGAACATTGAATTACCGTCAGAGACAGTCACTTCCGCCTCACCGGAATCCACCCCTTCGAGTGTAAGGACTCCCTTTGAAAGAGACGCTTTCACTATGCCGGAATCGGAGACTGAATATGACAGGACCTGAACCGAAGGGAAATATTCCGACATCTCCAAAGTTTTCGTCTGACCGACGGAAACGGTCTGGGCAGGAATCTCCCCAAGATACCCCATATACTGAAGCAGACGGTAGGTGTCGAGCATTCCCACGCCCATATTCCCGACATAAGGAGCGCTGAGATTGGCGTTGATCGGACGTGCGGAACTCAGAAGCGCCGAGCGGAGCATATCCGGAGTAAGTCCCATACGTTTTTCCTTGCCATAGTAATAGGAGACCGCCAAGGCGCAGGCACCGCTGACGTGAGGACAGGCCATTGAGGTTCCCTGCATATATTCATAACCCGAGGTGCCGTCCTCGTTAACGCTGGTGCTGTAAACACCGCCATAGTTGCTGTCAACGTAGGTGTCGCCGCCCGGAGCGGAGATGTCCACCCAAGTGCCGTAGTTCGTGTAATATGCGGCGTCGCCTGTGTAGGAATATGAAGCCACGCTCACCACGCTCTTGTCTGCGGCAGGGAACGCCTGATAATTGACGGATTCGTTGCCGGCGGCGAATATCACGATTCCACCCTTCATCGGACCGGTCTGTTCTCCGTTCTCATCCACGCCGGCATACTTGACAAAGTAATCGATGGCACGCCTGAGAGCCGAGAACGAGCTGCGTGTCCAAGTGTTCCAGCTGAGTTTCTGGTTGTAGCCCCAACTGTTCTGGCAGATGACAGCCCCGTTGTCGGCGGCGTATTTCATCGCCCTGACGATTCCGCCGAGACCAGAGCCGGACGATCCGTTCTCGCTTGCCCCCAAAGTCTGGAGGGTCATTATCCTGACACCATCCTTATTGCCTGATCCACCTGCGATGCCGTTCACGCCGATGCCGTTGTTGTTGACAGCGGCGATGGTTCCGGCGACGTGGGTACCGTGTGACAGGCTTGAAGATGTTACGATCGTGCCCTTATTGTCCACAAAATTGAATCCATATACATCATCGATGTAGCCATTGCCGTCGTCATCGATTCCGTTGCCCGGAATCTCGCCCTTGTTGATCCACATATTGTCGGCCAGATCCTCGTGGTCGTACTTCACGCCTTGGTCTATCACGGCCACGATGACATCAGAATTGCCGGCGCAAAGTTTCCAGGCCGCCCACACGTCAGCGTCAGCGCCGACAAGGCCGGTATTGCCGAAAATCGAGCCGGTGTTGTTGTAGTGCCACTGCATCTGCTGAACCATCCTGCTCTCATTGAACGGGAAAGTTTCCTTGCGGCTTGCCGATGAGGCCATCGGAGCTACGGACGGCGAACCATCTCCCTCGGCACCGGACATCACGACCGGCAGGGAATATTCAATGCTCTCCACCGAGCCGCATTTCTTCAGCTGCGCGACCACGTCCGAAGTTTCCAAAGTCTTGTCGAAGCTTGCTATGTACCAAGTGTCAAGGCCTTCCGCACGGGTACGTTCCTCGAAACGTCCACATTCCGGGAAAAGTCTTTCCAGACGGAACTTTCCGTTCTGTGCCAACACCTCGGAGACCTCACGGGTTCCGACCGACGCATCGTCAGACGAACCGGCCGCCCTTGTCCCCATATTCGAGCCTTTGATCTTTATGATCAGCTCACCTTTGATGGCAGCCGGAGACTCATTGATTATGATCGGTCCGGTCTTCTCGCCACCATTCTCGGGCGATTCCTGCTTCTCACAAGCCGCGGTGACGGCCAAAGCCACGCAAAGGGCGGAGAAAGGAAGCGCCTTCCTTTTGAATATATTCATAAACTAATACTTGAAAATTATGTACTTCACTTCTGTTGTCAGACCGCCGTCCGTGTCAGACTGGCGATAGCCTACGGCGAAGGCGACATATTCCTTGCCCTTCTCGTCAAGACTGCTCCCGACGTTGACACTCTGATTGCCCTTGTAGAGGGTAAGGCCTCCTGTAATGGCACTGTACTGGAGCATCGTATTGACGTAGGTATGAGCCACATCTTCCGGAGTCGGAAGTTCGTCCCAACTTTCCTTGGTCGTCACATCACAGATCCAGGTATCACCGGATGAAGATGGTGTGACATTCAGATACGTGCCGGACATATTCAGCGTAAAGGTCATATTCACCGGGGTTGCCTTTTTTGTGCGGAACTCAACCTTGTCAAGTTTGCCGCTATAGGACGGAGTTCCCTTATCGTCGAACGCAAGATCAAACGCCACCGCATAGAAGACAGTGTTGTCGTAAACAGTCTGCTGGTTGGACGAGGTCTGCTTGCTTGTGTCAAAGTTCCCGGAATTGAGGAACGCCGCAGGTTTCGCGCCGGACATAGCACTCAGTTCCTTGATCTGATCTATGCGTTTCTTGATGTAGTCCACATCATCGGAGCATTTGTCGTAGTCCGCCTTGCTGACAATCGAGTAAAGGTATGTCTCAGCAGCGTTCACAGGAGTGATGACCACCCTTGCGGAAGAAGTCGTGATCTCGCTGACTTCAATCTTGAACTTATTGTAAGCCTGAGATGAAGATCCTTTCTTGCCTTGGCTTACGACCAGAGTCAAAGGCTGGACACCTTTGCAGGTCATCTTGACCTCGCCGGTTCTGTCCGCGTCGCTGTCGTTCTTATCGACATCAAAACTGAAAGTCGTGCTGTAAGCTTTGCCAAGATGAATCCATCCGGCGTCGGTCGAGACATCGGCGGTGTTGCCCTCCTTGGGCCCCTTAATACTGTAGTCAACAGAGATTTTTCCACCTTCCGAACCCACACTAATGAGCCGGTTTTTCACGTCAAAAGTCGAGGTCAATTCCTCATCGCCTCCAGAGCTTCCGCCACACGAGACAAGGCAAGCGGCAGAGATTAAGGCTGAGGCGACCAGTTTGAATAATGATGAAATCTTCATTTAAGTTTAATTTTCCGGTTCGTCAAAATGGAATTTCAGATAGGATACCCCGGTGGTGATCTTCGATCCGTTATAGCCGAATGCATAGGCCACATAATCTCCCGTGGTCAGGTTGTTCATCTGCGCCTTAGGGTTATAGTAGCAGTCGGAATGCTCCCCCTGATGCATAAACGACCTGATCGAGTAATCACTGTTTTCCACCCATTTGATGAAGTCCTCGGCGCAGGCTTTCGGAGTGGCGCTGCTGCTCCAGACATCATAAGAGTCAACAGTCATCACATAGGTAATGTTGTCATCAGACGGCACAACCTTCACATTGGCATCCTTGTCAACAGTGATGGTGAAATCAGGTGCGGAGTCCGGGTACTTCTTGGTCGTGAATTTCTTCACCGCCAGATTGCCGCTATATTCTCCGCCCAACGTCATATCAAACGCGAACAGATAGTAGTTCGACAAAGGCAAGAAACCATTATAAGTAAGCGACTTATAGCCTTTCGTAAGATAATTAGTCAGAGAGAACTCCTGCCCGTTAGCCTCAGCGCTTTTACGCACATAATCAATCAACTGCTTTGCATAGTCTGCGACGAAAGCCTTGCCGTCACCGTTGAACTTTGCATATTGATCAGCAGTGACAACACCATAATAGTAGTATGAATCGGAATTGGTCGGAGCCACGGAAACCATAGCGCTTGTAGCCTCGACATCCGTGACATTCAGATCAAACTGCATCTTGGTGTCGATCCGGTAGTCAGGATCCGAGGATTGAAGCACGGTCACATAGGCATCTTCAGCCCCCTTGAGACTCAGGGTTATCACAGCGGTTCTGTCATCAGCTGAAAGATTTGCGGCGACAGACACCCCAACAGTGCCTGACGTGGAGTTGTCCAATACAATCCAATCCTGATCGGAAACCGCAGTCACGGCCTGCCCCGCACCATTTCCTGCCACTGAATATTTCACCTCGAACTCGGAAGCGGCTGAAGACATTGTCAGCAGCTTCTTTCCGGTAATGTTGATAGTGGAGTCAAACTTCGTGTCCCCATTATCTTTCTCACAAGAAATTGTGACTATGGTGAGAACCATAGCCACAATCATCTTGAACAGATTATTTAATCTACTCATCAGTCAGTTGTAAATGTTACTTCAAAGCCGTAAACAGGAAGTTCAGAAGCACTCCAGTTGCCGCCGATAGCGACAATGTCAAACCAATTTATCGAATCATCCTCTATCACCGCCGTGCTGACATAAGGATCGCTACCAGTGTATGACAACGCATCCTCTTTCACCCTAGACCACGACTTCCCGTCAGCGGATAATTTAAGGACAAAATTATCATAGGCACCAGATTTCATCTTACTGTCTGCCGTTACAACAATCTTTGTGATTGTTCCGATAGCGGAAGTACACTTGATTGAGCCTTTGGACTTGAACATAGACTCAGTGGCAGAAGCAATGTAAAGCTTTTCGCCATAAATCTCGACCTCAGTTGTCTTGGATGGATCATCCACACCGACAGCCGTGAACTTGGCGGTCACAGGATAACCTGTCGACGGGTCAACATCTTGTCCATCATTGGTCAATCTGTCAGCCTCGGCCTTGAGAACCTTGTACATATCCGCCGCGGTCACTGAAAGCTTGTAGTTAACAGCTGTCGCGCTGGCCTGCTCGACTGTGACAGTCTCTGTGGTCTCAGACAAACCCTTTGCCTTGATGGTAATTGTTCCGACTCTCTTCTTGCCGGTGTTCTCAGCAACGGTCACTGTAAGTTTGTTGGATGCCCAAGAAGCGGAAAGCCACTCTTTTGCGTCATCGGACACAGTCACGGTAGGCTCTCCGGTAGCGGCATAGACACCACAATCAACAGTCTCTGAATGGGCCTCCTTGGTTACCTTGATCGTCTTGCTGTCAAGTACGATTCCAGGAGCAGGATTGATGCTGATCGTACCTATGTAAGGACGGCAATTCGTGTCAGAGAAATTGTCAACAGTAAGAACAAGCTGACCTGACTCGCTTTCCGCAGTGGTACTGAAATAGTAGTCCTTACCGTCAGCATTCTGGTTGCTTCCTGTAACATTAACTTTACCAAGGTCATACTGTTTGCCATTCTTGACAACACTAAGCGTGAAATCAGCAGTGACATCATTGTTATAAATGCCAAGGTTGATCATAATCTCCTTCATTCCGCTGAAATCGGCCGCGGATGAGAGTACGACTTTCCCTCCCTGAATGTTCTGATATGCGAGCAACTGGGCATAACCATTCGTTGTAGATGTATAATGTCCATAATTACTGTTTCCGGAACCAGGATAAGCGATGGAGAACGTCATCTTCTTGTCACCATCTCCCCAAGCCCTCTCTTTGTAAGTGCTGGTGATGGCTTTTGAATATGTAATGGTATTCTTCCAATTTTCTCCGTCAGCCAGAGCGACATCGTGGGAAGTTACAGTATCAGAACTCTTGAAGTTCACGGTAGGCTCGGAGATGGAACTACGTTTGATAGACAATCCTTTACGCTCGAACACGAGATCGGCCTTATTCGTGAAGACAGTGATCTTGACATCGAATGTTCCGGTGTTGGCCACAAACCACGCGACATAGTCAGCAACGGTCGTGACACCGTCACCTGGAAGATTGATGTAGGCGACGGTTGACACCGGCTTGGCTACAACGTCCTCGATGTCCTTTGTAATGTCAACCTCATAACGTCCGGCAAGAGCCTTGTTCTCACCGACAGCCTCAATCTTGACACTCTTGACAACCTGATTGGCATAAACCTCAGGAACACCGGCGAAAGAGATCTTTCCGAAACCGAACAGGTGGGCGAATTTCACCTTCTCGCTGTTGACTGTGGAATATTCTCCATACTGGTCATTGTGACTCTTGTTAGAGGTCGAGATAGTTATCGGCTTCACGAGCATAATGTCCGCACGGTTGTACCAAGAAGTCTGAGTAGCGGTCTGATCCTCTGGAATCTTGACAGTCCAAGACGTTAGATCTTCCTCAGAATAAGCAGTATTTACGGCTGCGGCCGGGAAAACACCGTAGAAATTATATTCATCAGCGAAATCAGCGTCAACTATACTCCAGAGATTTCCGTTGAATACAGGATCGGTTGATTCGGAATCATTGATTCTGAATGTAGAATAATAAATAGCCGCGGCCTGGTTTTCGCCTCTTGCCACCTTGATACCTTTCGTAGGGGCATCCTTCTTCGCCACAGCGGCATAGAAATAGTCACCTTTCTCGAATTTGATGTGGCTGTCGCCATCGAAGACAGCCTTTGTGTCCGCACCTGTGCTGACAGCTACGGAGACATTGATGTCGTGTGTTCCGGCAGTTTCCGGAGCGAGTTCTGACTTGGAGCAGCCAGCAACAGCCATAAGAGCGGCCGCTATGTATAATGACTTTTTCATTTCAGTTCGTTTTTACCAGTTAAGATATTCATTACCATCCTTAACTATGACACCTCCGAAAGTGCCGTAGGTCTCTCCCTGGGTAAAGGAGATGTACTGTGCGGAATACTTACCGTCACTGTTGCGTACAGCCTTGACAATAACATAAGCATCGGTTGAGATTGTCTTCGGAACGGTGATCTTTACCGTTGAGTTGGTCTCGTCAACCTCGGCCTCCAAGCCTTTAGACTCAGCGACTACGTGAGTGGTCGCATCCGCGCCGAACAGAGTATAGCCAATGGTGACAACCTGTCCTGACACCACCATCCTTGAGTCAGCCTTGACCTTGATCGCAAAGGCTTTCTCCTTGACGATCTTGATGACTGTCTCGCCGAGCGTGAACACATATTCAGTTTCGGTCTCGGTCATTTCAAGCTTAGGTTCAACTGTGCCGGATACAAAAACCTCTTCCCAAGCCTTTCCGTCATAAGATACATACCATTTGCCATCCTGAATCTTGAACTGAGGAGTCTTGCCAGAAACCGGAACCTTGGCTCCGTTGTTGGTCATAAACTCGTCGTTGACAGTCCAATAAAGTTCGCCCTCGAACTCCTTCATTCCGACTACCGGAGCCTCGGCGTCTTTTCCGTTGGTCAGGACAGCGGTCTGGCCATCGCTGAATTTTATCGTGCAACTTGTTTTATCCTCATTCCAGGTCACAGACTCGATAGTAACAGCCTTGGCGGCGGCATCGGCAAGTTTCGCGATGGAACTTACATTCCCATTCACCGTGTTCTCAAGGGCAGCGACCTTGGTCTCCAGAGTGTCAACCCTGTCCTTGAGGTCACCATTGCAGGCGCAGAGCGAAGCCGCGGCAAGCAGTGTCAAAAATACCTTTTTCATAATTATACTGAATTATACTAATGTTGGCGTTTAATTAAAATGCTAAGACCGGATGGCATACAAAGTCAGCATTAACCCATTCTGTATATGGGCCGAACTCAAAGTTCTCTCCAAGCCAGAAAATGCAGCAGGCTCCATCAGTGTTGTCATAAAGCGTTGATGACAGCAACTCACACACACCCTTGTTGTTCCTGGTTCTGGAATATACCAGATTTTCCTTCTGGCTGTCCGGAACCTTTGAAAAGTGATTGTTGATGGCATCCATAGGATTGTATGACAACTTCGCAAAGTCCATATAGGTCACGTCGTAGGCATAGTCACGGAGCGCGACAAGATGTTCAGCGATTTCCTGACCTCCCAAGTTAGCCATAAGATCCCACAGTTGACCGATGCTCGGAACGAACCAACCTGAAGTCTTGGCGGGTGCCGATGGGACGAAATCGGTAATAGTCCAGTCAAAAGCCGGATACTGAGCCAACATCTCGCCAGGATAGGTATCCTTTACCTTTGCCGTCCACAACTGTCCATAGATGTCTTTATAGCAAGAATCACCGCGCTTATGGTTTCCGATGCAGTCAATACCCTCATTCATAGCGTATTTTGTTAGCTGAGTGCCGGGTGCGTGAGCCGCCTTGGTGCAAAACACGAGACCGTGAGTATATCCCTGCTGCTGTTCGATTTCAGAAAATCTGGTCTGATCCGTCTGGAACACGATGCCGATCACAGTCTTTCCTTCAACCGGAGCTGGCTTGGTCTCTGCCCAGACAGCCTTTGTTCCATCTTTGCTGACAGAAATCAAACCGCCATCACTCCAAGTACCGTCAGAATAAAAATAGTCTCCTATCTTTGCCGGCTCGACAGGTGGTTCCTTAGCCTTAACTGAAACCGTACAGACGGCTTTAATATTATTGATAGATGCAGTGACCACAGCGTTGCCAGCTTTGATAGAAGTAATGGTTGCAGAGACAATATTGTCACTTTCCACAGCATCGAACGGCTCGATTTTTATCACCTCAGGAGCATCCACAGTCCACTCGACATTCTTGTAAGTGGTTCCTTCCGGAAGTATAGTGGCATTCACGATAAAGGACTCATCCTCTGTAAGTAATTTGGATGTGGCATCCAATGTCAGCGACTCCGCCTCGATGGTCTTCACCTCGACCTCGCACTCGGCGGTAAAGGATGATGACGCGGCCGTGATGGTGGCCTTGCCAGCGGCGATGGCTGTCACGACTCCGTTCTCGACTGTAGCCACTTCCTTGTCGCTTGAATCCCAAGAGACGCTCGGACTGGTAGCGTTCTCAGGGGTGATCTTGGCACTCAATGTCTCGGTTGCTCCGACAAAGAGCTGCAAGGAGGTCTTGTCCAGAGATATTCCTGTAACCGCGATAGGATCAACAGTGACGGCGCACTTGGCGATGCTGGATCCAAGCACGGCCACGATTGTTGTCGAGCCAAGGCTCTTGGCCTTCATCGTGAACACATAACCTTCAGCATCGGTCTTGCTGGTGACTTCGACGACCTGCTCATCGGCCACGTTGACCTCAACCTCAGCGATTTTCTCAACCGGGGTCACTTTCAGAGAAACAGTGCCTTCGCCCTCAACCGGGATCGATACCGCATCCTGAGAGAACGCCACAGTTTCTTTCACCGATTCCGGATCGTTATTCTCTTTGTTTCCATTACAAGACACCGCAACCAATGAGACAATTCCTGTCAATGCGGCCAGAACGGCTGAACGCCAAATCTTACCAAATGAATTTTTATACATACTAACTAAACGCCAACTTTAATAAGTTGTAAAACACTAAAAACAAGTGCGAAATATAGGAATTATTTCCGGAAATACAAGCGAATATTTACAAAATTTCAAGAATATTATTTCACATTCTTATCTATACCACGATGCCAAAAGCGGGAGGTGATGTCTGTCAAGGAATATGAATCCGCTTCGTGAGCCACTTTATACAGGCGTTGGTTGGTGGTTCTGGAGTTCAGCGGGCCGAAGGATTCGATGTACGGGCCGACTTTCACGTAGTCAAAGGCTGTGAATATCTTATCCTCGACGGAAGCGCGTCCGGAATACAAGGCGGCGGCAATGCCCTTCGAACGGACGTGGGCGGCCAGTCTCAACAGGGATTCCTGATCCTTTCCCTCTCCAAGAAACAGGAAGCAGTCCACTCCGAAATTGTCAGCGATCAGAGAATCAATCACTTCCGATGTCAGTTCCACACCGACATCGGTCTTAAGAAACGGAGAATGGCATCCTATGC
>CAVBMN010000032.1:0-22629 GCA_963596515.1 bacterium
TGTCCTGCATATCCCTCGCCGGATGGTTCAGCGGGAAGTTCAACGCCTCGAAGACGTGGTAGTCATCCTCAATCTCCGGACCCTCAGCCACATCATAGCCGAATTTCCTGAATATGTCCACAATCTCCTGACGCACAATCGACACCGGATGCCTTGATCCGAGTTCGAACGGCACCCCTGGCATCGAAAGATCCTCCTTAGGCCCATCAGAGGCTCCTTCGGAGGCTGTCTGCTCTTTCAACTCGTCAATCTTGGCCTGTGCCGCCTGTTTGAGTTCGTTTATCTTGCGGCCAAACTCTTTCTTAAGATCAGGGCCGTAGGTCCTGAACTCCTCGAACAGCTTGGTGATCTCTCCTTTCTTGCCAAGAAGCCGTACACGGGCCTCCTCAACTTCCTTGGCCGTCTTGCAATTAAGCTCATTGACGTGCGCCAACAGTTTCTCTATCTCTTCTTTCATAATATTCCAGAAATATTCCTGCAAAGTTAATCATTTTCCGGCAGTTTGGCAGAAGACTTTTCCATCTTCGCCTTTCTTTTTTCACGAGCCTTCTTGTCCCGCGCCGCACCGCTCTTCAAATATTTCTCCCACTGACTGTCATTCAAGACCTTACGGAAAGCGACATAGATATTCTCAGCCCATTTGTCACTTGCCTTGGTGTAGATGTCATAATTAGAAACCTTGGCGGCGGAAAGATTGTTCATCTCCTCCTGCATCGCACGGTAGTCGTGGTTCAGAATGGAGTCCACATAGAACACCTGCCAATCCTCCAGCTTCAAGGTCATCTCAAAACGGTCAACCTCCTTTTGAATATATTCAGCAAGCTTCTTTTCCTGTTCTTCCGGACTTGGCGGATTCTGTTGGGCGAAAACCGTCAACGCCGAAATGGCCAGACACACGACCGTAAGAAAAATATTTTTCATATCTTTACATTTTATTAATAGAGGTAACAAATTTAAACAATAATACGTTAATCGCAAAATGGCTAAAAATTCAACCATCTACGCGCTCCTGACGACTATCGGCGTGCTCACGGCAAGCTTCAGGGCCGACGCCTGCACCAACATCATCGTGACAAGGGGAGCCAGCATCGACAATTCGAACATCATCTCATACGCGGCGGACTCGCACGTCCTCTACGGAGAACTGTATTTCCATCCGGCGGCGAACTGGAAAGCCGGCTCGATGCTCGACATCATCAACTGGGACTCCTACAAGCCGATGGGACAGATCCCGCAGGTGGCTCACACCTACAAGACAGTCGGGAATATGAACGAGCACCAGCTCATCATAGCCGAGACGACCTGGGGCGGAAGGATGGAACTGGAGGACACCACCGCCATAATGGACTATGGCTCACTCATCTACGTCGCTCTGCAGAGAGCCCGTACCGCAAGGGAGGCCATCAAGGTCATCGTTGATCTGGCCAATGAATATGGCTACGCGTCAGAAGGTGAGACATTCTCGATAGCGGACAAGGAAGAGGCCTGGATAATGGACCTCATCGGAAAAGGATGCGAGATGAAGGACGGAAAGAACATCCGCAAGGGATTCGTCTGGGTGGCAATGAGGATTCCTGACGGCTACATCTGCTCGCACGCCAACCAGGCCCGCATCCAGACATTCCCGCTGAACGATCCCGAGAACTGCCTCTATGCCCCGGACGTGATCTCTTTCGCAAGGGAGAAAGGCTACTTTGACGGGAAGGACGAGGACTTCGACTTCAGCGCCGCATATTGCCCGGCCGATTTCGGTACGGTAAGAGGATGCGACGCAAGGGCTTGGAGCGCATTCAATATCCTTTGTGACGGACAGTTCACCTACGAGAAGGACGGCAAGACCATCACTGAGCCGGCCTCGGCCTACTATGGCTACATCACCGGCAAAAATCTCAGTCACAGGATGCCGCTGTTCGTGAAGCCGGCCAGAAAGATCTCCATCAAGAATGTCGCCGATGCGATGAGAGACCATTTCGAGGGAACTCCACTGGATATGACAACTGATATCGGAGCCGGCGGCAACGCCCTTCCTTACAGATGGAGACCGATGGGATTCGAGTACAAGGGCTGGAGCTATGTCAATGAGAGAGCCATCGCCACCCAGCAGACCGGATTCTGGTTCGTGGGCCAGTCCAGACACGACCTTCCGGACGTTGTCGGTGGAGTCATCTGGTTCGGGACCGACGATGCGGCGACATCCTACGTCACCCCGATCTACACCAACACGGACAAGGTGCCGGAGTGCTTCAGGGTCGGCAACGGGAATATGCTGAAATACTCCCCTACCGCGTCCTTCTGGATCAACAACCGTGTCGCCAACGCCTGCTACAAGGCCTACAACATCATGGCTCCGACAGTCAAGGAAGCCATCGACAGTTTCGAGAACGACCAGATGGGCTCAAAACTTGCAGAGATGGACCGCAAGGCCCTTGACGCTTATAACGCCATCCTTCCCAAGGCCGAGAAGAAAGGTCTCGACAGCAAGGACTGGTTCGCATCTGTCAGGAAGATGCTGACGGAATATTCAGTAAACACCGCACAGAAACAGTTCGAGAACTGGGTAGCCCTTGAGGAGCTGCTTCTGGTGAAGTTCATCGACGGCAACGTCAAGGCCCAGAACGAGGACGGCACCTTCAAGCACAGCAAGTGGCACGAGGGCACTCCAGATGGGCTTACCCAGCCTGGCTACACCGAGAAGTGGAAAGAGGCTGTCGTGAAGGATCACGGGGATGTGATCAGGGAAAGGTAAAAGAGGATATTCACAAACTATGCGGAGACTGTTTCTGATAATGATTCTGCTGCTGTGCTGCGCGGTTTCCTTCGCTCAGACCTACACCGTTTCCGGTACGGTTCTGAACAAGAAGACCAAAGCACCGGTGGAATTCGCGACCGTGGTGGCCGTGGAATGCGAGCAATGGGCCGTAGCCGATGACAAGGGACGGTTCACCCTCAAGAACATCCCCGCAGGAAAGAACACGCTCAGCGTGTCCTGCCTTGGTTTCGTCACCGACACCAAGAGCGTCATCATCAGCAAAGATCTGACTGGCTACAGGGCATTCCTCAGCGAGGATAACCTTACCCTTGAAGGGGTCGTCGTAACCGCGAAGGAGAACGAGAACAGCGCCACGACCAGCCGCACGATGGACAGGACAGCGCTTGACCACGTCCAGATGGTCAGTCTTGCGGACATCGGCGGGCTCTTGCCGGGAGGCACGACAGCCAATCCAAGCCTGCTCTCCACCCAAAGGTTCAACATCAGGGCCGGCGGAAGCACAGAGGCCGGAAACGCCTCATTCGGCACGGCGGTGGAAGTCGATGGCGTAAGGCTCTCGAACAACGCCAGCTTCTCAGGAGCCAATGGAGTGGCGGTCAACAACATAGCCTCCAGCAATGTGGAATCCGTAGAAGTGATCTCCGGTGTGCCTTCCGTTGAATATGGCGATGTCGGAGCGGGAATAGTCAAGGTCAACACCAAGAAAGGTATAGCACCTTACACGGTGACGATGACGACCAACCCAAAGACAAAGCAGTTCTCCGTCAGCAAGGGCTTCGGTCTGGGGCAGACAAGGCGTGGAAACTCCGCCGGAGTACTGAACGCCAGCGCTGAATATACATATTCAGTGGAGGACAGCCGCTCCCCTTACACCTCCTACGACAGAAAGCAGATCTCGCTGATCTACTCCAACCTTTTCAATTCGGGAATATTCAGTGACACTCCGCTGAGGTTCTCCGCCGGATTCTCAGGCAACATCGGAGGAACTGACTCGGAGGCGGATCCCGATCTTCTGACAGGCACATACGAAAAGCAGAAGGACAACACCCTCAGGGCCAACGTCGAGATGAACTGGCTGCTGAGCAAGCCGTGGATCACCAATCTTGAATTCAAGGGCTCGGTTGTCAGGTCGGACAGGATCAGCGAGACGAAGTCCAGATACTCCAGCGCGGCCGGAACAGTCTCGCTGCACGGCAAGGAGGAAGGCTACTATGTGGCCGAGGACTATTCCACCAATCCGGACGCGGCGGCGATTATGATCGCTCCGGGCTACTGGTACAACACGATGTTCCTGGACGACAAGCCGTTCTCCTACAAACTGACGCTCAAGAGCAACTGGGCGAGGAAGTTCGGTTCCGTCAACAACAAACTCAAGCTGGGAGCGGACTGGAACGCCGACGCCAACTTCGGCAAGGGACAATATTCGGAAGACCTAAGCACCGCGCCTTCGTACAGGACCTACGACTACAGCGAGATTCCGTTTATGAACAATCTCGCCCTGTTCGCCGAGGACAACATCTCAATCCCGGTCGGCAAGGAATCGCATCTGAACCTGATCGCCGGCCTGCGAGCCGAAAACACTTTCATCAAAGGTTCTGAATATGGCACCGTCACAAGTCTGTCCCCAAGGTTCAACGCGAAATATTCAGTGTTCTCCGCCAAGGGACGCAGGGACAAACTGGTGCGAAGCCTCGCTTTCAGGGCAAGCTGGGGCGTAGCGGTGAAGCAGCCTTCGTTCTCGATCCTCTACCCGCAGCCAAGCTACAGGGACCTCGTGGTGTTCAACCCTCCGACGGCAAGTGACGGCAAGGCATACTACGCCTACTACGTGATGCCGACCACCGTTGAATATAATCCCGACCTTGTCTGGCAAAGGAACCATCAGGGGGAACTCGGAATGGAAATCAACCTTGCGGGCACAAGAATATCCCTGGCCGGATTCTGGAACAGGACCGTCAAGGCGTTCACGACCAACAATGCCTACGATCCGTTCTCATACAACTACACGGACCAGAAAGCGCTTGAGTCGTGCAAGATTCCTGTGGACGACAGGATCTACAACGTTGACCGCAACACAGGAGTCGTGACCGTCACTGACAAGACAGGAGCCCTCGCCCCGGAAACCATAAACGGTGTGACCAGAGAGTCTCTCGTCAGCAGGACTTACGCCGCCAACAGCGGGACTCCTGTCAACCGTTATGGTCTCGAATGGGTGATTGATTTCAAAAGGATAAATCCGATCAACACAGAGATCCGGCTCGATGGAAATTACTACTCATACAAGACTATCAATCAGGATCTTCTGGCATATTCGCCGACCTCTCAAAGGATGGTTGACAACACTCCTTACAAGTACATCGGGTGGTACGTCGGCGGCAACGGGACGAGCAACGGCAGCGAGTCCAGGATGCTAAGGATGAACCTGAACATCACCACGCATATTCCTCGGGTCAGGATGATCGTCTCGGCGAAACTCGAAGGGACGCTCTTGAGATATTCAAGAAACCTCAGCGAAACCGAAGGAAGCACAAGGACTTACGCCGTCGATGACAACTCCTCATACATTCCGGGCTCGGATCCGTCGTTTATGGACAGAAGGGTGATCGCCGTCACCTATCCGGAGTATTATTCCAGCTATTGGGATCCGACTCCGAAACCGTTCCTTCAGGATTTCCTGTGGGCGAGGGACAACGACAAAGATCTGTACAACAATCTGTGCAGCCTTGTGTCAAGGACATCCTTCACGTACAATTACCAGAAGGATTACATCTCGCCATACTTCTCGGCGAACTTCAGCGTGACGAAGGAGATCGGAGACATCGCCTCCATCTCATTCTACGCCAACAATTTCTTCCGGAATCTGGGGCAGGTCTATTCAACTAAAACACGGCAGTATTACTCGGTGACAAGCTCAGGTTACGTTCCGAGATTCTATTATGGTCTTACACTAAGGTTAAAGTTTTAAACGATAAATTCAAAGGCAATGAAAAGATTCATTTACATTCTTCTCGCGGCGGCCGCAGCGTTCACGGCCTGCAAGAAAGACGAGAGCGCGAAAATCAACGATGTCACAGTCCAGGTACTGATCGACAACGAGCCGGTTACGGACGCTGTCGAGGTGACAGTCACCGACAAGTCAACCTCCACGGCCTACAAGGCCACGACTGTAAACGGCACAGCAACTTTCCAGCTCGTGGCCGGAATCTATGAGGCGACCACGACCCTTTACAAGGAGTCAAGCATCTACAACGGAACCAATTCCGCTGTCACTGTTGTTGACGGTGGTGCCAACAGCTTCACTCTCAACCTCACTGCCTCAACTACCAGTCAGGTGATCATCAAGGAGCTGTACGTCGGCGGATGTATGGACAATGAAGGAGCGAAGAATTACCAGATGGACAAATACGTCATCCTCTACAACAACTCTCCGGTCGAGGCGGATGCCAGCAAATACGCTTTCGCTTTCTCAGCCCCTCAAAACGCGAATGCAACGAACAAATACATTCAGGACGGGAAACTTCTCTACTCCGACTACATTCCGGCTCAGGTCTCTGTATGGTGGTTCCAGACTGATGTCAAGATTGCTCCATATTCTCAGATCGTGATCTCGATGAACGGTGCCATCGACCACACAGTGACATACAGCAAGTCCGTTGACTTAAGCAACGCTGACTACGTATTCTATGATCCGGAAGTGTTCAACAATCAGATGTACCACCCGGCCCCGTCATCATCAATCCCGCAGGATCATTATCTCAAGACATTCTGCTACGGATTGGGAAATGCCTGGTCAATTTCATTCAGTTCTCCGGCCTTCTTCGTGTTCTCACCGGAGGGGACAACCGCGGAAGCTTTCACTAAGAATACCGACAATCAAGAGAATCTGCTATCTGCCAACAAGTCAGGAGTCTGCGTAAGGATTCCTCTCGCTTGGGTGAAGGACGGTGTCGAGGTTTTCGACAACGCCAACATCCAGAAATCCAACAAGAGGCTTCTTGACAGCGTTGACGCCGGCTACATAGGTTTCACGAACAAGAACGGCTACACCATCTACAGGAATGTTGACAAGGAGGCCACAGAGGCTCTCGCCGAGAATGAGGGCAAACTGGTTTACAACTATGCCGGTGGTACAGCTGATGTAGAGGGTGGCTCGACCGATCCTTCCGGAATCGATGCCGAGGCCTCAATCGCCAACGGAGCCCACATCATCTACAAGGACACCAACAACTCCAGAAACGACTTCCACCAGAGGAAGGTCGCTTCCATCAAGAAATAATTATGGGTTCAAGAATCCTTTCGTTTATAGGACTGTTCATCCTTTCCGCTTTTCCGGCCTGGTCCCAGACCGGGGAGTGGAAGGATGAATATTCCCGTTTCACAGACCTTACCCCTTGGGTGCGGTCTTCCAATCCCGCCGGAATAGCGACCTTGCCGGTGGACAAGACCTCAACCGTCAGGGCAAGCCTTGAAAAGAAGAACGGAGGATTGATGGACCTGCACGAAAGCCGCGACTGCTTCAAACCAAGTCTGGAGGCGGCTTCCTTTATGAGAATATCCGACCGGATCTCATTCTACGGCCGGATGGACTACAACTATTTCAAGGGCAAGGATATGGGTGGCCAGATCCTGATGGACCCTTACTACAACCCGATCAATTTCCTCGAAAGCGTGGACACCACGACGGGAACAAAGACTTTGGAGGAATATACCCTTGAAGGTGCGATGGCATATTCATTGAATGACAGGTTCACGCTTGCGGGAAAGGTCAGCTACCAAAGCGCGGACTACGCTAAGCGCAAGGATCCAAGGTCGTACAACCAATGGATGGATCTGGACGCGTCTGTGGGAGCAAGATATTCATTGGCGGACGGGAAAACCTCTTTCGGGCTCACTCTGAGCTACATCAAGACGATCGAGACCGTGGCGGAGAAGCATTTCGGCACGATTGACAGGCAGTACTACTGCTTTGTCGATTACGGAGCAAGCTTCGGCAAAGTCGAGGTCATCGACGGCGACAACGGTTATCTTTCAGTCACCAACGAGCGCCCGATGTTCAACCAATTCTTCGGTGGAAGTGCGCAGGCCGGATTCAAGGTCGGTGGCGTGGATGCGTTTCTGGATCTTGGGGCTGCCTATCGAAAAGGATATTTCGGCAAGAAGGCCAGCGGATCGGTACGGTTCTGCGACTTTGACGGAATGAGGTACAACTTAAGCGCAAGAATCTCGTTCAAGGCAGGAGATTATCTCAACCGAATCGACGGAAACTGGAATATCCTGACCTCCCTCAACAAGGAGAACTCCTACAGGGTTTCCACACAACCCGGCCAGAATCCTGAAATCCAATATTTTGGAAGCCAAGAAGTCGGGAACAAGACTGTCGGGCGGATCAGAGCTAGGTACTCTATCGAGAAACAAGCGAATGGCTCCGCAGACATATTCAAACCTGCTCCTTGGGCGGCGTCGGTCGGCTTTGAACGGTTCTTTATGAACCAAACCGCCACGTCCTACCCTTTCTACAGGAAGCAAAGGCTGGCTCAGAACACCGTCAATGCGGTGGCCGTCAAGAATTTCATTATGCGGGGCAGCTTCCTGTCCCTTACCCTCGGAGCAAATTATTCCTTCGCCGGAGACAACCTGAAAAACGAGGACGGACAGTATTCCTCCGCCACAGGCAATCCTCGCACGAACGAAATCTACCTGAACAGGAACTTTGAATATCTAGATGCCGCCTCCGTCGGGGGTAACGCCTCGATACGCTACACTTTGGTCAAGAAGACCGAGAAAAGGCATTATTCGGTGTTCGTGGACCTTTCGGACAGTTACCGCCGTCTGACTTCGGATCCGGAATATCTCACCGGAAACTATAGAAACACAATCATACTCACTATCGGATGCAATTTTTAAGATCTCTTTTCATCGCGTCTGCCGCGTTGGCGTTGAGTGCTTTCAGTCTGACCGCACAGACTCTGCCGCAGGACGGGCAGATCAGGACCGGAAAACTTGACAATGGTCTGACATACTACGTCAGGCACAACGCCAACCCTGCCGGGACAGCTGATTTTTACATCGTGCACAATGTCGGAGCGCTTCAGGAGGATGACAACCAAAACGGTCTCGCACATTTTCTGGAGCATATGGCGTTCAACGGAATAAAGCATTATCCTGGGAAGGAGATGCTGGAGTTTCTGGGAAAGAACGGAGTTCGCTTCGGGGCGAACGTGAATGCCTTCACGTCCCGGAACGAAACCTGTTACCACATCGACGGAGCACCGGTCGCAAGAGAATCGTTCGTGGATTCCGTGCTGCTGATCCTGCACGACTGGTCCGGAGACATCCTTTGCGAACAGGACGAGCTGGACAATGAGAGAGGAGTCATCCGTGAGGAATGGAGACGTGGATTCGACTCTCGCCGTACCCTTTTCACGGCGCAGACAAACCTTGTTTACCAAGGATCGAAGCAGACAAAGAGAACCGTACTCGGATCCCTTGACGTGATCAACAATTTCAAACGGGAAGAGATTCTGGACTTCTACCACAAATGGTACCGTCCTGACTTTCAGGCGATAATCGTGGTCGGAGACATTGACGCGGCCCGGATGGAGAAGAAGATCCGCAATCAGTTCTCTGACATCCCTAAGGCCGTGAACCCGACTCCGAAGGAAATTTATCTCGCACCGGAGGCCGACGGGCCGATCTTTGAGAACCTGATCGACTCCACGCTGAGCTTCACCGCATTAAAAGTCTTCTACAGAATGCCTTACCCGGCACGTGAAGTCCGTGGTACGGAAGCATTCTACAAGGATCTCTACATCCGCGAGATTCTGGCCAACATTATGTCAGAGAGGATGAAAGAGCAGGTCCGCACCGGGAAAGCCGAAGCCAAGTCAGCGGTGATGGTGAACTACGCCGAGTCCAGCGACTACTACGTGGATCTCTACACGATCCTTGGCAAGAAGGACGGCAACCTTCTGGATCTAATTGATTTCTACGCCGGAAATGAAAAATCGATGATTGAATATGGCGTCTCGTCCGATGAGATCGAGGCCGCCAAGATGCTGGTCAAGAAACGCTACCATCTGGACAGGCCAATGAAGGTCGATAACCTTCGCAATGAGGATTTTGTGGGAGTCTGCCACAACAATTTCGTCAGCGGAGCGGCACTCACGGATCCGGCCACTCTGCACGGAATCCAGAACAGAATCCTCAAGGACATAACACTTGAGGATGTTAAGCCTTACATCGCCAAAGTATTCTCCGAGAGCGACAAGATATATTCCTGGTTCGCCAATCCAAAGGATACCGGCAAGGTTCCGTCTTTGGATGCGACCAAAGCCAGACTCGCTCAGGTCAGGGCACGTGAGGCAAAGCCGACATTCCTGACATTCAGTAAAATAGATCTTTCAGTAAACAATCCGGAAGGAGCGATAGTAAAAGAGAACAACGTCAAAGGGCTGGACGGCACAAAAGAATGGATCCTCAGCAACGGCGCCAAAGTTTACTGGACTGCCGTGAAGGATTCCAAAGCGACTCCGGATCTTTCTCTTCTTGTTTACTTTAACTCCGGCTACAACGCCTTGCCTCAGAACAAGTTTGCCGCCTCTCTTTTCGCCGGAGAGTTCATAAGGGCTAACGCCGGATTCCGTGGGGCGACCGCTGATGAGATCAGCAAGATGCCGGAATGCGGCGAGGTTTCCCGCTCGTTAAGGATAAGCGACAGGTTCGCGGGCATATTCACGGCCGCTCCTGAGAAGAAGGCGGAGAACGCTTTCCGAATGGTCGCTCTGACAGTCACAGATCCGTTCCTTCCACAGGGCAAGGTTCTGCAACAGATGAAGGACAAAAAGTTAGAGTCCCTAAGTGAGCCTAAGAAAGATGCCACAAGATTCAGCGAGACCTGTGACTCAATAATATACGGTGATCATCCGTGGTCGGTGGACATCGACTCCACAGCGGTTAAAGGAGTGTCTATGGACTTGGCGAAGGAAATCTACAGCCGTGAGTTCAACCCAGCCGCCGGAATGACGGTTTTCATCGCCAGCAACCTCGACGAGGCGGTGATCAAAGAATATGTCCGCAAATACATCGCTTCCATCCCGGCCGGGGACAAGTCTTTCAAGTCCGCAAAAGTCAAGGATCGTATTCCTGCCTTCAAGGGCACACAGGAATATTCAATGACAGGCAAGAAGGAGATCAATCCTTACACGATTGTGACCAGAATGTTCACCTCGAAGGTAAAACCGACTCCGAAGAATCTGACTGCCGTTGATTTTGTGGACTACATCCTGTCCCAGAGGCTTCTGAACCAGATCCGCGAGAACTGTGGAGGCACGTACACCATAAGGTTCAACTCTTACGTGAGCGTCAGGGAGAAAGGCAGAAGCGAGTCAGAGATCACATTCAAGACAAGGCCGGACCTTTACGAAGTTCTGGTCGGAGACCTTGACGACATTGTGTCAGAGTTTTGCGCGGGCGGCCCGACGGAGAAGGAACTTGAGGAGGCAAGAAAATGGCTGGTCAAGAATGAGACTGAGTCCAAGGCCAAGAAAGCGATGTCGATGCCTCACAGGAACTCTCAGGTGATGAACTATGTAAGGAACGGAATCGACCCGAACATCGACCGCGTCGCCGCCTACGGAAGCGTGACTGCCGAGGATGTACGGAAGGTGGCCGGAAAACTGACAGGCAAGAACGTCCTTACCACCATTTACACAGAAGAATAGACTTTTGATGAAAGCAAGAAGAATGATTATGATGGCTGCGGCGCTGATGTTCAGCGTCGCGGCTTTCGCCGATGAAGGGATGTGGATGATCCAGGACATCAACGAGGCGTTGGAGAAGAATATGCGTGCCCGCGGGCTGAGACTGGCGGCCAACGAGATCTACAATGACGAGGCTCCGGGAACGGCGGTCGCTGACGCAGTCGTGTCGATAGGGTTCTACTGCACAGGAAGCGTGATTTCCGACCAGGGGCTCATCATAACGAACCACCATTGTGCATATTCAAACATCGCCAGGCTCAGTACTCCGGAGCATAATTATCTGGAAGAAGGATTCTGGGCTATGTCCAATGATCAGGAGATTCCGGTCGAGGGCGAGAAAGTATATTTCCTGAAAAGGGTATTTGATGTCACCGAAGAGGTCAAGGGACTCACCAAGGAACTCCGCGCGTCGGGCAAGCCGTTCGGCAGCCGCAAGATCAGCGCGATAATGGAGGAAAGGTACAATAAGGCGACCGGTCTTGAATGTATGCTCAGCAGTATGTGGGGCGGAGAAAAATACTATATATCTGTCTATAAGGTTTATACGGATCTGAGACTGGTTGCCGCTCCGCCGCAGAGCATCGGCTATTTCGGCGGCAATCAGGACAACTGGACTTGGCCGCGGCACAACTGCGACTTCACAATCTACAGGATTTACGAGGACGGAAAGCCTGTGACAAGGGAGAAAAGCCTGAGGATTTCCCTTGAAGGGTACTATCCGGGAGCGTTCACAATGGTCATCGGCTATCCGGGAAGAACGGACAGATATTCCTCATCCGCCGAGATCAATTATCAGGAGAAAGTCAATCTGCCTGTCTCCAACGCCATCCGTGGAGGCCAGATGAGCATTATCCGCAAATGGATGGACGCCGACCCGATGGTTAGGATGAAGTATTCAGATTGGTTCTTCTCGTTGAGCAACGTGCAGGAGAACAACGAGGGGATGGTAAAGTGCTACAGACGTTTCTGGGTCAAGGATGAGAAAGTCGCCCAAGAGCGCGAGATGCAGAAATGGATCAACTCGGCGGCAAACCGCAGGGCGATGTGGGAGAACCTGATACCAGACCTTAAGACGGCATATTCAGAAACCGAACATATTGAAAGAGACAAGGTGTTTTTCCGCGAGACGATGTTCCGGGGAACCTACATCTGCCGCTACCTCCTCCGCGCGGGGAACTCCTCCACCCTTGAAAAAGCCAAGGACGCTTTAAGGGAAGGGCTCGCCGCGACCGATGCCAGAGTGGAAAAGGAGCTTCTTGAATATGCCTGCAAGGAATATTTCGACAACCTTGAGTCCTACTACTTCGGAAAGTACCAGAACAAGATGCTGGACCGTTTAGGCAATGACTACAAGGCGATGGCTGAATATCTTTGGAGCAGGAGTGTGGTCTCCTCACCGAAAAGGATAGATGATCTTCAGTCCGTCGATGAAATCAAGAACGATCCGCTAAGAAG
The DNA here is from genome assembly GCA_963596515.1 of bacterium. Classification (GTDB taxonomy): domain Bacteria; phylum Bacteroidota; class Bacteroidia; order Bacteroidales; family UBA932; genus Cryptobacteroides. The sequence continues at coordinate 12,985 of CAVBMN010000032.1, forward strand.
ATTCCTGACCGACACCCCGATTATGACTTTCAACAACAGGAACGACCAGGGAAAGAAAATACAGGATCTCAACCATCTTGAAAAGGAGTACAAGAAAGCCCTCTACTGGATGAGACTCCATAAGGACATCGAGCAATATCCCGATGCCAACTCCACAATGAGAATCACTTACGGAACCGTGGGCGGTCTTCAGCCGAACGACGGGATCATCTATAACTGGTACACCACTCCGAAGGGAATCCTCCAGAAATACAATCCTGCGGATCACGACTATATTCTCACGGACAGGCAGAAGGCGCTTCTGGAAAAAGGTCGTTGGGGACGTTGGGGGACAAACGTCGACGGGAAACGCACGATGATTGTGGACTTTATGACAGACAACGACATCACAGGGGGCAATTCGGGCAGCCCTGTCTTGAACGCAAAAGGCGAGCTCATCGGATTGGCCTTTGACGGCAATCTCGAATCACTCGCCAGTGACGCGTCCTACACCCAGGGTTACAACAAATGCATCAACACGGACATCCGCTATGTGATGTGGGTTCTGGACAAATACGCCGGGATGAAGCATTTAGTCCGGGAGATCAATTTCGCTCAGTAGTAAAAAAAGAGGATGACCCTTTTTGGTCACCCTCTTTTTCGTTAGTTATATTTACCATCCAGTCACTTAGGAACAGCCACAATGGGGCACACCGGGGACTGAATTTTACTTTTTGTCGTTCAGGACTATCTGGCCACCAACCACATCGACCTCAATCACAGAGTCCTTGTGGACAGTCCCGGCCAGTATCGCCTTCGCAAGCTGGTTGACAAGTTCACGCTGCATCAGCCTCTTGATAGGACGGGCACCGTAAGCCGGATCGTAGCCACCCGTGACCATATGATCCTCGAAGGCTTTCGTGAATTCGATCGTCACTCCTTCCTCGGAAAGTCTGCTCTGAAGTTGCTTCATCTGGATGTGAAGAATGTCACGGATGTCATTCTGAGTCAGCGGATCGAACATTATGATCTCGTCGATTCTGTTCAAGAACTCAGGCCTTACCGTGGTCTTGAGCACGTCCATCACCTTCTCCTTGCACTCGTACAAAAGCTCACGCCTTGTGGCGATCGCCCTCATCTCCTCGGCAGGATCCGCACCAGGTTGTCCGACAGCCGGAAGCCTGTCCATATAACCCTGGATGATGTCCGAGCCGACATTCGAGGTCATTATCAGGATAGTGTTCTTGAAGTCCACTGTACGTCCCTTGTTGTCGGTCAGACGACCGTCATCAAGAACCTGCAACAGGACATTGAACACATCCGGATGCGCCTTCTCGATCTCATCCAACAGAATGACTGAGTATGGCTTACGCCTTACAGCCTCGGTGAGCTGACCGCCCTCATCATAGCCAACGTATCCCGGAGGCGCGCCGACAAGACGGCTGACTGTGTGACGTTCCTGATATTCACTCATATCGATCCTTGTGATCATATTCTCGTCATTGAACAGGAACTCAGCAAGGGCTTTCGCCAGTTCGGTCTTACCCACACCAGTCGTACCCATAAAGAGGAACGAACCGATCGGCCTTTTCTCGTTTGACAACCCGGCCCTGCTCCGGCGAACGGCATCGGCCACAGCCTGTATGGCCTGATCCTGCCCTACAACCCTCTTGTGCAGCTCGCTCTCGATTCGCAGAAGTTTCTCCTTTTCGCTCTCAAGCATCTTCTGTACAGGGATTCCGGTCCACTTGGCAACTACCTCGGCGATGTCCTGCGGAGTAACCGCCTCGGTGACAATCGGGTCCTTGATCTCAGCCTGTTTCTTGGTCAGTTCATCAATTTTCTTCTGGGCCTCGGCTATCTTGCCGTAACGTAGCTCGGCGACCTTGCCGTAGTCCCCCGCTCTCTCGGCGGCCTGAGACTGGATCTTGTAGTCCTCGATCTCCTGACGGGCCTCCTGAAGACCAGAAAGTATGCCTTTCTCGTCATTCCATCTCTTCATCAGAGCTTCCCTCTCGGCCATCTTGTCGGAGAGTTCCTTCTGGATTTTCTCGGATTTCAAAGAGGTCCCCTCACGCTTGATGGCCTCTTTCTCGATCTCCAGCTGACGGATATCACTGTTGAGCTCGGCGATCGGCTCCGGCACTGAGTTCATCTCCAGACGAAGCTTTGAGGCGGCCTCATCCACAAGGTCGATGGCCTTGTCAGGCAGGAACCTGTTCGTGATGTACCTGTGTGAAAGATTGACGGCGGCGATCAGTGCGTCATCCTCGATCTTCACGCGGTGATGGTTCTCGTACTTCTCCTTCAGACCTCTCATTATGGCGATTGACTCAGCCGGTGACGGCTCATCGACCAGAACCATCTGGAATCGTCTCTCAAGCGCCTTGTCGGTCTCGAAATACTTCTGGTACTCGTCAAGGGTGGTGGAACCGATTGTCCTTAGTTCCCCTCTTGCCAGCGCAGGTTTAAGAATATTCGAAGCGTCCATAGCTCCGGAAGAACGTCCGGCACCCACAAGAGTGTGGATCTCATCGATGAACAGGATGATCTCCCCGGCACTGTCAACGACTTCCTTGACAACCCCCTTCAGACGCTCCTCGAACTCACCCTGATACTTCGCGCCGGCTATCAGAGCGCCCATATCCAATGAATATACCTTTTTGCTCTTCAGGTTTTCCGGCACGTCACCATCCACGATCTTCTGGGCGATGCCCTCTGAAATCGCTGTCTTACCGACACCCGGCTCACCTACCAGAATAGGATTGTTCTTGGTCCTTCTGCTCAGAATCTGCAGAACCCTTCGTATTTCCTCGTCCCTGCCGATGACAGGATCGAGTTTTCCTTTCGCCGCCTGTTCATTAAGATTGATGGCAAATTTAGGCAAGAACTCCAATGATTTGTTGTTGGTATTGTTTTCCATAATTTCTTTCCTTTTCAGTCTTAGGACACTTCCGCTCGCGGCCCGCGCCGGTTCACGTGACGGCATTCAAAAAGCCGTCCGGTCCGAAGACCAAACGGCTTAAAGTCAAATTATGTTCCACAGCCCGAAGGCTGACAAAATGTCAGTTACTCGGCAGGAGTCTCGGTCGCAGGAGCTTCCTGAGCAGGATTGGCCTGCTGAACAGGCGCTGAAGGGAATTCTGGCTGAGCGGCTGAGTTCTCGATCTTCTCGGTCACGTCAACGCCGGAAACGGTGGTTCTGGTCGTGAAAGAGGTGATGATGGAGACAACGAGAATGAATGTGACAAGACCCCAGGAAACCTTCTCAAGGATGTCAGCGGTCTGTCTTACGCCAAGAGTCTGGTTGGCTGAAGTAAAGTTACTGGCCATTCCCTGTCCCTTGCCGTTCTGAAGCAGCACGACGATGGTCAGAAGTATCGCCGCGATGACAATAAAAACTGTGAGGAATGTAAACATATTCTTTAATTTTAATTTTCTTGTCGCAATTTTTCAATAAGGGATGCAAAGTAAGCACTTTTTTCCGGATATCGCAAGATTAGCCGTGAATAAATCTTCTTTGCCTCAACAAAATAGCCTTGATCAGCATAGATGGCGGCCAATGTCTCGGTACAGAAACCGAACTCCGGATCTTCCCAATTACGGCTTTCCGGCTCGTCATAGCGTTCGGATTTGAAGTTGGAGAATACATTGTCCTCGTCTTTTCTCACCGCGGCATATTGCTCCGGTGAAAAAAAGTCCCCTCCGGCGACACGTACCGTGCGGCGGTAATCAACCACTTGTGGTTTTGAATATTCCGGTGTCGCTGAGCCTGCCACAGCTGTCGCTTCGATGGTTGGTGAGCTTTGCCGAACCACAGGCTCAGCGACCGATGGTGATTGTTCTAAAACTGAATGTTCCGGTCGCTGAGCCTGTCGAAGCGACTTTTCCGGCCTGATATATTCCTTAATAAGACGCTCAACATCCTTGTCGGAATAGTCGTCCTTCCTGACGGAACGCATAATGTCGGAAATCAAGGTGCGGGACGCCACATACATCGCCGCTTCCGAATACTGAGCCTTTCCCCATTCGCTTCCTCCGACCCTGGACATTCTCACACACAACTCTTTACGTGCGGCTCCGAACCACGGGTAAAGATTGATCACCCCTGTCAGCTCGTCCATTGTCAAGGATCCGAGAGTCTTCTTCCCTGCCTCTACCATTGGGCGACACTTGCGTTAAACATATCCTCCACCAGCTTATCAATAATCTCCTGGCACAGCGTTGACTCCACGGCATCCAAAGAATTGGTGGAATCGTAATCTGAATATGCCGAGAAACTCTTCTCGAAATCATCCTCCGGATAATTTCTATTGGTGAATTTCAATTTCACGGTGACTGTCAAGCGGTTCTGCGCCGCGACCTCATTGGCCGTGACGGCGGCCGCCCTGACCTCATAGCCGGTCACCTCACCCTGAAGCTCAAGGTCTCCGTCCATATCCACCTGCTCAAGCTTTGTCAGTTTCCTGAACTTGTCCTTCATCGCCTCTGTCAGGTCATTGCTCAGATTAGGGTTGACCTTGAGGGCCTTATATTCAAAATAATGAATGGTGACAGTCTTGACATCAGCCTGGATTGAGGTTCCGGAAAACGAGTACCTCACAACCGAGCAGCCGGCCAGAACTACAGCCAGCAGCAAGGAAAAGACTATAAGGTGCTTCTTCATATTCATAAACTTCTGTTTCCGTAGGACAGTGTCCCGCGCATATTCCTAAATTTCGCTTCCGGCTTTGCCCGGCTTCGTGTCTATCTGGTATTTGTCAAGCCAACGGTAAAGTGTCCTTTCGGAAGTTCCAAGTTCCCGTGCGGCCAGCTTCCTGTTGCCACCGTGCTTCTCAAGGGCTTTCTCAATCATCTGTAGTTTGGTGTCCTCCAGCGACAAGCCCGACGCGACAGGTGATTCCGCCTTGATATCGACAACCTTCCCCACATCACCACTTGTGACAGGTGTGCCTGCCCCCTGCCATTCAGCCTCTTCCGGTTCCGGAGCAGGCCTCAGAGCCGGTCTCATCGGAGCAGAGCTGTCCGGAACAGCGTCAAGCCTGGCTTTCAGGCGGTCAACCTCCTGCTTGAGATCAAAGATAGCCTTTATGATCATCTGCTTGTCGGAATCCGGGATCTGTCCCCCCGCCGGCTCAGCGGCGGCCGTCACAGGCAGAAGGCTGGCCTCTTCTTTCGGCATATATCCGGACAGCGTCCGCGCGTCAACCACACACCTCTCCGAAGTCCGGGTCAGTTTCTCGGACTCCAATGCGGTGACCGTCTCAGCGACATTCTTGAGCTGACGGATGTTTCCGGGCCAGCGGTAGTTTATAAGCAGGTCGATCGCGTCGTTGGCAAGCGACACCTTTCCCATTCCGTACTTTTCCGAGAAATCCGATGTGAATTTCCTGAACAACAGGTAGATGTCCTCCTTGCGCTCGCGAAGCGCCGGCATCTTGATCTGAATGGCGTTGAGCCTATAGTAAAGATCTTCCCTGAACTTGCCCTTGCCGACGGCATAGAGCAGGTTCACATTCGTGGCCGCGATGACCCTCACGTCCGTCTTCTGGACCTTGGAGGAACCGACCTTGATGAACTCGCCGCTCTGAAGCACCCTCAGGAGCTTGGCCTGAGAAGACAAAGGCAACTCTCCGATCTCGTCAAGGAACAAGGTCCCGCCATCGGCCTCCTCAAAGTAGCCCTTTCTTGTCTCTATGGCACCTGTGAAAGACCCCTTCTCGTGGCCGAAAAGTTCCGAATCTATAGTGCCTTCAGGAATCGCTCCACAGTTTACGGCAAAGTATTTGCTTGTCTTTCGACGGCTGTTTTGATGGATGATCTTTGGAATATTCTCCTTGCCGACACCACTTTCACCCGTAACGAGGACAGTCAGGTCGGTCGGGGCGACGGCGACGGCTGTCTCCAACGCCCTGTTGAGAGCGGCATCATTTCCGATGATGTCGTATTTGTTTTTAAGTCTTTGCAGTTCTTGTGAATCCATAGTATTTGCTCACAGTTTGGCAAAGTTAACAAAATAATAATTATCTTTGTACATTTGTTAGAGGCATTGATATGCAATCTTTAATCATTAGTTATATGAAAAAGACACTCAAAATTTTCTCCGCGGCCCTCATCGGAATGGCTGCGGTCGCCTGCTCTTCAGCCGAGAAAATGGCTGAACTCGCTGACAATGTGGTCGTAAAATGCGACCCTGCGGTTCTGGAGTGTGTCGCTGGCAACATCGACGCGACTGTCACTGTGACCTACCCTGAGAAGTACTTCCATCCGAAGGCCATTCTTGAGGTCACCCCTGTACTCGTTTACGACGGTGGTGAGGCCAAGATGACCCCGTTTATGTATCAGGGCGAGAAAGTGAAGGACAACTACAAGGTTGTCGCCAAAGCCGGCGGCACCGTAACCGAGAAGGTTCACTTCAACTATGTTGAGGGTATGGAGCAGTCTCACCTTGAGCTCCGTGGCATCGTGAAGTACAAGGCAAAGTCCTACAAGCTTCCTGTAAAGAAGGTCGCTGACGGTGTGAACACCACCTATATGCTTGTAAAGGGCGCCGGTCAGGTTCCTTACAAGGCTGACGGTTACCAGGCTGTCCTCCAGCAGACCGCCGAAGGCCAGATCCTTTACAACATCAACTCCGCCGATGTTCAGTCAAAGCAGCTTAAGGGACAGTCCATCAAGGATTTCCAGAGTGCTCTTGAGGAGATCAAGGCCAATGAGAGAAAGACCCTCGTGGGCACAGAGGTTGTCGCTTACGCTTCACCTGACGGTGGCGAGAAGCTCAACAACACCCTTTCAGAGAGACGTTCAAAATCAGCCGACAAGGCTTGGGACAAGGTGATGAAGGGCAAAGATGTCGCTGATCCTGAGGTAAAGAGCATCGGTCAGGACTGGGAAGGCTTCCAGGAGCTCGTCCAGAACTCTGACATCGAGGACAAAGACCTTATCCTCCGCGTCCTCTCTATGTACAGCGATCCTGCTGTCCGTGAGAGCGAGATCAAGAATATGTCATCTGTTTACACTGAGCTTAAGAGTGGTGTCCTCCCTGAGCTCCGCCGCGCAAGGTTCATCGCCAACGTAGAGTTCAAGAACTACACCGCCGACGAGCTTATGGAGCTGGTTGACAGCAACATCGACATTCTCGATGAGCCGGCCCTCCTGCACGCCGCCACCCTTTCCAAGGATCTTGACAGCAAGGTTAAGCTCTACAACAAGGCCATCAACAAGTACGACAGCGACAAGGCAAGGTTCAACCTCGGTGTAGCTTATCTCAACGCCGGTGACGTAAAGAAGGCAGAGAAGGCTTTCGCGGCCGTTGAGACCAAGGATTCTGACCTCACCAACGCTCTTGGCGTGATCGCCCTCCGCAACGGTGACTATGAGACAGCTACCAAGAACTTCAAGAAGGCCGGCACCAACGCCGCCAAGGCTAACCTCGGTGTCATCGACATCCTCACCGGCGACTACGAGAAGGCCGTTCAGGATCTTCAGGACGTAAAGGGCTGCTGCCACAACACAGTTCTTGCCTACATCCTCACAAATCAGCTTGACAAGGCTTCCAAGGCAGCTCACTGCAAGGATGCCAAGGTTGACTACCTCAGAGCCATCATCGCCGCCCGTCAGGGCAACTTCGACCAGGTTAAGGCGAACCTCGACTCTGTAGCCAAGAAGGACAAGGCTCTCGCAGAGAAGGCCACCAAGGACATCGAGTTCGCTGAGTACTACAAGTAATCACGAATCCAATGAATATGAATAAGCCCGGCGGAATTCCGCCGGGCTTTATTTTTACGTAACCGACAAAACGTCACCTATTTGACAAGCTTCACACCTTTCGGGAGATGAACCTGCGACCTGACCGATCCGTCAGCGGTTTTCCTGTGCGAGACGGTAATCGGACCATAAGGTGTAGGATAGGATCCTTCCGCCCATTCCAAAGAACCGAGATGAGGATTGATCCTGACCTTCTTGAATCCTGGTTCGGCAGGCTCGACACCAAGCACGTGCGAACTCAGCCAGATGGTAGGCCCAGAGGCCCATCCGTGGCATAAACTGTGACGCAGACCGACATAGCAGTAGGCACCGCCGTCGGCGTGGATGTCGTACTTGCCTTCAGGAACGATCTCGTCAATCCGGCCTGCGTCCGCCGCCTTGGAGTAGTCGAAATCCTCCCAGAACGTTGTCGCACCGAGATCCAGCATCGCGCCCCAATAGTCCGAGATCATTTTCATAGCCTCATCGTAGTCTCCGCTCTTGGCCAAAGCCTCAAGCATATAGTAACCCATAAACGATGAGAATCCATTAGCCCCGCCGGCCAGAATCACGTCACGGGTCTCGTCAGCGTCCGCCATATCCTCAAGATAAAGAAGAGCGGCAGCCTGCTTGCCGGAGGTGACTGATGGCCTGTACTCACGCAGTTTCGAGGCGGCGGACAAGCACTCTTCTTTCAGTTTGCCGTCACCCAACCATCCGGCCATATCGGCACCAGCCTCCATAGCCCTTACGGAAAGAGCCTGAAGTCCTGCGTGAATGGCTTCCGGTTTCTCCGACGTAGGCCAGTCGATGAACCGTCCATCCTTGAAATTCTCTTTTGAACCGTCAAAGTTGGCCATCACCGTGTGCAGAAGATCGGCCAGGTACTGATGCTGTTCCCTCAAATACGCAAGGTCACCGTAATATTCATAAAGATGGTGCTGGATGATGATCCACCACAGGGAATATGAGCATATTCCGTTCATCCAAGCAGTTGGTGGGGTGCTGTTGCGCACATAGTCGAGACTCTTCTGTACTACTTTGTGGTTGCCGAACACCGTGTTCACGGCCATCACCTCCGGGTGCATATCCCCGATCCAGACAAGGCGGTCTCTTTTGATGCCGTCCCAAAGATATTCCTGCATATTCAGATGAACAGTGTAGGCTCCTGTCTGCCAGATCTGGTTCAGCCTGTCGTCGCTGCATTTGAAGCTGCCGACATAAGGGATGTCACGGTAGCGGGAGATGGCTCTGACCGCGACCAGCAAGGCCTCAGCGTCCTCACCAATCAGATCGAGGCGGACAAAACGGAAACCGGTGTTGCCATATTCAGCGGTGCCAAGCCAAGGAACAGAAATTTCGAAGTCCCTGACGGAGTGCTCATTGGTCGCGGTTGTGCCTGCCTCGTCCACACTGCTGAGAGCCTCGCTCACCGACTCACCTAAGCAGACGCGGAAACGCGCCGCGGCCTTGTCTCCGGACATAGCCCTTACTATCTGGATGCCGCCCTGGATCTCCTTACCGAAGTCCAGCAGAACGGAACTCTTACCGTCATTCCCGTTTTTGAATATGCACACGTTCGGCTCGTTGGTGGAGACTTGTCCGCAATACGGCCTCAGAAGGTTCTTTGCCCCGGCCACTCCGCCTCTGGAAAGCATAATCCGTGTCGGAGTGATGTATTCGCTCACGAACTCAGCGTCCAGCCGCTGGACATTCGTCTCTTCCCGAACTCCTGCCTCCTGTCCGGAAGCCAAGGCAGCGGCTCCCAGCAACGCGCCAAGTATGAATATCTTCTTTAACATATTCACAAACATAATGAAAAAAATCGTGGAATACGAAAAAGACCCGGCGGAATCCGTCAGGTCTTTCGTGCGGTAGGTGAGAGTCGAACTCACACGGGCTTGCGCCCACTACCCCCTC
>CAVBMN010000033.1:0-22252 GCA_963596515.1 bacterium
GAACGAGAGGGACATTCTGGCGCAGAGGGAATTCGCCGAGCGCAAGGGCTTCGAGGCGGGGTACGCCGACGGAGAAGCAAAGGGGATGGCTGACGGTATGGCTAAAGGTTTGGCTAAAGGTTTGGCCGATGGATTGGCCAAAGGCTTAGCTGAAGGAAAGACCCAAGGTAAAGCTGAAGGTAAAGCAGAAGGAAAGGCTGAAGGTGTTGCCGAAGGAGAGATCAGAGGCAGACTCGAAGTAGCCAAGGCACTGCTTAGCGGTGGTATGCCGATTGAACAGATTGAGCTGTACACCAAGCTTTCCAAGGAACAGATCGAAACAATTCGGTAATTAACGTCCATATGTAGGACGTTAATTACACTATTGAAATGCACAAAAGCGCTCCCAGAATGATTCCGGGAGCGCTTTTCATTATAGGGATTACCTGATGTTACTTGGAAATCTTGATGTTATCAAGGAAGAAACGACCGGCTCCACCGACGTTGTAATTGTACTCTCCGGTGTAATTGCCGGCAGAATCTGTCTTGAGGACACGGTACATAACAATCACAAGTCTGGTGTTTGATGAGGCGCCATTGATCTTGACTGAAGAATGTGTCCAGAACATCTGATCATTAGGCTGGTTATTCTCAAGCAGGTCACTATACTTTGTTCCGTTGCCGAACTGTCCGTCACCTTCGACGACAACGACAAGTTTGGTGTCATCAATAGTGCCGGAGCCTTGTGCCATCGCAGCCCAATCAAACTCAAGCTCTATATTTGAGGTACCGGCAAGATCAAGCTTAGGAAGGCGGATTGATGTGTTATGTCCACCTGTCCTACCAAACTTAAGGTATTGTGGCTGCAAGTACACAACCTTCTCCGCTGGGCACATATCCTCATAACCTCTTGTCGCCAAATCAGCAAGCAATGCTGTCTGCCAGTCAGCTGTTCCATAGATGTTCGGAGCCGCCGCGCTCTTGTCATTCTTACCGACCGTGTCACCGACTTTTCCTTCACCGGCAGCGTCAACATACTGCTGGAGCCAGCTGAAGTCATCCTCGAAAATCACACCGGATGCGCTCTCGCCCTTCTTGATGGTAGGCTGCTTGTCCGGATCGTTAGGATCCGTCACGGAAAGACGGGCTGAGCCACCGTTTCTGGCCGCGAGCTTGCCGCCCTTGGCCTGCCAGTTCGCGGCGCAGACAAAGCGGAACTCGTTTGTAGCCGTCGCGTTCTGATAGGTGACAGTGGTGTTGACAAAGATATTCGTGCTGCCGTCGGCGTTCATTGCGTGGGTATAGACGATTTCTTCACCAGGCTCATTTGTCGTGAGCGGAGTTCCGGCCACCTTCCATTCCGTGCCGTCAAGATATTCAAGCCTCCAGAACTTGTGTCCTGTGGCGGATGTCCTGGCCTCGAAGGAGATTGTCACAGCATCGCCTGCCTTAGCCGACGCATTGGTGCAGAAATACCAGTAATCTCCAGGCCAAGGACCAGTAACACGCGGATTGTTTGCACTTACATCAAGCTTGTACTTGCTGTTGCTGTTGGTATTCTCAAGATCGAAAGGAACATATTCAATGTAGCCCTCGTTCTCGACAGGCATAACCTTGCCTTCCTTAGGGAAGGTTTCCTTGAAGTTGATGTCGCTCGTTCCAAGTGACCACTTGACAGGCAGTTTGCCAGTGCCGGCGGCTGCGCCATTGTCTTCGAAGCTTACCGCATTGACATTGACAACAGGTGCGGCCACACCAGCGAAATAGCCATAGACAACAACATTGTGGTTGTTGAGTTTGGCCACCTCAAGACTTGCCGGAGCGTCAAGAATGTTCACACGCATCTCGGCTCCCTCGACAGTGAGGTTGTTGCCTTTAAGGTTTCCGCTGACTTTGATGTATTCCCTTGAGGATGACGTGTATGTGTCAAGAGCTCCCGTGATGTCAGCAGCTTCAGGATAGACAACTGTGGAGTTCTCGGACAGGATAAGTTTGTCACATACAGAGATGACAGGAAGCTTGTTCTCGGACTCCTTGGTACCCCAAATCTCGGCGTTGTCACCGATCCTGACATCTTCCGTAGAAAGAACATAGATAGCCTTTGAGCCGTCTGAGACAATGAAGCCCTTCGTTGTAAGTGCTGTGACCTGAGATGTCTTGATGATCACAACCGACTCATCATCCAGTTCAGAAGCCTGTGAGACAGTCACCTCAGCGACATCGCGGAATTTGTCACCATTCTGCTGGACAATGACAGTTGAACGGCTTGCGAGTGTGTTGCCGTGGAAGACCAACTCCGCCTTACGAGGGTTGTCAAGAGAACCGCCACGGACGTTGTCGCTGACAGTTACAGTCACATCTGTCGTTCCGCTGCCGGTTGTAGGATAGATGGTCACCCACTCCGGAACGTCAGCGGTCCACGTCTTGTCCGAATAGACCGTGATTATCTGCTCAGGAGCACCCTGACCATCGAAAGTCAAGGATGTGGCGCTCGCCATTACGGCCTTGGCGACATCCAGTTCGTCGTCCTTGCACCCTGTAAACACCAATGATGTTGACACAAGGGCAATGATGGCAAAGAATATTCTATTAATAAATTTCATAATGTCAAACTTTATTTGGTTGTCTACTCCTCATCATCACTCGAACCATCCACCCAACCAGGGTTCTGTACAAGGCTCGGGTTCAAAGTGCGCTCATTGGTAGGAATAGGGTAAAGATAGTCCCTGTTCTCATCAAAGATGTGCTGAAGTCCCTGCTGAGGGTCAACATAGCCTTTGTTTCCATCAGAGAGAAGGACACCCTGCTTGTCGCCTATCTTAAGGAAAACAATATTCTTCACAGATGAGCTTGGTTTGGTGTCACCCTCGTAGAGACAGACATCAGCGACATTGTCTCCAGTCAGGTCATACTCGCCAGGACCAGGGAAGTACATTCCGTACATCTCCTGCTCGATGCATTTGCCTTCCTTCCATCTCATCAGATCGTCCCAACGATGTCCTTCCTGGGCAAGCTCGACAGAACGCTCCCTGCGGATCTCAAGGATGATACCCTCGTTACCGCCGCTGGCCACATTTCTGTAACCATACTGCTCAGACTTAAGGTACCAGTCAGGATTGGCATTGGCCGCCTGAAGGTCAAGATGAGGCATCTTGACTCTGTCTCTTAGGAGATTGACGGAGATGTCAAGGTCATTTTGAGTGATTGTTCCAAGTTCAGCCAAAGCCTCGGCATAGATAAGGAGAGTCTCACCATACCTGAATACCGGCATATCGTTGTACGACATCGTAACCCTATAGACATCAGGCAGATTCACATCCATAAGATATTTGGAAATCTGGAATCCTGTAGAGCTGCTTCCGAAATCCGGAGCAAGAACCACAGTCGCGCCAGGACGCTTGAAGCCTGGGGTCACGGTGCAGTAAGCAAGACGTGGATCTCTGTCAGCAACCTCTTCTTTATACTGAAGTGTCTGCCATCCGGCCTTGTCCGTAAAACGGGTACCATCCTTCATAAGGAAGCTGTCAACGAACTTCTTGGTAAGACCTGGGCAACCCTGAGTCGGCATCGTGGCGAAAGCGCAGGAATTGTTTCTTACGTTCAGACTTCTGTCATTCTTGATGGCAAGGATGAACTCATTCTGATCTGCGTCCACATTGGCGAACAATGCCCGATAGTCGCTTGCAAGCTTGTACTTGCCGCCATCCATAATCTGCTTGGCGGCCTCGGCGGCCTTCGTCAGATAGAAGTTGGCATCGTTACCTTCAAGCTGGAGGTTATGATATTTCCTGTAAGTTCCCTCATATAGACAGAATTTTGCCTTGAGCATCAAAGCGGACCACTTGTTGACACGGTACACGCTGACATCGGCAGGAAGGTTCTCAATGGCGAAATCGATGTCCTCAAGCATTTTGGACATCACAAGTTCTCTGGAATCCCTCGGGTTGTACAGAGCCTCGTCAGAGGATCCGAGCTCGACATCTATCCACGGAACGTCACCGAAACGCTTCACTTTGTTATAATAGAAGTATGCCCTGAAGAATCTGGCGACACCTGAATACTTGGCGACAGCGGCCTCGTCAGAACAGTTGTCAATGTGACCAAGCAACGTGTTTATCTTACGCAACACGGTCCAGCTCCAGCCGCCTCCGGTTGAAGGGACAACGCGGAAATTACCTCCGTGAAGCTCATTGGACAGGTTGTTGTTGATGTAATGATCACTCTGCTGGTCAAACGGAGACTTGTCAAGAATCTTAAGGTAGAACTCATCAGAGAACAGTCTCAGGTCGGTCTCGTTACGGAAATAGTTCTCAGGAGCCATCGTGTCCTTCGGAGTCTTGTCCAGAAGGTCACAGGAAGACAGCCCGAACATAGCGAGAGCGGCTAATATTATTGTGATTTTTTTCATTGCAACAGTGATTTTAGAATGTAATGTCAATACCGAACATCATTGTCTTCTGCCAAGGATAGGCCATATGATCCCTCGCGTCGTTAGACCCGGTCTTTCTTCTGAAAGCGGACTCTGGATCTATGTACTTGGAATGCTTGGCCAAAGGTGACCAATAGGCAAGGTTCTCACCCGAGAAGTAAACACGGACTTTGTCCAGCCCTATCTTCTTGGTTATGAAACCAGGAACGGTATAGCCGAAGGTCAGGTTCTTCAATCTGAGATAGCGGATGTTCTGAAGGTAACGGCTGTTGACTTTGCTCAGCTCACCACCAGTCGCGGAATATGAACGCGGCCTTGGAAAATAAGCGTCCGGATTATCCTCCGCCCAGCAGTTGTCAAGGAAATCCTTCGGAAGGAAGGAGACGTATGAATATGAGTACGGTCCCCAGAATGACATATTCATTCCGGCAGGATACCAATAGTGGTTTCCGGTTCCCTGGAAGAAGGCGGAGAAATCGAAGCCCATCCAGTCAAATCCCAATGTGAAACCATACTGGAGGCTGGCAAGGGAGTTTCCAAGAATCTTCTGGTCTCCAGGGTTGTCAACGGTGTTGTCACCGATTGTGAGTTTGTGGTCTCCATCAAGGTCAACATATTTCAGGTCACCCGCAAGGAAGCCACCGGTCATACGGCCGTTGATGATGCTGCAATCAAGAACATTCTTTGTATATTCCTGTGCCTCCTCATCTGTCTTGAACAAACCATCGACCTCAAAGCCCCAGATATCACCAAGACGCTGTCCCTCATAATAGTTGGACAGGATCTTGTCCTTGTTGTCAAACTTGGTTATGTAAGACCTGTAATCACTCAAGGTGGCCCTTACATTATAGTTGAAAGGCTTGCCGAGAACCCGGATCTGATCCCTCCAGCCAAGAGAAAGCTCGTAGCCATAAGTTCTCAGGTCAGCGGCGTTCATTCTTGGAACGGAAGCGCCATACACGCCAGGAAGCTGCTTTCCTGCGGTAAGCATATCCTTGGTGTCCCTGATGTAGGCCTCAGCCGTGAAATCAAGGCGTGAATCGAACATAGCGGCGTCCAATCCAAGATTGTACTGAATCGCTGTCTCCCAAGTAAGGTCAGAAGCGTTCGGAGCCGAGATCGTTGAATATTTAGGGAGGGTTGTTCCCTCACCGAAAGAGAACGCGTTGTCACCGGAGAACGTCTTGTTCTCGATCTGTCTGAGGTAAGTGTAATAGCCACCGTTGCTGGCCTTCACATTCTGGTTACCGATGCTTCCGACAGAGGCTCTGAGCTTGAGATAGTTCATTGTGCTCTTGGCACCCTCGAAGAATGGTTCCTCGCTGATTCTCCAACCGGCTGAGGCTGACGGGAAGAAACCCCATCTGTGTCCAGGAGCGAAACGCGAGGTTCCATCATAACGTCCGGAAACCTCGAACAGGTACTTGCCCTTGTAGTCATAGTTGACACGTCCGAAGAAGCCGACGAGAGCGTAATCGTTGAAACCTCCGGAGACTGTCGTCAGGATGTCACCATCACTGTTCGGACCGACAAGATTGAGATCGGACAGATCCTCGGAAAGCAGGTTCTTACCTGTCGCGCCGATACTCTTGCTGTTCCAGTCCTCGATGTTGGTACCGACAACCGCGCTGAGATGATGAGCATTGTTGAATGTGTCCTCATAAGACGCATAAACATTGTAAGCATAGTACTGGCTGGTTCCGACACTCTCTTTCAAGTGGTCCTCACCGGCTCCGGTCTCGTAATATTCCATCTCGGAGTCAGGATATCTGCGATAAGGCATCTTGACCTGCCTGTAGGAATTTCTGTTCTGATAGATTCTGTAAGTGAAATTGGCGGTCACAGTCACCTGCTTGATAGGGGTGATCTTCAATTCCGTCATATTCGAAAAGTCGGTCTTGCGCTCAACGTTATAATCACCGATGGAGAACATAATATGACGTCCGTTGGCGATGTTATAGTTACCGGAGATCATAGGTGTTCCATAAGTGAACGAGCCATCCGGATTGGTAAGAGGAAATGCCGCAAGAGCGTGACGTGAAGCGTATGAGAACGAATCCTGAACATCATCTCCCCCTGGGAAGGTGTAACGTGAGCTGAAGAATGAAGTGTTGTTGGACACCCTCATATACTTATTGATCTTGAAATCGATCTTCGAGCGGAGGTTATACTTGTTATATACATCCGGATTGATGTTGATGATACCTTCCTGACGATCGTAAGCACCTGAGAGATAGTACTTCACATCCTTGTTTCCGCCACTTATGGAAACACTCTGCTGCTGTACAGGATGCTCGTCACGATAAAGTTCGTGATACCAGTCAGTGTTGCAGTAATAAACCCACTGCTTCTTTCCGTTGCGGACATCCTCGACAATCCAAGGACGGTCAGGGTTCTCGGTCTTATCGTTGACACGGGCGAGAAGCTGCATCATATCAGCGTCCGTGTAGGTTGTGTATTTCTTTCCGGCGTCAGCTATCCAGAACTTGTCGATAGTGTAAACAGACCAGTAACCACGGTCCTCATAGTCCGTGGATGTGGTAGGAGCCTCCCAGCCCCATCTGCCGCTGTACCTTACGGTAGCCTTGCCATCCTTTGACTCACCGCTCTTGGTCGTGATGAGAATCACACCGTAGGCGGCGCGTGCTCCGTAAATCGCCGCGGCGGCAGCATCCTTGATGACAGAAATGCTTGCGACATCGTTGGAGTTCACACGGCTCAAGTCACCGATAGCGCCATCAATGACAACGATAGGGGAAGCGCTATTGATTGAGGTGATACCTCTGATGTTGATGGATCCCGAACTTCCAGGGTTACCGGAGGAAGTGGATATATTCAAACCCGGCACCGCACCTTGAAGCATATTCGTAAGCGAATGGGATGTCCTGTTCTCCAGTTCCTTAGGGCTTACGGTCGTGATCGCTCCGGTCAGGTTTACCTTTTTCTGGGTACCATAACCTACAACTACAGTCTCGTTCAATGTCAGATTATCCTCCTCAAGGACGATCGACACGGTGGATCTGGTTGAAGGAACGGAGACTTTTCTTGTGACATAACCAAGGGACGTAACCTCAAGTGTCACATTCCCTGCGGGTACCATCAAAGAAAAGCTTCCGTCATCGGATGTCATCGTGCCGTTGTTGGTTCCTTCAACAAGGACAGCGACTCCGACAAGAGGTTGCTGTGCAGCGTCGAGAACCTTTCCCGACACCGACCTCTGGTTCTGGGCGAAGGCCGCCGTAAGGCAGGTCAACGCAAGAATCAGAGAGGCAGCAATTGATTTGATTACTCTCATAAGAATTGATGATTTAGTTAGTGTTTTATAAAACTTGACGTTTGATTATTTCTTGAAATCGTCCAGGCTGAACGCCTTAGGACGCGCCATATTCTCGGTATAGACGTTTCCGAACTCGTCCGTGACCTTGATGGTAAGATCTGTGTCAGCGTCCGGTGCCGTCACCTTGAAGAAATGATGCCATTTCTCGGTGATGAAATTCGGTTTGCTTGACGCTCCGTTGAACCTCTTGACGGTGAGAGCGGCAATGTGCACCGGATCATAAGCGGAAGTTCTTGTCCATTTCAGTTCATTCCCTTTCTCATCCGTGACACTCAGTTTCCAATTCGAGTTCCAGTTCCAGATGTTAAGCAGGACAACATTCTTCTCTGTTCCGGAATATGCATCAACATATTTAGCAAACTCTGACTTCAGGCTGGCTGACATATTCGGAACATCATCGTAGGAGAAGCGTACCTTATTAAGATCGTAGGACCTGAACTGATAGTTCTCATCCCAGGCGGTAGCCTTGAACTTCCATTGGAAATCGGTTCCATTGATGTCCCAGATGCTGTAGCCGGCAGGAGAGCCGTCCGTGCCAAGATAAACACCCGGTGTCAGACTGCCTGACCACCACCACGATCCACAGATGGAGCCGGCGTTATGCTCGTAGAAATTCTCGGCTCCGAACTTAGAAGATTCCGTAGGATTGATGTTGTAGATCACGTGCGTGTGTCCTGTGACAAAATGCACCTTATAGCCTTTCAGGATATCAAACAACTGTGACACACTGCCGACCGCAGTCTTGTAGGTGTCACCTGCGATAGGGCTGAATATCTGAGCGTGGGTCGTAAGGATAAGTGGTGTGGACTTGTCCACATACTTCAAGTCTTTCTCCAGCCACTCAAGCTGCTCAGACGTGAAAGTCTTGACATAATCCCTGTTGCCTCCAACATATTTCGAGCAGTCAATGTCATCAAGCACGACATAGTGAACCTTGCCTATGTTGAATGAATAATATGTCGGAGCGATATCCCTGACATAACGTGCGGACGCATCATAGTCAGCGCCATATATTTTGATGGAGCCTTTGAGTTCGTAGTCATTGTCGTGGTTGCCCATAGTGTGGAAAATCTGGATGCCGCTGACCTGTCCGTTGATCTCATCAAGGTACTCAGGGAATGTGTAGTTTCTGGTGTACCAATAGATATCCCAGGTCATATCTCCAAGAGTCATCGCATATATCTTCTCGGACTTATGGCTGTTCCGGTAGGAATTGAAATCCTTTGCGAACACCGCGAACTGAGATTTGTCATTAGTCCTGTTCGCAAGATGCATATCACCAAGGAAAAGCATCTTGTGCTTGCTCTGGTCTCCGACATAGGTCAACTCAAAGTCCTGCCTTTCGACACTCGACGCGTCAGCGCCCAGATATGCGTGGAACTGAGGCAGTACACCCTTGGAAGGCACTTCGTAACCACTTGGAACAGAGATGAACACATAGTTCCATTTCTTGGCGGACGGAAGCTGGTATATTCCCTTACTGTCAGTCTTGGTCACAAGCACACCATCGGAAACCACGACATCAGGAACGCCTTTCTCGCCGCAAGTGACAACGCCCCAGACAGTTGTGCTTTTGTCAGGAGTGAAATCAATTGCCTTGACAATGCTTAAGGTTGTGGTTCCGCAAGATTTTTTCCGCTGTCCACGCTTAAGGAAAACCTGATAGGAGCCCGAAGTGGCTGCCTTGTACAGCCTGACGGAAAACTTGTCGGCTGACACGCTCTCGATGTTGCAATTGAAAGAGATTCCATCAGAAGCGGTCATCATAAAGACATCGCTTTGAAGCGGTGCCTTGCCGTCTTTTACCACGAAATCGATCAGGCCTTCCGGAGCGGCCTCTATCCTGCTCGGAAGGACAAAGCTGACATCAAATTCATCAGCCGCGGGAGTCTCGCCACCGGATCCGCCACATTGGACCAAAGTCACGCATCCCAAAACACCCAAAAGAATGGATGTCAATAATTTGCAAAAGTGGTTCTTTTTCATATTTGAATATTCCAGTTTAGGAACTGTTTAAATGAATAAAAACAGATTCTTTGTTAAACGTCAAGTTTAGCAAAAACGCTAAGCGTTGGATTTCGCCAGGTTTCTCTCGCTCTTTATCAGAAGGGCGCAGAGGAACACTCCGATCAGGGCACCGACAGCGACGGAGAGCATTGCGGTGTCCCAGGAGCTGCCTACGGCGATTCCACCGACAAGGATTTTCGAGCAGACAGCGTCACCAAGGAGGTAGCCGAACAGGCCCACGAATCCCGCGGCGGTGCCGGCGGCGTTCTTAGGCACGAGATTCAACGCCTGCACTCCGGTCAGGGCCACAGGGCCGTAGATGAAGAAGCCGATAAGGCACAAAGCAATGTAGATCAAAGTCTTCTGCAATGCCGGAGACGCGGCGATGACACCGGAGCCTACCATCCAGTAAAGAAGGACACCGAGCAGACAGAAGAACATGCAGATCACGTTCATAGGAGCGCAGCGGCCTTTGAATATCTTGGAAGTGGCCCATCCGCAGGCAAGAGTGCCGACGGCGCCGACAATGTTGTGCACAGAGAAAGCGATCTTGCTCTCGGCGGCGGTCATTATCTCCTTTTCCTGAAGATAGGTCGGAGCCCAGTCACCGATGCCGTAGCGTACCATATAGACGGCCACATTGGAGATAGCGACAATCCACAGGAGTTTGTTCTTGAACACATAGTCCACGAACAGGGTCTTGAACGGTAGCTTCTCGTCAGCGGCGCCCTTGGACTTGACACCGGACCAATCCTTCCTCCAGTCCTGGACGGACGGAAGGCCGCATGACTCAGGCGTGTCACGGATTGCCCACCAGCAGAATACAGCGATAAGAAGTGCCACGACAGCAGGGAACACAAAGTCTCCCCTCCAGCTTTGCGCCACTCCGCAAGCGTCAAAAATCATCACACCGGCGATGGCGAGGAAACCAAGCGAGAAGCTTCCGATGGTGTGCGAGACGTTCCACACACTCATTTTGAAGCTTCGTTCGTTCTGGCTGAACCAATGCGCCATTATCCTGCCGCAAGGAGGCCATCCGAAACCGCTCAGCCATCCCACGATCAGCATGAGTGTGAATATGATGGCGGTGTTCACCGCTGTGTTCGTTCCGAAAGGGATCACGCCGGTGAGAATCATGGTCAGAGCCGAAAGCACAAGGCCGACACAGAGGAATTTCCTTGCGTCAGACCTGTCCGAGACACTGCCCATGATGAATTTCGAGAAGGCATACGCGATCGAGACCGCGGACATCGCAAGTCCGACCTTGCCCGCGTCCAGAATCCCGTCATGGATCATGTCGGGAGCTGCCAGAGACAGGTTCTTACGCACCAGATAATAAGCGGCATAGCCGAAAAACGCACCCAGAAAGACCTTGGTGCGCATCGCCTTGTAGGTTTTGTCCACCTTATCCTCCGCCAATGGTTTGCCCGCCTTCGGCGGATCAAGAAAACGTGACATAAATATTATCTCTTTACTATTATAACATTTTAATCTTGCAAATTTATCCATTTTAACCTTAAAAAACAAGAAAAAGGGGTCGGCCGGAATCCCGGTCAACCCCTTTCTGAAGTTTTCATCGTAAAAAAGAACTACCTCTTCGCTAGCTCGGCGTCAACGAAGAACGCTCCGGCCTCACCGGCCTTCTTGAGCCTCTCGACGATTGACAAGGCAGTGTCCTCTTCCTCGACCTGCTCACGGATGAACCAGTCCAGGAATTCTCTTGTGGCCCTGTCGTTCTCCGCCTCAGCCACACCGGCGAGGTCATCAATCAGTTTGGAAACGTTGCACTCGTGCTCATAAACGTGCTCGAACACATCCTGAAGTGATCCCCAACCGTCAGGAACGACATCGATCATTCCGACCTTTACCTCACCGCCACGCTTGATGGCATAGTCAGCGAGTTTGAGAGCGTGCTCCTTCTCCTCGTCAGCCTGCTTGAGCATCCAGTTTGCGGAGCCGTTCCATCCTTCTTTCTTAAGGTAGAAAGCCATCTGAAGATAAAGATTTGAAGACCAAAGCTCAGCGACAATCTGATCGTTGAAAGCCTTAACAAGTTTCTCTGAAATCATAGTATTGATAAATATTTAAAAATCAACAAACAAATATTCCAAATGCTAAAAACGTGCCTGAAATGCCATGTTCGCAATTTTAATAATTAAAATTTAATATAATGAACAAATTCCTTCTTGGCAGGGATGAGCGGCTCGGATCTCAGGCCTACTTTTTTGAAGTTAATCTCCTTTAGATCAATGCATCTGATGCCTCCATCGTACATCGAGCGCCAGTAGAACCGGAGACCTGACATGTCAGTGACACAAGTGCACTGTGTGGCGCTCGGAATGTCAGCCGGCTCCTGCCCCTGCGCGAACTGCGCCCCGACCGGAATCTCCATCGCTCCAAGAATATGGAAGGCTGTGAACACGGATCCCTCGGCGTTCGGCTTGACGGGTGCGGTGTTCTGGAAGAAAGCCGCGCGGACAAACCTTGAAGGCGGGGTGAAGTCTCCAGGCAGCCCCAACATGGCGCTTCCTCCTCCGAAAGACGACAGGGACATATTCCCGAGCGTGTGAGGTTCGGTGCGTCCCGGCAGCAGGTTGACGTAGTTGTTTAGATTGGTGAGCTGCCAGTCGAACGACGGAGAGTTGGTCAGCACGCCGAGAGTGTTCTCGTAGAAAACGCACTTCCCGTCAATGATCTCCAGCACTATCTGGCGGCCGGACGGCTCAGCGAACCGCCAATGCACGGTCGAGGAGCGAGGGTCGAATCCATGAATATGCACCTTCGCGATCTCGGCCTTGACCCCATCGACTGTCGCGCATCGGCCAAGGATATAGGAAACAAGCTGGAAGTCAGAGATATTCGTCTCGAAATTCGCTTCTGAATATTCCTCGTACTTTCCGTAGTCCGGGAAATAGAAGAGGCCGGCGGAAAGGCCTTTCTCGTTCATTCCCTCCATCATCAGCTCGTCCTGGACCACGGCCACGCCCACGTAGCCATATTCATTGGTGAATGATCGTCCCGTCCCGCCGCCGGGGATGAAAGATTTCCAAGTGTGGCCGCGTGGCACGACAACCCAACGACAGTCATTGTCTGATGCGGCCCACTCGATCGTGCGGGCCACGACCGTGGTTCCGTCTTTGGCTTTGAGGGTGATGCCTGTGCAGGCAAAGCAGTTCTGAAACGATGCCGTCAAGGCCGCTGCGGCCAGAGCGATGGCGATAAGAATTGTTGAACGCTTCATAAATTATGTGGTTGAATATGACGGGAATATGCCCGATCGCAAACCGGGAGCGTCCCGTCGGTTAACAAAAAGGAACGACCCGCAAATAGCGAGCCGCTCCTTTATATTCATTGGAAAAAAGTTTTTCTAATGTGTTGATTTTTCAAAATTTATATTCAAGCACCGCATTCTGTCTTGTCAGGGCTATTCTTTCTTCAGCGTGATGCTTGGGTTTTCCGTGGCGGCCCGGTAGCAGCGTCCGGTGACGACCAAAGCCGTGATGAGCAGCACGGCTACAAGAGCCAGAGCGAACACCCAGATGTAAATCGGCACCCTGTAGGCGAACCCGGACAGGTAACGGTTCACTATCCACCAGGACAGAGGCGTGGCGAGCACGAAGCAGACCAGCACGATCCTCGCGAACTCGATGTTGAACATCTTGAGGATCTCCCCTATCGTGGCTCCGTTCACACGCCTTATACCTATCTCCTTGCGGCGATATTCAGTCTCGAACATCACCAGTCCGAAGACACCCATCAGCGAGATGATGATCGCAAGCAGGGTGAAGAGGGTGATGAGGCGGGAGAAGTTGGTCTCGGTCTCGTACTGCCCCTGAAGTTTCTTGTCAAAGAGCTGGACATCAACGTCATCCGGGCTGACAGTAGGGTCGATTTCAGAAACCGTGGCTGCAATCTTCTTCATGATTGCCGGGATGTCGGCGTTTTTCTCGGTACGCACAAGAAGCGTTGTGAGCGGCCTCCACGGATGCTTTCCGAATATGTACAAGGCCAAAGGCGACACGTCATTTTTCAGTGATGTGAAGTTGAAGTCACGGCAGAAGCCGACGACCTCCGCATCACCTTCATCCATGTGCCCCGGCATTTGTTCATTCAAGGCGAAGCCGAACTTGTTCTTGGCGGTCTCATTGAATATGAACACTCCGTTCTCGCACTGCTCATCGGACTGGGTGAAATCACGTCCCTCAATGACAGGAATGCCCATGAACTGCAGGAAGTTCCAAGCGACAGGATAGCACTGGAAGCTGATCTGCTCGCCCTTGTACATTCTGCCCCAGCCCATACGGCTCGGCTGCACAAGGTCTCCGTCAGCCCAGGAGATGTCCTTGATCTGAGGGTCTTCCATCAGTTTGGAGCGAATTGCCTCAGCGGATTTGCCGACAGTACGGTTGACATTGGTGGTGAGGAGTTCCTCACGGTCGAAGCCCATGTCGTGGCTGAGCATAAACTTTCTCTGTAGGCCTACGAACGTGGCGCAGATGATCAGCGAGATGGAGATCAAGAACTGAAGCCCGACAAGCAAGTACCTGAACACACGACCCTTGGAACTTGAGGCAAACGATCCCTTGAGAGCGAGCGCCGGCGAGAAGGATGTGATGTAGAAGGCTGGATAGAGGCTGGCGACAACGGCAAGCAGAAGTCCAAGGACAATTGTGAATATGCCTACGGACATATTCGGTCCGAACGCTGTGGAGCAGGTGATAAGGTTCGCCGCCGTGGAGGTCTGGAACAGCAGCACGACAGCCGTCGCCAAGGCTAATGAAATGACTATAAGCGAGACGGCCTCCATAACGCAGTCCAGGATCAGGCTTGCCCTTGAGGCTCCGAGAACCTTTCTGGTGTTGACCGAGTGCACACGCACCGGGACAAGGACGAAGAAGAAGTTCACGAAGTTGATGAACGCGATGATGATGACCAGAAGAGCGACGGCCAGCAATGTGTAAGTCGTTGATTTGTTGCCATAGGCACCGTTGCGGTTCGCTATCGTCTGATCAAAATAGGTCTCGGTCAGAGGAATCAGATGGATTCTGGTACGCTTGATGGCCTCAGCCCTCTCCTCATCGTTCGCATCGGAATCGCCTCCGATTATGTCTTCCATAACCTTGCGGGCAGCGGTCTCAAGGTCCTCTTTGGACACACCTTCCTTGGCCTTGAAGTAATAAGGGTAGCTCCACTCGCTCCAGCTGTCTATGGACTGGTCTCCGATCGGACACATAGCCTCGAAACTGGACAAGTCGGAGTTAATCGGCATATCCTTATAGATCGCCACCACGTTCGCATCGTGATAAGTACCGGATTGCCAGTCTCTTATCATTATATGACCGCCGACTCCGACACCGTATTTCTTCGCTGCGGATTCGCTGAAGGCATAGTCCCAGACACCGACATAGTTGTCCCAGGACCCTTCGGCCAACTCAAAGCCGAACACATCAAGCGAACCTTTGTTCATCCCGGACATCTTGATCGAGACAGAAGGGTCGGAGAGCGCAGGATTCTTTCCGTCCCCGACAATCGCCTCGATTGACTGTCCGGACAGATAACCGGTTCCTCCGGCTTCAATCTCCGAAACCGTGGAGATTATCTGTTCGAACGGTGGTCTGTTCAGCCAGACCATATACTTTCCTTCCGTGTACCAGTCCGGCAGCGAGACGCAATAGATCCGCTCCGCATCCTTGACCTCTTTATTATAGGTCAGATCGTGATGCACCTGCACCATAATGATGTACAGCGCCGCAAACGCCACAGTCATCCCCAGAATGTTCAGCACCCCTGAAAGCGGGGTTCCCATTTTCCTTTTTCTGAAT
Source organism: bacterium (assembly GCA_963596515.1). GTDB lineage: Bacteria > Bacteroidota > Bacteroidia > Bacteroidales > UBA932 > Cryptobacteroides. The sequence continues at coordinate 15,575 of CAVBMN010000033.1, forward strand.
ATGCTCATATCACTTGTACTTTATTATTATCGTTTCACTTTTCCCATCGGGACTCTTTCAGCCTCTTTTTTCGTGTGACGCACGGTAAAAGACCGTAAACCTCCCGAACACGGAAAACCAGCGAACCACTTCTGTGCCAAAATTCGTAAATATTTATTACTTAAACTATTGCCCAAATCAAGAAAATCAAAAAGTGTAAAATTTCTTTACACTCACTGTAAAAAAACTTTACACTTTCCATCGGTCACTTCGACAAGCTCTGACCTGAGAATGTAACCTTGACCTTCCTTGTGAACGATTACTTCCAGATTGGCAATACCAGGCAAAAGAAATCAGTTGCTTGCCGCCACCGATTTTTACGAAACTCCTTCACGATCAAATGCCCCTGAGATAGCCGAGACTGGGTTTCGCCTGAAAAAGTCCTTACTCCAAGCGCAAGTTTTTCAGCCGAAAGCCGAATGCAAATGTTTCCAAACCATACCGTACTGAAGGTGTTTCGTAAAATATTCAAGTCAAACCTTCTAAACGAGTACAACGGAATATTCACTACCTTCACGCAGAATTGAAAATCATTTGATTTTCCGGTAGAAGGTGCCGCTCTGGCCTTTTATGTGGTATTCCTTGCTGGTGTTCCAGGTCTCGTCGCCGTAGTAGATGCGGTTGTGGGCGGAAGTGCTGATATATTCATTGCCATACTTGTCCACAAAGACATCTCCCTGCGTAGAGGCGCTGACTCCACCGGAGGATACACTTCCGACAATGGCTCCGATCACGGCAAGCACCGCAAGGACAGCGAGTGCGAGCCACCAGAAATTCTTTATGACGAAAAGGCCAAGACTGAATGTCGGAGCGGCGAGCAACAGACCTGTAATGATGCATCCGGTCGTTGGCAACCAACCATTCGGGCTCCCAAACAATCCGTCGATGACAACCATATAAAATGAGGCCACAACCATCAGGGACAATATTCCCGTGTAGGCCAAGGCCAATGAATATTTGACTATGCTCTCGTCCAGCATCTCGCTGGAGCACATCTCCCTTAGCACCGGCATCAACTTATCCACAGACAACGCCAGCCCGGCGGCAGCGGCCAGCAGAACAATGAAACGGACAGCCTCGTGCCAGCCTTCTTTTTCATAGAAAACGCTTCCCCACAGCGCCAAGACCGCACAGATGAACGGAATGATTAGAGTGATAATCGTGTTTGACATAGGATAATGTGTTTATAATGATGTCAAATATAGGAATATTATTCCACTGTTCCCAATCGTTAGAAGCGGAAAAACATTAGGATTGGGAAATCCTTGCATATTCAAGATATTTTCACAAAATTTGCGGTGACGGAGAGGCTGTTTATCCAATCTGGAAAGGCCGTGATATGGCATCCCCGTGCCTGGCTTGTATTTGGAAGCGGTTCCAATTATACACCGCTTTATTGTAAAACGAACAAAGTGCAGGAAGAGGTTCTTCCAAGACACTTGACAAATTAATTACAGCTATGAAACGTAAAATGTTTTTTGCGGCGACGCTCTGCTGCATTGTTTCCGCAGTAATGGTTTCCTGCGGAAAGGACAACCCTGACTCTCCAGAACCGGAGCCAACACCAGATCCGGAACCGGAAGTACCTGTGACACCGAAGGATACCGTTGTCTATGCGGTCGGCCAGGAAGCGGTTCCTGGGAAGGGATACTACTATGCGACAATCTGGAAGGATGGCAAGAGACTCCTTCTCTCAGACGGAAATTATGACGCTTTCTGCAACGGGGTTTACGCTGACGGCGAGACGATCTACATCGCTGGCTGCGAGGCGACCGGCGATCTTGTGGATGACGGTTATTACGATCCTTACCATCAGAATGTCGGCGTTATCTGGAAATTCAAGGCCGGTGAGGAGGACAAGGCTGAAAAGACCGTCATCAGCGACGGAAAATATTCAACATCCCCAATTGCCGTGACTGTCGCTGACGGCAAGGTCTATGCGGCGGGATTCGATACTCCTGAATATGACAGGCGCGTCATCCTTTGGACCGACGGCACCCCGCAGTACCTGACTGACGGCACGACGGATGCGCTGGCGTACTGCATCTATTCCGACGGAAAGGATGTCTATGTGGGAGGCTATGTCCAGCCGGCAAGCAACAAGCAAGGGGGCATTGCCACCATCTGGAAAAACGGTGTGGCACAGAGCCTTACAAGCGGCAACACCGTAGCGAAGGTAAACGCCATCTGCGTTGACGGCGGGAAGGTCTACGCGGCCGGAGCCGAGAAAGAGTCTGGCGGAAGATGGAAAGGCGTTCTCTGGATCGACGGTGTGGCACAGGACTTCACGGACTACGTAGGAACCGAAGTCACAGGACTTTACGTCAAGGATGGGGAATATATCATCGAAGGGAATATGACTGAGACCAACTCCGCCAAGGACATCTGCCCTTACATCTGGACAGCCGCAGGTGCCCAAAAGGTCGCCGAAACAACCCTCTGCCAAGGCGTTGGCCTTGCTGTAGCCGGCAAAGACATCTATGTCGCCGGTAACGAGAGTGCAGGCTATGACGCAGAGTATAACCCGATCAACCTCGCCCACCTCTGGAAGAACGGCGTTGAGCAGGAACTTGAAGTCCAGTACAAGAACGACTTCTCTCTCTGGGGTGTCACCTGCGCCTACATCGAAAAGAAGTAATCTTTATGAATATACCGACTCAGGCTGGTCGTGGATCCCCCCTCGGCCAGCTTGTTTTATATACCCCACACCATAACGCTCTGTGCGCCAAATCACGTCCTTCACTCACAAGTGCCCCGTCCGCAAGGCTTCGTGCACAGAATCAAGACATTGGCGCACGGGACACCAATCCATATAGTACCCGTGAGTGGAAAGGCAGATCTTACGCACCTGACCCTGCTACAGCATATTCATCAGGGCAGAGCGGTAACTGTCACCGATGGGGATGGTCTTGCCGCCGGTCATCAGGACCATTCCGGTGCGGACTTCGGTGATTTTGGCGAGGTTGATGACGTATGAGCGGTGGACACGGACGAAACGGGAGGCGGGAAGTTTCTCAAGGAGTTTGGAGAAGCTCATCAGAACCACCTTCGGCATCTGTTCGCCGGTGACATAGATCTTCAGGTACTCGCTCATACCTTCCACATAGATTATGTCTGAGACATCAATCTTGATGATTTTGTGGTCGGCCTTGAAAAACACGAAGTCTTCGGACAAGGGTGGGACGGATGAAGGTATGGGATCGGAAACCGATGAGCAGGGATATTTCAAATCTGCCGCACGGATCAAGTCAAAACGGGAGCGCAGTTTCTCGGCGGAAGCGATGAACTCGCTAAGTGTGAATGGTTTCAGCAGATAATCCACGGCATCGACCTTGAAACCCTCAACGGCATATTCAGAATAAGCGGTCGTGAAGACCACGAGCGGCGGCCGCTTCAGGGTCTTGACCAAATCCATTCCGGAAAGGTCTGGCATATTGATGTCCAGAAACATCGCGTCCACCTCTCCGGACTCCAAGACCTCACGGGCCTCGAAAGCACTATGGCAGGCTGCCGTCAGCGACAGGAACGGCACCTTGGAGATGTACTTTTCGAGTTGTCCGAGAGCCAGCGGCTCATCATCCACGGCGATAACCCTTAACATACTGAAACCGGTTTTGAAGGTAAGACCATAAGCACCTCATACTCAGCGGATGACTTGTCAAGGTGCAAGACAAAATTCTCTCCGTAGAGCAATGAAAGTCTTTTCTGAATATTATCGAGTCCAATTCCGCCGACAGTCCGCTCATCCTGACCGTCAGGCAGACTGTTGGCGCAACGGAATATCACTTTGCCTGATTCCAATGCGACAGACATCCGTATGTAACTATCAGATTTATAGCTCACTCCGTGCTTAAAAGCGTTCTCTGCGATGGTCGCCATCAGAAGCGGAGGGACCTGCGCCCCACCGTCATCCTCGGGGAATGAATATTCAATCCTCACGCTGTCGGTGTAGCGCAGACGCATCAGGTACAGGTAGTGCCGCAGAAAGTCGATCTCCTTTGAGAGGGCGACAGTCGGGCCGTTGCTGTCGTACAGGACGTGGCGCATCAGGCGGGACAGTTCCACGATGCTGTCCTTGGCCTTTTCCGGTGACACGTCCACCAATGCGTGAATATTATTGAGCGTATTCATAAAAAAATGAGGGTTGATCTGGTAGCGGAGATATTCAAGTCTGTACCGCAGATTCTCCTTTTCCAGCTCCTCCAGACGCTTTTTCTCAAGGGAGTAATTCGTGTAGTATTTTGCTCCGAGGTTGACCCCCAGCATCATTATGGCAATGATGATCTTGCTTACTCCGGCTCCTACGGGCTTCTTGCCGTGTTCTGGACGCGGTGGTTCGGCACGCCTATGTTCAGGATGCACGTCACTTTCTATCATCTCAGGTGGCATTTCAGAACCATCCATATTAGGAACGCTTTTCCCTGGCCTATTTCCCGGCCTGTTCTTTTCAGCCGGAGTCCGATGATCGTCCATAAAACCATAAGGCGGAGGCGGATTCTGTCCCGGTCTCTCCACCGGTTCAGGCTTCTTGTCAAACAATCCTTCTGAATCAAGCACATAGAATGAAAATACCCCCATTAATACCACCGTGCACAACAGGTATGGAACAACCCGTTTTTGGTGAATCAGCATCGGAGCCACAAACAGATCGTGGATTGTGAACAGCACGAGAAACGGCAGCGTCGGGAGTAAGAACTTCGTCACAAAATGAGACACGAAGCCAAGCGAAGACTCCCCCGCCGACTCCCACCAAGCCAGCAAAGCCTCGAACAGGAATATTCCCGCCCAGATCGCCGCCTTTGCCGCCAAAGCCTTATATTCTTTGAATATTTTCATTCTCGTATCAAAAGTCGAAGCCACGATTCATAGCGGCTCTTTACCAACCTATTCTAATGCCAAATGCAAAATTACAACAATGTTCCGAATCCCGCCCGCCGATTCGTTGAAGAAATCCGCCCGTTCGCTGAAAAAGATTCAGCAAGGCACATTTACTGCCTTACCTCACGGCCTGAAACCAGAAAACGTTTAGAATTATGAAACGGTCTTATCTTGCATTTCTGTTGATTTTGGGTTCCTGTAGCGGGAATCTGATCGACACTATCGACGAGCCGTCCGATGATGACGAGATCATCACCACAGACGGAACCATCAGCATCGTGTTCTCCGAGAGCGGCGCGACAGTCAGCGGAGACCCATCCGGCATCGTGACCGTGAGCGGCAACGATGTGACAGCGAACAACACTTCCGAAGCCCTTATCACCTACGAGCTCAGCGGAACCGCCTCAGACGGATTTTTCAAGCTGTACAGTCCAGTAAAACAAGTGATTGAACTCAAAGGGCTTAATCTCAAGAATCCGAACGGGGCGGCCATCAACAACCAAAGCCACAAGAAAACGTCGGTTGTGGTTACCGGTGAGAATTATCTCACTGACGGAGCCGTGAACTCCTCAGGAGACTATCCTGACCAGACCTCAGACGAGGACATGAAAGCTGCTTTCTTCAGCGAAGGGCAGCTGATTTTCAGCGGAGACGGAAGCCTCACCGTCACGGCGGACGGAAAGGCCGGAATCACAAGCGATAATTATGTGGTCATCCAAGACGGAGTAACGCTCAATGTCACCTCAAAGGGAGGCCACGGAATCAGAGGCAGCGAGAAAGTGGCGATCAGTGGCGGAACGGTGAACGTAAACACTTCAGCAATAGGAAAGAAAGGAATCTCTACAGACGGTGAGTTTTCTCTCAGCGGTGGCACTGTGACAATCGTTTCTACCAGTTCCACCGGAACAGTGGATGGAGAACTGACCGGCGCTGCGGGAATCAAGGCCGACGAATCCTTCGTCATCGATGGCGGAAGTCTTAGCGTGACCGTCAGCGGAAAGGGCTGCAAAGGAATAGCCTGCGATGGAGACGGTCATTTCAACGGAGGCACCGTGAAAGTCATCGCTTCCGGAGTGAACTACGGGAGCAACACACCAAATGGTCCTTGGGGCGGAGGATCAAACTCTTCTGAATCAAAATCATCCAAAGGAATCAGATTCGAAGGTGACCTCTATTTCGATGGAGCGGATGTTGACATTACCTGCGCCGCCCACGAGGGTATCGAGGCAAAAGGTGCGATCACCATCACCGCCGGAAATGTCAGCAGTACGGCAAGCGACGACGCCATCAACTCTGGCAAGGATATGACGATCAGCGGTGGAAAGGTCTATGCGTTCTCCAGCGGAAATGATGGCCTGGACGCCAACGGTGATATGTACGTCAAAGGTGGCTACATCTTTGCAGTCGGCTCCGGCAGCCCGGAAGTCGCCTTGGATGCGAACACCGAGGAAAGACACAAACTCTACATCAGCGGCGGCACGCTTCTGGCGTTCGGCGGCATCGAGTCCGGTTCAAGCATCACGCAGCCTGTCCTCAACGTGACCAGTTGGACCGCGAACACGGAATATTCACTCTACGATGGTGACACCCTGCTGGCAACCTTCACCGCACCAAGCAAAGGCGGCAACGGAATCGTGATCTCGCACCCTGATCTTGTCAACGGCAACAGCTACACGTTAAAGACCTTGTCCGGAAGCACGACACTCACCGCTTCGATGGAGGCGCAAGGTGGCACTGGCGGACCAGGCGGCGGGGGTAATC
>CAVBMN010000034.1:0-21749 GCA_963596515.1 bacterium
CTGAAGGTGACAAGGAAGCCTTCAGGGTCATTTTTGACAAGTATTATCCTAAGGTCCTCGCTTTCCTACAGTCATTTCTCCAGTCTTACGATGATGCTGAGGATGTCGCCCAAAGTGTGTTTGTGAGGCTGTGGTTTGTCCGTCACACGCTTGTGGATGTCAAAAGGATCAGCGCTTTTCTGTTCAGGATGACAACGAATCTGGCCATAAACTGGTCCAAGTCCAGAAAGACTCATCTGGATCTTGCTTACGGGGATCTTCCGTACCAGCCGATGACAGAGGAGAACCTTGACGCCGATCTCAGATTCGCAAGGATCGTGTATGCGGTCAACCGTATGCCTGACCGGCGCAGGAAAGTGTTTCTGCTGAGCCGGGTGGAGGGGCTGAGCAATTCGGAGATAGCCGAGCGGATGAATATTTCCAGAAAGACGGTCGAGAACCATATGACCTTGGCCTTGAAAGAACTCAGGAAGATTATGGCGCTCGTGTCTTTTTTCATCGCTATGCACCTGTGATTCAAATTTCAGGAATATGAAAAAGGGATGACCGGAAGGCCATCCCTTTTATGTTCAATACTATTTTTCGAGACCTTTCTCTTTCAGTTTACCTATCAGTTTTGCCGGATAGTTTGTGAAGATGGCTTTCAGCTGTTTGTAGTACCCTATGGTATCGTCCATAATCTCGTCCGAATCCACGTTGTAAATGCTCAGCGGAACCCCTGCGGAGAAATAGTCCTGCGGCCTGTAATTGCCGGTCGGTTTCTCACCGAGCACCTTGGTGTAGGCAAGCTGCGCCCACGCCTTACCGTATCTGGCGGGATCGGTGCAGGTCATCCAGCACAGATTGATCTTGTAGGAGTCAATGACTTGATCCCTTACAGCCATAAATATGTCCTCTCCGGTAGGGATGAGGAACTCGCAGTACTCTTCCGCTTTCATCTCCCTGATGATCTGACAGGCTCGCAGACAGCAGTTTATCGAATAGCTGGCATCCATATTCTTCCCGTTGCTCACGAGCCGCTTCACGTCCATCCATAACTTCGTTCCGTGCGGATTCTGCTCCTTGTCCGTCAACACTTTCAGGAAATCCGACAGCGACGGGATCTGCTCTCCGTTCGCCAACGCTCCGGCTGCCCTGATCTGTGCCGCTGTGTGGTCGAACGTCGTCACTCCGTTGACCTTGCCGCCATCCACCGGATGGGCGACCAACACCTCGTTGTCGGAGGTGAGAACAATGTCACATTCGGAGGCGTAGCACTTTATGCTTATGGCGTATTTAAGTCCGGAGACAGAGTTGTCCGGACGGTTGCACTCGGCCGCCCCGCCTCTGTGGGCAACCACTTTGTAAACTTCGCTTTCGGTCTCTGGTTCCTTTTCCGGTTCCTTTGTCCAATTCTCAGGGGTGTCTATTTTGAGACACCCTGAGAAAGCCGCCGCGATGATGAAGGCGGAAAGCAAACAATTCATCTTATGTGCGATTATATTCATAATTACTCTTCTTCTATTAGTTTAATATCCAGTCCTTTAAGGTCACACCACGTGCTGGCCTTGATCTTGTATGCGCTTGATGACGCCTTCGCCCTGATGTCCATTGAGACTCTCAGTCTGATGTACAGATAACCATCGCTTATCGGAGGTATGCCGTCAAGCGCGAAAGTGTAGGCCTTGTAACCAGGATCGGTGGCCTTGTTGTACTCTTTCCTTGTCGCGCCGGTGTTGCTTGCGGCCACGGTGTAGTGAACCTTGCCGCTCTGGCCAAAGATCGTGGTATCCCTTGCCCCGTCAGCCAGGTTCCAGATTGCGTTGTTGCTGGAATATTCAATGGAGAACACTCCGGCGGCGGAACCTGCCGCTCCGAAGGAAGCCTCCACCTGGATCTTCGTGTCTGCCTTCACGTTCTTCACAGGGATCACGGCCAGGAAGTAGTCGTTGAGCATCAATCCGTTGATCTGGATGGACGGGTTGAAGGTGTAGTCGGAGGCTCCGGCACATTCGGCTGTAAGATATGCCTCTGTGTTCCCGGAGGTTGGCAGCACCTTGTGCGCATTTGACGGAAGCGGGCTTCCCGGATTGTTCGCGGAGCTGGCGGACCAGCTGTAGTCGTAGTCGGAACCCTTAGGGGATATTCCGGCCTCATAGAAGTTCCAGGAGACATCAAGTCCTGCCGGTTTGCCGCCGAACTCATCGTAAATGGCTGCCTTGCAGCTCCCTACCGGCTTGCCGTTGGCCAGGATCTCGAACACGACATCCCCTTGTCCGGTAGGTGTTCCGACCACTGGGATGCTCAGACTGCCGGAACCTTTGACGAAGGAATTGAATATGGTTGCCGGGACAGAGAGGCCGCTTACAGTCTCGGAACTTATAGCCGCACTGATTTCATATTCCTCGGTGCCGTTAGCCTTGATGTATGGCAACACTATGTTTGCCGAGGACTCCACGCCGGTGGTGAAGAGCCCGTCGATGTAAGGTTCCTCAAACGCAAAATCACATTTGGCCTGACTTACGGTGACAGGATAGTCCTTGCCTCCGTGCCTGAAATGGATTGTACCCTCACGGGCTTCCCCCGCGTTATACTGAATCCTGAGCTCGACGGTGCTGTAATATTTCCCGTCCCCCTTTCCGCTTTCCGGATAAACGCTTATCCAATCGGTACCCGCGCAGTCTGAAGTCCATTCCCCGTCGCTCATAATGACCTGTTTGATCACCTGTTCGGTGCAGTCGCAGGAAAGCTTGTCGTTTTCCCTCTCAAACAGTGTCGCGTCATCGCTGCAGGAAACTCCGGCGGACATAGCGAAGAGAGCCGCGATGCCTGATATTATTCTGTTTATGCTTTTCATAACTGATGGTATTATTTCTTGTACACTTTTTCCCAGTCTGGATTCTGTGACAGGTTAGGATTCTCCTGGATCGCTGTCGCCGGGATTGGCCTGACATATTTGTAGTCGTGCCAGTTGCGCTGCAATGCGGTGGCCGGCAGGATGTTGCCGGATGTTCCGTTGGACAGCTTGTGGCCGGCCTCGGAGGCGTTGTCAATCATCAGCAGATTTAAAGTGGAAGTCTTTCTGACATCGTTTGTGACCATCGTGTCCGGAGTTCCGTCATTGTTGAGGTCCAGCGGGGTCTCCGTGGCAGGAATCCAAAGCCCCATCCAAGGTCTGGCGAACAGTTCTCCCTGATGCCATCTGATGATGTCATACCAGCGGATGTTTTCCATCGTAAGCTCTATGCCCCTTTCTCTTCTGACTTCCAGAATGTAAGGATCGGTCACGCGACCTTGGAAATATTCAACCATGTAAGGGTCGGCCTCTGACGGATATATGCTTGTGACGCCGGAACGCTCGCGCAGCGGCTTTATCGTCTTGTTCCACACGTCTTCGTTCATCTCTCCGAGCTCGGCCTTGGCCTCGGCGTAGTTCAGCAGGACCTCGGCGTAGCGCATCAGCGGAACATCCGATGCTATGGCCGCCGTGTTGGAGTCCTTTGAGGAGTCGTCCGTAAGCCATTTGACAGGTTGATAGCCAGTCTTGGAGAACTTCACGTCCGGAGCCCAGGAAGTGGTGCCGTTGTCTCTCATAAAGCCTGGAGTCCTGATCGTCTGCGCCAGACGATAGTCCCTGTCCGTGCACTCCGTCACGAAATCCACGCTGTTATAGTCGGCGTACTTGCTTGTGAACGGAGTTCCGTCCGTCATCAGGTAAGTGTTGATGAACTGCCTTGTGAACGCATAGTTGGCGTGCTGAGGGTTCACCATATAATCATTGATGGAATATGTCACCTGCAGGTCGATGTCATAATCCCTGGCCCAGATGAATTCGTTGGTGTAGGCACCGCAGGCATCGGCGTTGATGAACATATCCCTGTACTGCGTCTTCCTTGCGGAAGGATTGTCAGTCAGCGAGTAAACTCCCGAATTGATGATCTCCTCGCAGGCTTTCACGCATTCCTCAAGATACATCCTGCTCTCGTCCTTGGTCCACGGCTTTCCTGTTGAAGGGTCGTTGACGTGATACTTCCTCATTGTGCCTTCGTAGAGGCAGAACCTTGCCTTGAGCGCGAGAGCGACATATTTATGAATATAAGAGGCTCTCACCCTGTATTTGGCGTCCGTCAGACAGTTGTCGCAGGCGTAGTTGAGGTCTTCAAGGATCCTCTCGGCCACATATTCCCGATTGTCCCTGTCCTTGTAGAGGGCCTCCTTGTCGGTGGCGTCAATGGTGTGGTCGTAATATGGCACCGCGCCGAAAGTCTTGACCTTGTCGAAGTAGAACAGCGCCCTGAAGAACCGTCCGACCCCTTCGTAATGGTTCATAATCTCCTCGGAGGCACTCGCGTTCCGCATATTGTCCAGATAATAGTTTATCGAGCGGAGCTGTGCCCAATTGCCTGTGCTCCAGTTCGTCGCGTCCTCGGCCGAGTAGTTGTCCATAAAGTACGCCGCCTGGCCGTCCCAAGAATGAGTGTCGGAGTTCTTGTCTCCGTCAATGAAGCTTTTGATGTTGGTCGCGAAACTTCTTATCAGGCCGTTGGTGTAAATCTCCAGCGATGACTCGTCCGTGAAATAGAACTCGCTCTCTATGCTGTTCGGGTTCTCCTGGGTCAGGAAAGCGTCGCAGGAAGGTAGCGCCATCGCGGCCAAAAGCATAACCGTATATAATTTGTTCATTTTCATATTCATATCTCCTCTTAGAATGTAATGTTAAGACCGAGAGTCACACTCTTCAGCACCGGGTAAGTGTAGCCGTCGGCTGCGGAGCTGAAATCCGAGTCGAAAGAAAGTCCCTCAGGATCGTAGTTCGGCGCGTACTTGTGCAGAGGGGTGAATGTGAACAGGTTTTCTCCGGTAAGATAGACCTTCAAACCTTGAAGTCCGATCTTGTTGCAGATTTTCTGGTTGAAGGAATAGTCCAGCTGGATGTTCTTGACTCTTAGGTAGCCGGCGTTCTGGATGTATCTGGTGTTAGGAATCTCCAGCACTTTCGTCCAGTTGTAGGTGCCGTTGGACTGGTAGGTGGTGATTCTCGGCCAGTAAGCGGTGTCCCAGTTGTCTTTCTCCGCGCTGTACACGTCGTCCGTGTAGGCGTGAATCGACGGGATGAACGAGAAGAAAGGTCTGCCGTACTTGCCCCAGAAGTAGCCCGAGTCAGAGCCAGGATACCAATCCCTGTGGATCACTCCCTGAAGGAACACGGAGAGTCCGATGCCGTTCCAGTTGGCTCCGAGGTTGATGCCGAACCTGTATCTTGGAGATTTATTTCCGATGATTGTGAGGTCTCCGTGGTCGTGTACCATAAAGTTGCCCGGGTCGATCACTCCGTTTCCGTCCAGATCCTTTATCTTGACCTGTCCCGGCCTTGTCATCTTGTCGGAGGCCTGCTGGAAATTGTGTATGGCCGATGCGTCGATGTCTGCCTGATCCTTGAAAAGTCCATCAACGGTGTATCCCCAAATCTCTCCGATTGTCATTCCGACATAGCAGGTGGATGGAGATCCTCCGTTCTGGATGTAGCCTTTGACATTTCCAAGGGAGCCGGTGTCGTTGGCGTACTTGGTTATGATGGACTTGCTGTCCCAAAGCATCGCCTTGACATTATAGGAGAACGGCTTCCCGAACAGTTTGAACTCGTCCTTCCACGACAGGGTGAGTTCGAATCCGTCGGTCTTGAGCTCAGCGTTGTTGCCTTTCGGAGGCGTTGTACCGAACACCGACGGTAGAGACTCGCTGGCCGTGTACATATCAGTGGTGTAGCGTCTGTAGATGTCACCGCTGAAAGACAGTCTGTTACGGAAGAAATCAAGATCGAGTCCGATGTCGTATGTCGTGGCTTTCTCCCACGTGAGCGAGACCGGGACAGTGCTGCCGACGGTGGTGTATGACGGAAGAGCCCCGCCCAACACAATATCTCCCGCTGTGGCGATGAACATCGATGATGTGTATGAATATGGACTCACGTTGCCGTTGCCCATAGAACCGGCCGAAAGGCGGATTTTCGCATTGTCCATTACGGTCGCCCATTTCATCCACGGTTCGTCCGAGATTCTCCATCCGATAGATCCGGAGGGGAATATTCCCCACTTTGAATTCATCGGGAATTTGGATGATCCGTCGTAGCGTCCGCTGAACTCGGCCAGATATTTCCCTTTGTAACTGTAGTTGAGTCTATAGAAGACACCCACATAAGACCAGGAGTTGCCTCCTTCGACCGGAGCGGTCGGTGTCCCGTCCATAAGGGAGAACGACGGCTTCTTGTCAGTTATGAGACCGGACCTGGAGACTGTGAGAGTCTCGTACTTCTGCTCTTCAATATTCCATCCCGCAAGTGCGGTGAGACTGTGGTTGTCGCCGAGGCGAGGAGTGTAGGTCAGGTAAGCGTTGGCCGCCTGATACCTTGTGGAATAGTCACTTTGGCTTTTCGCCGATCCGGCGCTTTCTGATTCCAGCAGGATAACTCCAGGAGTCTTGGAATATTTTATCGGAGTCTGGACATCAACCCTTTTTCTGGACGTGTAGTTGAAAGAGTAGTCGGCCTGGGCTTTAAGCACATCCTTGACGATGTCTGCGTCGGCGGAGATCTTCTCCCTCAGATAAACATAGTCGTTTGTCCTGTAGGATGTTCCCTCGACGAAGGCCGCGTATCCGGAAATCGCGGCGGCCGTTGTCCAGGTTCCGTCCGGATTCTTGACCGGAGACAGCGGCATTCCGGCGTGGTTGATGGCTTTCTGCACGTTGAAATCGTCTCTGGAATGCTTTGGCTCATAGTGGTTCACGATGGATGCCGAGATGTTGTTGGTGATCTTGAGCCAAGGACGCACCTTGAGGGTGCCTTTGGCCCTGATGTCATATTTCTTGTAATCCTCGTTGCCTACCTTGTAGATGCCGTCCATTCCGTAGTAGCGTCCGGACACGTAGTAGTCGGCGAACTCGTTGCCGCCGGACACGGACAGATTGTGCTCGTTGGACCAGTTGTGGTCTTTGTAGAACAGATTGTACCAGTCCGTCGATTCCATATAGGCCCATCCGAACATATTGTGTCCGGTGAGTGTGGTGGTGCGGGTGAGTGACGGGTCGGCCTGTCTGCGGACGAGCTCGTTGTAGATTTCCTCGGTGTAAGGCACGGTGCTGTCGATGTGGTTCAACAGGGATTTCGAGCCGTTGTAGTACCCATTGTAGGAGTCCTTCCACCAGTTCAGCCACGTCAATCCGTCCGTGATGACATCCGGAACGACAGTTCTGCTGTTCATAGTGACCGAGCCGTTGTAATTGATCACCGGACGACCTTTCTGAGGATCCTTGGTGGTGACAAGAATGACTCCGAACGCTCCGCGGGCTCCATAGACTGCGGTCGAGGACGCGTCTTTCAGCACGGTGACGCTGGCCACATCCTGAGGGTTGATGGTGTTCAGGCTGCCCTCAACTCCGTCGATGAGCACAAGGGTGGAACCGCCGGCTCCGATGGAAGTCTCGCCGCGCACGTTGAATGAGGCGGATCTGGATGGCTTGCTGTCCGAGAACGAGATGTTGAGTCCGGCCACCTCGCCCTGCAGCGACCTTGCGAGGTTGCCGTTCGGACGGCTGGCGATGGCCTCGCTCCCGATCTGGTCAACGGCTCCGACGAGGTTGCGCTTCTTCATCGATGCGTAACCTACCACTACCGATTCGTCCAGCAGTCTGTTGTCCTCTTCAAGCACAATGCTTATCCCGTCGGTCTGCGCTCCGAGAACGAGTTCGCTGTCGGCGTAGCCCAGCATCGACACCTTCACCGTCGAGCCCGGCGCCGCCTTTATGGAGAACAAACCGTCCGTGTCAGTGACGGAGACCGCCCCGGTCTGGCTCACGATCACGGCCGCCCCTGTCACAGGACCGACGTTGTCAACGACCTTGCCGCTGTAAGTGACGGCCTTCTTAGCCGCCTCGATTTTCTGGATGAGAATCATCCTGCCTTGGAAGGAGAACTGTGTGCCTGTGCCTTTCAGAATGGCGGTCAGGACTTCCTTGAGGGATTTTCTTTCCGGAACAGTCACTACCTTTCCGGCATCCAGCACGCTCTCGTTGTAGGCGACGGTGTAGTCCGTCTGCTTCTCGATCGCGCTGAAAACATCCGCAATCTTCATTTCCCGCTTGGGGAACCTCAGTGTCTGCTCCTGCCCGGAAAGATCCCAGGCGGAGAACAGTGGCAGAAGAATGCACGTGATTAATGCAAGTAAATGTTTCATAAAACGTTATAAAGATAATTGGTTTATAGTTCTTGCCTGTGTGGTGTCACCGACGTCGTGTCCTTATCTTATATAGATGTTGGAGTTGATGATTCTGTAGCTCATCCCCGGAGTGACCTTGCAGAGAGCCGTCATCAGTTCCTCAAGTGTCTCTCCGTGGACGAATTTGGCTGTTATGTTGTCGTTGTCGTATTTGCTGGTGGTGATATAGACCCTGACACCGTATCTCCTCTCGATGGTCTTGACGATGTTGTGCAGTGACTCGGAGCGGAAGCACAGGTCTCCGTCCATCCACGCGGTGTCCTCTTCCGTGTTGACTTCCGTCACCGAGGACTGTCCGCTTTCCTTGTCCAATGTGTATTTCTGTCCTGGAACAAGCGTGACCGATGTTCCTCCGTCATTGTTCATAGCCGTGACACTGCCCCTGCACAGCGTCGCGCTGACCAGCCGGCTGTCATTGTAGGCTGACACGTTGAATCTGGTTCCGTGCACCTTGACGTTGAGGTTTGAGGTCTTGACGACAAAAGTCCTTTCCGGATCCCCTGTGACATCGAAGACCGCCTCTCCACTCAGGTACACCTCCCTTCCTTTCGAGCCGAATCGCTCCGGGCAGATGAGCACGGAACCCGCATTGAGGATCACCTTGCTGGAATCAGGCAGCGTGACACGCCGGATCTCACCGTTGCTGGTTGAATATTCTGTCATATTCACCGGCATTTCCTGAATATGTGCGTAAAGGCCTCGGTTGTAGGCCTTTTTGGACACAGCGGTGAACGCGAGCGTGACACAGATTACCGCCGCCGCGGCCACAGATGAATATATCGCCACTTTCCGGAAGATATATGGTCCGGATTTTCTGCGCTGTCCTTCGTTTTCCAAGACAGTCTCCACACTGTCAATATTATTCATTACTTTGGAAAAAGCCGTGCCAAGCTTTTCTTTGTCCAGTTCCAGCGAAACCTGCTTTTCCCATTCGTTGAAGAGATCTTTCCTTGTCATAACCTATCTAGTGTTGGGTGATCCGTATTAGAGACATAACGAAACCGCCATATCCCCTAATCCGGGTCGAAGAAATTTTCGACATAAACAAAGAATCACTCTCAAATCTTCAAGCAAACAAATCAAAACAGATTCAAATTCTTCGGCAAGTATTTGTTTTCGATGGAAAATTCGTATATTTGCAGTCCGTTTCCGATTTTTAGGAATTGTGAAATGGGGAACGGTTCCGTAGCTCAGCTGGATAGAGCAACAGATTTCTAATCTGTGGGTCTAGGGTTCGAATCCCTACGGAATCACAAAGGGGTGACTTTTTGGTCACCCCTTTGTGATTCATATACCCTCAGTCACTGCGTGACAGCCCCTCAGGGGCATGGGGAAAGGATTCCCCAAACCCCTTCGGTCGCTTCGCTCCGAGTACAGGCTTTTTCGTGATTATACAGTTACCAAGTCAGTGAAGTTTAAGTGATTGAATAATATATTCCATTATGTAACAGGTGAGAGTATGACGTTAGAATATATTGACATATAATGACTTATTTTTAATGGGCGACAAGCCGTTATTGTTGTCATGGGTCAGAAAAATAAAATTCCAAATTTTGGTAACGTGCAAAATTTGGAATTTTCGTTTTTTCTGACCTTTCTGTCACGGTGCGCTTCGACAGCCTCGGCGACTGAATGGGAGAATCTCAACGATCGAGAAGGAAAAACTTGGCGACCGAAGTATGTGGAGACAATGTCCGTGCAAAACTATGCCTTGGCGTTCTTGTGGCCGAACCATTCGAGGGCGACAACGAGGAGGGCACCGACAGCCATCCAGATGATTGCGGAGACAGTCTGCGGATTGATGACGGAGGAAAGATTCAAACCAGTGTCAACAAGACCCTGAACCCCGATCTGCGCCTGCTCGGCGGTCTGTCCCTCACGCATGAGCTGCGCTGTCATCACACTGACCTTGTCGCTCCACGGCCAAACCTTCACCAAGGATCCGAGCGTGAAACCGATCAGAGTGATCAGTGTCGGCCTCTCGTAATGCGCTATCAGCCAGTGCAGGAACTTCGAGAACGCGGCGATTCCAAGCACGCAGCCGATTCCGAACATAATGAGAACCGGCCAGTTAAGCTCGCTGATCGCTGACATGATATATTCATACTTACCCAAAAGTACGAGGATGAAGCTGCCGGAGATGCCCGGAAGGATCATCGTGCAGATCGCTATCGCGCCGCAGACCATGATGAACCATGACGCGTCTGTGGTCTGGGTAGGGGAGAGGAGGCAGATAACCGTCCCGAGGAAGATTCCGAACATCAGCCAAAGCCCGTCAGTGATTTTCCACTTCTTGATGTCACAGAGCATGTAGGCTCCCGAGACCACGATCAGCCCGAAGAAGAACGCCCATGTCTGAATCGGATGATAGGCGAGCACATATTCCATCAGTTTGGCGAGCGAGAATATGCTCACGACCACACCGACTCCCAGCCAAAGCAGGAATGTTCCATGAATATATTCCCAGAACTCCTTGAACCTGCCTTTGAGCAGCAGTTTCCACGAAGAGACGGAAAGGATGGCGTTGAGAGCCTCTATGAGTTCATTGAATATCCCCGTGAGCAGTGCGATTGTGCCTCCGGACACTCCAGGGATGACATTGGCCGCTCCCATCGCGAATCCTTTCAGGGCAACGGCGGCGTTTTTGATGATATTCGACATGATAGATTATTGAATCTTTGTGAGATAGCCTTTGATGGCCGTGAAGCAGTCCAGCTGGCTGACCTCCTTGCCGGCAGGATCGCTGATGACAAGGTCGAAAAGGTTGCCGTCCATCTGGCGGCGGCCTATCTTGAAACGAGCTTTTGAGGTGCGGGCCATATATTCAATGGCAAAATCAGGATTCTTGACAAGCGAGATGAAAAGATCCGGCGCCTGCTCCTCCAACACATTCAGTTTATAGCGTGAAGGACGGCCGATCCAGTCCAGATCCTTTTTGGTGATGGTGGTCTGAATGCTGGTGATCAATCTGTCCTCGTTGCCTATCTTTCTGAAATCCTGAAAGAAAACGCTGCCTTTGATGTTGTGTGACCTGAAAAAAGTCATGATGGCGGTCTTGCAAGTGTCGAATGACTGCTCCTCCACATCGATGATGGCCACGTATGAACGGATTTTCCCTAACGGAAGGATCTCCGTGGGAACCGTGCTGGAATGCTTCTTCAGACTTCTCTTTCTGAAAAACGTCTTTATGAAATCAAACATAATCTACTTGTTTACAGAGGCTATCAGCTCCCGGATCTCACGCTTCGCATCCTTCCATCTCGGAACATCGATCTTGGTGCCGATAACTTCGACGACCTTCGCAGCAATTATTGAGCCGACTTCTCCGCAAACCTTCAGAGGCATTCCCAAAGAGTGCGCGTAGAGGAATCCGGCGGCATAGGTGTCACCTGCCCCGGTGGCGTCGATCGTGGCTGCCGGCCAGGCCTCTATGTAGTGATATTCATCGCCCTGCTTGACCATCGAGCCGTCCTTGCCGACCTTCACTACAGCGATCTCGCACTGGCTGGCAAGCGTGTTGAGCGCCTCGCGCGGTTCCTGCTTCGTGAACGCCCTGGCCTCGCTCTCGTTGGCGAAGACAATGTCCACATAACGGTCAACCAGATTGTGGAAGAAAGCCTCGTTTGACTCTACCACATTGTACGATGCCATGTCTATCGAAATCTTGCATCCGGCCTCCTTGGCCATCTGCACGGCCTTACGGATAAGATCCTGATTCTGCACGAGATAGCCCTCGATGTGGAAATAATCATAGCCTTGGAAATATTCAGGCTTCAGATCCTCAGGCACCATTTCGAGCGCGGCTCCCATATAGTCGGCGAAGGTTCTCTCGGAATTCGCTCCCGTGATGAAGCACATCGCGCGGCCCGAGCCTTTCGTGCCGGTCAGCAGGGTGGTCTTCACGCCGTACTGCTCCAAGGTGCTCTTGTACAGATGCCCCAGCTCGTCGTTGCCGATCTTTCCGATGAAGCCTGAAGGCATTCCGAATATAGACGTGCAGGTGATCGTGTTGGCCGCTGATCCGCCCGGGACGTACTTCACTCCGAACTCCTTCAACTTTGACCAGATGCGGTCACCGGTCTCAAGATCCACGTGCTGCATACTTCCCGGAGGAAGGTGGTACTCGCGGAGCATTGTCTCGTCAGGGAACACCGCGAGAATGTCCGTGAGCGCGTTGCCTATTCCTAAAATTGATTTCATATCTTTGGATTTTGATATTCATTATGTGCAAATCACAAAGTTAAGGAATATTTGATTAAATTTGTAGTTATGAACAAGAAGGTCGGGAATATTCTTAAATACGGAGTCTCCATCGCGCTTGCGGCGGCGCTTCTGTATTTCTCTTTCCGAGGAGTGAGCTGGGGCGACTTTCTGGAAGGATTGAAAGCCTGCCGCTGGGAGTTCGTCATCCTTTCGATGCTGTTCGGGCTCTTGGCGTTCTGGTTCAGGGCTCTGCGTTGGCGCGAACTTCTTCTTCCGATTGACGGGACGACATCCCGCCTGACCTGCTTCAACGCCATCAACATCAGTTATCTGGTGAACCTCGTGCTGCCTCGCGTCGGAGAGTTCGTCCGCTGCGGCTACATCACAGCCCATTCCCGGAAGGACTCAGAAGACCGCCGGCTTGCCTCTTACGACAAGGTTCTCGGAACAGCGGCTTTGGAACGTTCTGTGGATATGCTCGCGATGGTTGCCGTGCTTGCCGTTTTCCTGCTGTTCACCTGGAAACGCTTCGGCGGTTTCTTCTCAGAGAAGATCTTCGGGGCGGCTTCGGGCAGCGTCAGCACCGGCAAGATCGTAGCACTGGTCGCAGGGATTCTCATTGTTGTTGCTGCCATTTTGTGCGCAATCCTTTTCGCTGACAAATGGAAACCCCTTGGGAAAGTCCGTGACTTCTGCAAAGGGCTTTGGGCCGGCTTCCTCAGCTGCCTCAAGATGAAAGGTGCGTGGAAGTTTCTGGCCCTGACAGCAGGAATCTGGATCTGCTACTGGATGATGAGTGCCACGATTCTTTGGTCTCTCCAAGGAATATCCCCGGACTCGGTCAGCCCGGAGCTCGCATCCGCCGCGGGCACTTTGCAGACCTTGAATATGACCGATGCGATGTTTCTGATGATCGCAGGAAGCCTGTCCTCGGTCGTTCCGGTACCGGGCGGATTCGGGGCCTTCCATTTCATAGTCTCCTCGGCCATAGCCTACGTCTATGGCATCCCGGTGCAGTTCGGGATGATCTTCGCGACCCTCTCGCACGAGTCCCAGGCCGTGAACCAGATCCTGTGGGGAGGAATCTCGTGGATAAGTGAATCTTTACGAAAAACAAATAATCAATAAACAAAATTATGAAAGTCAAGAATTTATTCCTGATCGCCGCTGGTGTCCTTATGCTGACAACCACATTTGACGCGGCCGCCAAGAAACTTCCTAAGGAGGTCAAGATGACCAAGGAGGTTCTGATGGACAAGATCAAGGGCGGTTGGGCCGGAAAGGTTATCGGCTGCTCCTACGGCGGACCTACCGAGTTCAAGTACGCTGGATTTATAAACGATGAGATCGAGATTCCGTGGCACGACCATATGATCAAGTACTGGTTCGACAAGTTCCCGGGACTATACGATGATGTCTATATGGATCTTACCTTTGTGGAGGTTTTCCAGAAGGAAGGCCTTGACGCTCCTATCGAGTCGTTCGCGAACGCCTTCGCCCACGCTCCATATCCGCTCTGGCACGCCAATCAGCTCGGACGCTACAACATCCTCAACGGTGTGATGCCTCCGGAGTCTGGTCACTGGCACAACAACCCTCACGCCGATGACATCGATTTCCAGATCGAGGCTGACTACGCCGGCCTGATGGCTCCGGGAATGATCAACGCCGCGACCTACTATTCTGACGGAATCGGCCACATGATGAACTACGGTGACGGCTGGTACGGTGGTGTCTATGTCGCCGCGATGTTCTCACTCGCTTTCGTCAGCGATGACATGAACTTCGTTGTCAACGAGGCTTTAAAGGCTATTCCTGCCCAGAGCAACTACTACAAGGCGATGGCCGATGTCATCAAATGGCACAAGCAGTATCCTAAGGACTGGCACATCACCTGGGCTCTCTTCAACGAGCATTACGGCTACGACATCGGATGTCCTGACGGGGTTGACCGCCAGTTCAACATCGACGCCGTCATCAACAGCGGCTACATCCTCATCGGTCTCCTCTACGGCGACAAGAACTTCTACCGCACGATCGACATCTCCACCCGCTGCGGCCAGGACTCTGACTGCAACCCTTCCTCAGCCGCCGGAATCCTCGGCACGATGCTTGGCTACAGCAATATTCCTGAATATTGGAGGAAGCCTTGCGAGGAGATCGAGGACGTGCCTTTCGTCTATACCGACATCTCCCTCAACAAGGCCACTGAATATTCCTGCAGCCAGGCTCTTCAGGTGATCGGGCGCAACGGCGGCACCGTTGACGGTGACAACATCACCATCAAGGTTCAGAAGCCGGAGGCCGTGCGCTATGAGAAGGCGTTCGAGGGTCACTATCCTCAGGGCCGTGTCGAGGTCAAGAAGACCGTGACCAACATTGGCCAGATCAAGTTCAAGGGCAACGGAATCGTTGTCAAGAGCCACTACTTCAAGGGGGCCGGCTACAATGACAACACCGGTTACGTCGGTGAGGTCGAGATCTATCTTGACGGCAAGCTCTCAGCTGTGGCCAAGAACCCTATCAAGGGCAACGGAGCCGCTCCGGACCTCTACTGGAAGTACGATCTTCCTGAGGGTGAGCACACTCTGACCTTCAAGTTCCTCAACAAGCAGGACAACATGAACATCGTCATCGACAACTATCTGGTATATTCAAGTAAGCCTAAGGTTGTGAACCATGTTGATGAATAACATGAAGATATTCAAGTTTTTAGCGGTGATTGCGGTCGGGCTTTTCTCACTGGCCGCAATTCCTGCCGAGTCTTCGGCGAAGACTTCCTCAAAGGATCTTTACAAGCAGTTTCAGAATCCGGACAGCCGCTACCGTCCGTTCGTGCGTTGGTGGTGGAACGGGGACCGTGTGGAGGCCGAGGAACTTGTCCGCGAACTTCACATCATGAAGGATGCCGGAATCGGTGGCGTGGAAATCAATCCGATAGCCTTCCCTTACGGAGCGGACGCTATGAGTACAAAGCCTCTCAAATGGCTGAGTGACGAATGGATAGACATGCTCAAAGTCGTATTCGACGAGGCCGAGCGCATAGGAATGACCTGCGACCTGATCATTGGTTCGGGCTGGCCATTCGGTGCGGAGACACTTCCTCGTGAAGAGCGTGCTTCGGTGATGCTGACCTACGCCCAGAAAGTGACGGGCGGCGAGAGGTTCGAGATGTCCAAGTTCAACATATTCAAGAACATCGATCCTGGTGTGACGAAGGTGAACACCAGCCGCACGCCGGAACTTGTCTCGGTCTATCTCGCTCCCGACCCGATCAACGACCTCAGCGAGGCGATCGATCTTTCCGGGAATATTCATGGAGATGTGATCACTGTCGATGTCCCTGAGGGGAACTGGCAGTTCTATGCGATGGTGAAATATGATTCGTTCGCATGCGTAATCAACGGAGCTCCGGGTGCCGCGGGCTCGATTCTGAACCATATGGACTCCGAGGCTGTGCGCCGCTATCTCGACCACATGACCGACACGATCGAGGCTAAGTTGGGACCGCTCTCAAAGCATCTCAGAGCTTTCTTTGTGGACAGTATGGAGCTTGAGGGCTGCAACTGGACGAGCGATTTTCCTGAGGAGTTCAAGGCCAGAAGGGGCTACGACCTGATGCCTTGGCTGCCTTTCACGATGTTCAAGGTCGGTCGTCTGGGCAATGTGGAGAGCTTTGACTACGGCTCTAAGAAGGGCGACAAGTTCCAGGATCAGGTGAACCGTGTCCGTTTCGATTTTGAGCTCACAAAGGCAGAACTTCTCAATGAACGGTATATGAATACATTACTCGGATGGTGCAAGGAGAAGGGTGTCAAATCCCGCTCTCAGGCTTATGGCAATGGATTCTTCATCGAGGAGTCCTCTCTTGGACAGGACATCCCTGAAGGGGAGTCCTGGACAACCAACTGGCTCAAGCACAGGATCGGAGAGGAGATGGGCGATGAGGACTACCGTCGAGGTCGCGCCTACACGATGATCAATAAATATGTCTCCTCTGCCGCCCACCTGACCGGCAAGCGCGTTGTCAGCGCGGAGGAGATGACCAACACCTACAAGGTGTTCACGACCTCTCTTGAGTTCCTGAAGGTCGGCTCGGATATGAGCGCGATCTCCGGAACGACACATTCGGTTTGGCACGGATTCAACTACTCGCCGCTTGATGCCGAGTTCCCTGGTTGGGTCCAGTACGGAACGTTCCACAACGAAAGGAACACGTGGTGGCCTTACGTGAACAAACTGAACGACTACCGCGCGAGGATCGCCAGCCAGCTCCAGAACGCCGATATGTACACCGACATCGCCATCCTCCCTGCCAACTATGATATGTGGAGCACGATGGGTGTGCAGACCGAGCCATTCCCGGTGGCCTTGAATATTCCTTACACATCCCTGATCTGGGAGGCCATCCACAAGAATGGCGGCGGTGCGGATTATGTCAGCGAGATCATCCTTCGGGACGCGGCTGTCCGTGGCGGCAAGATTTGCTACGGACCTAAGGAATATGGCACCCTGTTCCTCGTCGAGGTGACCAGCACGACACCTGAGACACTTGCCAAGCTGGAGGAGTTCGTAAAGGGTAGTGGAAGGGTCTTCTGCATCGGGAAATATCCGGAGAAATCCCTTGGACTCAAGGACTTCGAGACCCGTGACAAACAGATTGCCGAGACTGTCGCACGTTTGAAGGAACACAAAGACAATTTCGTCCTGCTTGAGAAACCGGCTGACGGCAAATATCTCGAATGGTATAAGGACGTGATGGAGGAGTACAATCTTCCTCATACACTGACTATCAGTAATCCGGACAGGTTCCTGCTTCAGAACCAGTATGTCACCGATGACGGCAGCGATATGTTCCTGTTCATGAACGCCCATACGAGTGAGGCTCGTGAGACAGACATAATATTCCCGAAATCCGTGACCGCGGGGAAGCATGCGTGGCTTTATGATCCGGCCTCCGGCAAGAGGTTCGTCCTTCCGGTTGGCAAGGACGGCAGAATGCACTTCCGTTTCGGCCCATCTGAGACTTATCTGTTCGTGTTCAACAAGATGGGTGGCAATGCTCCGGTTTGGAAGCGGCTTCCGCTTGAGGGCCAGAATGAGATTAAGGTGGAGGGCTCTTGGGAACTCAAGATGCACCACACCTGGCCGGATTCCACATGGACGACGAACCTTGATCAGCTTCAGGACTTCAAGGACATGAAGGACACCACATTCAAGAACTTCATGGGCGAGGTGACATACACCAAGACCGTGACCTTGTCCGGGAATCTTCCTAAGTACGTGAACCTCGGCAAGGTGGCCGACATCTGCGAGGTCTGGATCAATGGCAAGCCGGCCGGTGTGAAGTGGTTCGGCGAGCGTGTTTATGACGTGACCGGGCTTCTCCGTCAGGGAGAGAACACCATCGAGGTGAAAGTCACGACCCTTATGGGCAATTATATTCAGACCCTCAAGAACAACAAGGTGGCGCAGCGTTTCGTTATCAGGCACAAGCAGCCTTACGTCAGCGCAGGACTGATAGGACCAGTGAAATTATATTAATAAACTATTGTTGATGAAGACTTTATTTAGAACAGCGGCGGTTGCGCTGCTCTTCATCGGTTCGGCTCTGAGCCTTGGAGCCACCGATTTCTTCGCACGTGATTTCGGTGCGAGGCCTGACGGAGTGACCTTGAACACCGCCAGCATCCAGGCCGCGATAGATTTCGCTTCCTCACGTGGAGGCGGACGTGTCGTGCTTGACAAAGGAGACTATGTCTCAGGATCAATCTATCTTAAGAATAATGTTACACTCCACATCGAGAAGGACGCCGCGCTTGTCGGCTCTCTGAATCCTTATGACTACATCAAGGATCCGGATGCCAAATGGACGGCTCTTATCCTTGCCGTCAAGCAGGACAACATCGGTCTGACCGGAGAAGGCGTTGTTGATGGCCGCGGATTCGAGGTCGGAGTCCGTTTTGTGGATTTCGTCCACATGGGACTCATTGACGACAAACTCGGCAACGACCGTGTGAACGAGACTATCAGGCCGGAGAACATCCACATGTATCTCTGCAACAACGTGACCATCAAGGATATCACTCTCAAGGATCCTGCTTGCTGGACTCAGCAGTACGACAAGTGTCGCAATCTTTTGATCGAGGGCATCACCGTGGACGCCAAGTGCTATTGGAACAACGATGGTCTGGACGTGGTGGATTGCAGCGATGTCATTGTGCGTGACTGCTACATCGACTCTTCCGATGACTCATATTGCTTCAAGAGCCACAGCAACGACGGTATCAGCGAGAATATTCTTGTAGAGAACTGCGTGGGACGAAGCAGCGCGAACGGCATCAAGTTCGGCACCTACACCCGTGGCAAGTTCAAGCACTTCAGGTTCAAGAATATGACCATATTCGACACCTACCGCAGCGCCATCACCATCGCCACCGTGGACGGCGCGCAGATCGAGGATGTGGAGATTGACAGCCTCAAAAGCCTGAACACAGGCAACCCGATCTTCCTGCGTACCGGCACCCGCAATGTCAATGGCAGCCAAGTTCCTTGTCTGAAGGATGTTGTGATCAAGAATATGTACGCCGAGGTTCCGTTTGACAAACCGGACGCAGGCTACAGCTACGAAGGCCCGGTCGAGGATCTGCCTCGCAACGTCTGCCCGAGCATTATCGCCGGCCTTCCTGGCCTTCGCATCGAGAATGTCAGAATGGAGAACATCGAGATCGTTTATCCTGGCCACGCTGATCCAGAATATGCCTACGCAGGCACCTCCAAGGAGGAACTGGACGCGATCGAGGAGCAGGAGACCCGTTACCCTGAGTTCTCCAACTGGAAGGAACTTCCGGCTTGGGGCTTCTACATCCGCCACGCTGACGGCATTGTCTTCGACAACGTGAAGCTTACCGTTGATGGAGAGGACTACCGTCCGGCCATCGTCACCGACGATGTCAACGGTCTCAGAATGAAAAACCTCCAGATCAATCAGGAAACCGCTCCTAAGGGCAAGAAACAGATCATCACAAAGGACACCAAGAACATCAAGAAGAAATGAAAAGAATATTGTTATTGACGGCTTTGCTGCTGTTTTCTGTTGTGGGATTCTCCCAGAATGTCTATAAGGCGTCCAATTTCAACATCAAGAGCGATGGCCTGCACGATAACACCACGAGCATTCAGGGGGCGATTGATTTCATCGCCTCAAAGGGTGGCGGAACACTTGAGTTCAGCGTGGGGCGTTATGTCACTGGTGCCGTACAGCTCAAGTCAGGTGTCAACATCAGGCTTCGTGAGGGTGCGGTTATCGTCGGCTCGACCAACATCTACTCCTACAAAGGTCACAAGGCCATTTTCTGGGGAGAGGGCGTTGAGAACATGTCCATTTTCGGCACCGGTGTGATCGATGGCCGCGGCCCGGCCCTTTTGGACGACATCGCCGCTCAGGTGCGGATGAGGCATATTCCCGAGGACATCACAGTTCCGACCCTTGTCTATCTCAAGGACTGCAAGAACGTGACCCTCAAGGATTTCATCCTACGCTACCCTGCCACCAAGGATGACCTCTACATCATAGACGGCGGCAACGTCACCGTTGACGGCTGCTACTCCGACATGAGGTAATGCGGCCGTGGAGGCCAAATCCTTATAAATGAATATATTGATGCACCTTCCTTCCCGTCATGTCGGCTGGAAGGAGGGTGTTTCTTTTGATTAATATATTCAAGAACCTGTCATCTATGACAGTCAGCAGGAAACACTGGAAATGCCCGCATTTTCGGAAAAGTTCGGAATAAACTTGCCTAAAAGTTCGGAATAAACTTGCCTAAAAGTTCGGAATAGCTTATTTTTGCATTGAAAATCAATGCGTCATGGAAAATAAGAATTATAAGCCTCGGGTGTGCGATTCAATACTGGAAAAAAAGTTGAGGACAAGTGGCGCCGTACTGATAACAGGTCCTAAATGGTGTGGAAAAACATGGACCGCACTTAATGCGGCTAACAGTGTTCTGTATATGCAGGATACTGACAAACGTTCTTCATACTTGAAACTGGCTCAGACAACGCCCTCATTACTTCTACGGGGAGAACAGCCACGGTTGATTGATGAGTGGCAGACAGCCACCGTGCTATGGGACGCTGTACGTTACGCCGTTGACAAAGATCAGCGAAAAGGTCAGTATATTCTTACAGGCAGTGTGGTTGTCGATGACGATGACAACGATCCTGCTGAAAGGATGGAGCACACTGGTACGGGACGTATTTCACGTCTCCGGATGCGGCCTATGAGTCTTTACGAAAGTGGAGAGTCTAATGGCACGGTGTCCCTTAAGGCTCTGTTCGAAGGGGATCTGAAAGTCGAGGCCGTCAGCGCGCTTGCAATCGAGGACATAGCATACGCGATCTGCCGTGGAGGCTGGCCGGCCTCGCTTGGTTTGGAGAAAGAAGATTCTATTGAAGTCGCTTACGATTACTACGATGCTGTGGCGGAAAGAGACGCGTCAGCGGTTGACAAATCCCAAAAAGATCCGGACAGGATGAGAAGCATTATGAGATCCCTTGCCCGAAACATCTCAACGATGACAACGGACAAGACAATCATGGCTGATGTCAAAGCCAACGATCTGTCCATAACCGACAAGACTCTGGAGACATATCTGAGAGCTCTGCGAAAGTTGTTCGTCATAGAGGACATCAAAGCCTGGCAACCTTCCCTAAGATCAAAGACAGGTATAAGAACCTCGGACAAAAGACAGTTTGTTGACCCATCAATCGCCGTAGCCGCAATAGGAACAACCCCTCAAGGACTGATTGAGGATTTCAATTATTTTGGATTTCTCTTCGAATCCTTGTGCGCCAGAGACCTTAGGGTATATTCAGAAGCATTGCGTGGCGAAATACGTCATTATCACGACAATAATGATTTGGAAGCGGATCTGATCATCAGTCTGAACAATGGAAAATGGGCGGCTGTGGAAGTAAAATTAGGAAGCCGTGAGATAGAGGAAGGCGCGGAACATCTTAAGAAACTTGCATCCAAGATTGACACCGACAGATTTCCCGCTCCATCATTCCTGATGGTTCTCACGGGAGGGGAATTCGCCTACCAAAGAGACGATGGCGTGCTGGTCGTGCCAATCGGTTGCCTTAAGGACTAAAGCACCGATAGTGTAAGTGTTTCTGCCAAAAATGAAAGGATGCGCCAATGAAAAAACTCGTATCTTTGTCTGAATATATTAAAACCACAACGACGAATGAAGAAAATTCTGCTTGCCGTCGCCTGCTGTGCGATGA
>CAVBMN010000035.1:0-769 GCA_963596515.1 bacterium
CTGTAAAATTGATTTCATCGGATCGTACGATAAAATTAATGAAATCAGTAAATATTATGCAAATGGCAAAACTTTATCAAGTGCCGAAAGCTTCCCTACGAAACAAGATGTGAAAGATGCCGCATTACTTTGTCAATATACATATGATTGTCAGTCTTCTATTGACAAGTCAGTCGTGGATGTGATTTTGACCATAGATAAAGGTGTAAAAAGAATAATGGGACAACTCTCCGATAAGGAAAAGAATGAATTGGAACAGGAACGAAGAGATCGTGCATTAGTAATGAATGAATTCAGTAAAAGCCAATATCGTGAAGTTGGTAGGAATGATGGCCTTTTTATCGCATTAGAGAAGAATGGCTTTCATAGCTATTTAAATGGTTTTTACTCTAAACTATATGTTAAGGAAGTTAATTCTAGAAAAATTTATGCTTATTGTACTTGTGGAACTAATATGTTTTCAATTCTTGATTGGTTTGGGACAAACATACCACAAGGTTTGATAGGATTGTCTCCACAATATACGCAGTCTGTGCAGAATGCTCAAATCTTAGATGCTTTGGTAGGGAGTGATTTTCTTTTTTTCATTGGACATTCTTTGGGAGGTGGTTTAGCTAGCAACAATTCTATTGTTACAGGGCGTCCTGCTGTAACTTTTAATGCGGCTGGATTGAGTCCTTTGCGGTTAGCTGTGACGGGAAAATCGACATTGAAAAATCAGATAGCAGCCTTATGGCATATGAAAGATAATATTAAAGCTAATAGAGCA
>CAVBMN010000035.1:779-21012 GCA_963596515.1 bacterium
AATAGAGCAAAAGGAGAACGGTTGGTTCATGCTTATGTGACTAATGGTGAGATATTGAACGGTATGTTGTCTCATATTATGGATGAAGGCGCTATTGGGAAAAAGCATGATATAGAACTCTCTGATAAATCATTGAGTTCTATGGATAAACATGCCCTAATGCATCTAATAAGGAAAAATGACAACAATGAAGTTTTTGGTGCAATAGAAGAATACTTTGAAAACAATCAATCATGAATACAGTTTCGGTGATGGCATTAAATGGTTTTTCGATGTCTGTATTGTATTCGTCATTACTGTGTAAAGAAGGGCGAGTGTCATTGCCTCCCTTGGTTTCGTTTGACGAGGAATGGGGAAAAGCTGATAATTATCAGATACTTGATGAAGAATACACATTACCATATGAGATAAAGATAGTTTATCATTCTTTTTATACTAAAAAATATTATTATTTGAATGAAAAATGTCCAATAGTTACCTTGGATGTACCATTTATTAATGTTGAGAATTTGACAATTGGTATATCCCCTGTAGGGGAGGTTGCTGTCTGGTGTTTGGCGGATAATAAATCTGTGATCTTTGCTCAATATCATGCTATGGAATTAGATGAAGCGGTATTACCCGTGGCGATGTCTCAATTTTTGCAGGAAACCTATTCTTTGGTTTCAAATATGGTAGGATTGCATAAAATAGTATCCATTGAGTCTTATATGAAACAGTTCACGTACCGTTACGTGGTGAAGTTCGGGAAGTGGAATGGCAAGGAAAAACAGTGGGAGGAATATGGTGAGAAGGATCGGCTTCCGGAGTTTGGTTGGATTGAGGAGGCATTGTTTGATGGGACGCACGATAAGTTGCGTGACGGGGGACTGATGAGATACCACGAGGCGGGGAAGCCTAAGAAGCTGGCGGTGAGCTGGCACATCGGGAAAGCGGAATATTCAGCGTATTTCTGGTTTGAGGATGAAGGAATCCGGGAGATGTTTGATAGGTTCTATGGGGTGCATCCTGACACTAAGACGGACTTTATCATCCGGATTGACGCGGAGAGGAGGAAATATGAGTTGGCGCTCTATCGGTACGGACTTAAGGAGCCGCAGGTGATTCCGGAGGATGTGTACCAGCTGCTGGTGTTCAAGAACAAGTTCGAGGACTACCGCTCGGACAACTACAACCAGGAACGTGGTGCCTGGATCTGGTGATATGTAACTATGTAAGAATATAATAACAGTAAAAATCATAAATCATTATGGCAACAGAAGAATTGTACGAGGAAGATGAGTTCATCATCAATCTTACTATCGACGGGACGGAATTTGAGGAGGTGGAGGTCAAGGTCACGGATCCTAACAAGACAATCCGTGATCAGATCTCAAGCATTGTTTCGGTCTTTGAACTTCCTAAGATTGACAATGGCGGCAATCCTATCCAGTACCTTTTAGGACAGATAATGGGGGATGGCGAAGAACCGGAAATCCTTGAGTTTGAGGATGAGGACGGCCGTGAGCAGGCCCTTGTCGATTATAATATCCAACCGGGTGACCATCTGCATCTGATTTCTGTACCGATCGCCGGATAAGCATTGGATTGGGCTATGAATGAAACGATAAACAATTATAATCAAAAGGAACTTTCCGGACGGGACGCCCGTCTTTGGAAAGAATGGAAGGAGTTGGACACATTGTGCGCCAAACGTAAGGCCGCGAGTTCCAATCCGCGCCAGCCCTCCATTTCCTACATAGTGCGCCGCAAGAATGCGATGGGACTGCCTACTGAATATGAAATATGGTACCGCTGCAAATCGATAGTCGGGGTCAAGGGCGAGACTGTGCCTCGTGAGCCTGTCTTTGGCTATTTGCACAAGATGAGCGTTGTCCTGCCGAACAACTATCCGTCGGCGGACGGCAATCCCATATTCACGTTCCGTACCGATGTCTGGCACCCAAACATCCGTTATTCCGGAAGTTTCAAGGGACACGTATGCTTGACTATCAAAGAGATGGGTGTGCTTGCTTCCATCAAGGACCTTGTGCTGCGGGTCGAACGTTACCTGAAGTACCAGATGTACCACGCCCTCAACACTTATCCTTATCCGGAGGATCAGAATGTAGCCGAATGGGTTAGGGAGGAAGGCGAGCCTAACGGTTGGGTGCATTTCGCACAGGACAAGCCTGAGCCGGATGCCCCTGACAATGGAGAGGAGACAAAGAGCGGAAGGGAAATGAAGACTGGCACCGCCATAAAATCAAGGACGATATGAAAAAGACGTTTTTTCTGGCGGCAATATTGACGCTCCTGCAATTGATACCGCTGCGGGCTGATGAGAAAAGAACGGTCAGGCTTGACAACCGGGAACATCGGAAAGAGACCATATCCTTGGATCAGTGCAACATCTTTGTCGAACTGAACAAATGTGAGGAGAAAGAGGATGTGCGTGTCACGGTGAGTGTGGAGAACGCCTTCGAGGATAAGATCCTTTGCCTGTTCAATCAGGCCTACAGCGAGAAGGCGCTTCGTAAGATGTCAGTGATCTATGATAAGAGTTTTCCCGGGCAGAGAGGAGAAAGGGATACCTATTGTTGCAAGTGGCTTCCTGAGGCTTGCATACTGCAACCATCGTCTGAACCGAGAGCACTTTTTATATTGGAAGATTTTACAAGCACGTCCTGTCAGCTCCCAATTTACATAGCGACTGCTAAAGAACTCAATCTGCTTGTGTTCAAGAAAGACCGCATCGTTTTGACAGAAAGGAATATCGTGACACTTGAGATAGTTGTGGAACTGAAACCGGATGAGACCTATGTGGGGCTTTCTAAGGAATGTGACAAACTTCTTGAGGATATCGGGAACGAGACATTCTGCACGAATGAGGGACACGTCGGGACTCCTTGCGAAACCTTGACCAAGACTTATAACGCACGGATTGACAGTCTGAAAAAAGAGGTCAAGAGTGTATTGGAGACCCGTGGCTACAGAAAGTCCGGCAAGATGTACGGGATGTACTCTGCATTGGCGGAACGCCTGGATACAATCAATCTGGAAAAGCGTGTCACGGCTTCGTGCGGCAAGGATGTGGTGCGGGATAAGCATAAATGCCGTTATTGCTCCCTGACGTATGAGGCGATATACCGGAAACTCGAAGGCTATTACATTGATATTCATAACGGGTCGAAGGATAAGGCTCAGGTGATGGGTGATGTGAACGCCTTGCATAACTGCGCTGTCAAGAACAAGAAGCGTTCGGGCGGCAGGAACTACAAGACCAGGATAAACACCTACTACAACAAGATTAAGGCTCTTTAGGGATGCGAATATTCCGTTTCATACTGTGTTCTGTGCTCATTGCGTCGCTGGCGTTGCCGTCTATGGCGAAAGAGGTGAGGGACACGGTACGCACGACAGGAGGGGACAAGGTGATAATATCATATAACCTCTCTTATTCTGGCGACAGAGCGACCGTTCGCTTCACCGGGCAGCAGAAACGGTTGGGACATAGGAATGCCGCTAAGTACAAAGACCTGAGTAAAGTCGCAGTAATGTTTTTTGACAGAACCGGCTCCTATGGCAAGGATGTGGCCGTGCTGAATGTTGTGCCTAAGGCGTTTATGATTCCAGACAATGTGGTTTACCGCAAGTCAACGGAAGGCTTTTTTCTGGTTCAGGCTGAACCGAGTCTGGAGTTTTCCGTGGAAGGGGAGGCAGACATCGTCATCCCGATTTACTTGGCCTACAAGTCAAAGAAGGGCCGGTATGAGATTTTCGGCGAAAGCGAGGGGATTACAGTGCGTCTTTCCCCGGCCAGACCAAAGCAATCATCCCAAAGGCAGCCTGTTATACGTGAGGTGACATCCACATTGGAGGTCGAGGCGGACAATGCTTTGGCTGTCAAGGTCGTGGAAAGTGTGAATATCGCCAGAAAACTGATCGCTGAGACTGAACGTCTGCCGTTCTCTGACAACCTTTTAGACGAGATCAATTACCTGAGACAGAAGAAAAGAGAGGTGTCAGATGCGAATGTGTTGTCTGAAATCTCTGACGTTTTGGATCGCTACGAGGAGAAGAAAACGTCTTTGGAGGAGAAGAGAATCCTTGAGGAACGCCAAGCCGAGGAGCAACGGACCAAACAAGAGGCTGAAGAACTCAAGGCGCAGGAAGAGGCACAGGCGGCTGAGCGTCAGAAAGAGACGGAACGTGAGAAAAAGCGTACCCTTTGGATGATTATCGGTGGTCTTGGCATCGCGGTTCTTGGGTTTGCCGGCAATCAGGTGATGCAGCATATTCGTAGCGTCCGGAATCAAAAGAATATGATGAATATGCAGCAGTCCATTGTGGAACAGGCCGAGGCTGAGGTAAACCGCCGTGCGAGGGCCGCTGTGAGAACACAGGAAAGAAAGGTCGTCAATGACGTGAAACGCAAGGCGACAGACACCGTCAGAAAGAAAATCCAGACGGTGAAGGTCAATGGAAAATCAAAGAAACCTTCAATATAGGATAAATGGATAGTGTTTGGAATAGTGTCAAAGCTTGGATTTGCGATATCTTGGGTGTGGAATCACTGTCAGAGATCTTAAGCGGGGCTTTGTCAAAGGAATATTATTATTTGATGGCCGCTGTGGGGATATTCATCCTTGTCTTGCTCCTTGCGATTGTCGCGGGAGCGAGGAGGAACCGCCGGAAGAAAAAGGCATCCCGTAAGGTGGAAAGTGTGCCCCAGAATCCTCAGGCTGATATTATCGTAAGGCGCAAGACTACATCAATATTGAAAAAGCAAAGTCTGGAGGATGTCCTTCATAATCCCGCCTACCTGCCGATCGACTGCGCGGAGTTTTGCGATGACTCGGCGGTCAGGCGGATATATCTTAAGAACACTTGTGTCAAAGAGATATACAATATGTATGCGGAGGATCTGCGGAATCCGGAGACTCCGAAGGAAGACGGCTGTATGGTGCTGGGGCGTTGGGTCCACGATGAGCAAAGTGATGAGTACTATGTCTCTTTGGAAGAGATCGTGAAGCCTGGAGACGATGCCGTGTTCAAGGAATATGAATTGAATTTCGGCGGAAAGATCAAACTGAAGGTTTCGGAAAAACTCCGGAAACTTCGTCGGGAGACCAACCTTCAGTATGATATGACGTGTTGGGTTCATTCGCACCCAGGTCTTGGTGTTTTCTTCAGCAATGCGGACAGTGGGGTACAGATGCAGCTTAAGCATCCGGTGCACCCTAAGTTCCTGACGGCTATTGTCGTGGACATCCTTACTCCTGATCAGGAGATGGGAATATTCACATTCAAACACGACTTGACCATCAACGCAAAGCCGGACCTCCGCAGGATGTATTCTTTGGAGGAACTGTACAAATGGGCGGTCAAGAGTGACAGAAGCGGTTTCAAGCCGGAAGACCATTATAATATTATGGCTTCGGCAAGGCAGCATTCGGAAGATTGCTTCGGAATAGAACTGTCCAACAGCGCAATAATCGATCTTTGCCAGATAGAGGCGGCAGGTGGCTCCGGATTGAAAGGCTGGGCATATGGTTTTGTCTGCCGGCAAGGAGAGAGGACCGAGAATGTGGTGAATGTGATCTCGGATTCAATGCGGATCCCTGACAATGAACTTCTTGGCTGCCTCATCATCGGTACGCATTGCAGCATTCCGACAATCAGGAAGACCTTGGCTGGTTACCCTCAGCCGTTGAGGTTCGTGCTGTTCTATTCCACATCCGACGGAACGCTTGTGTCAATCCCTGTGCGGGACGGGCAGATTCTGTTGGATGAGCAATATTATGGTGAAGAGAAATTAGAAGAACTTAAGATATGGACAAGAAGAAGACGTTAGTCAGGAATATTTTAGTCCTCCTCCTCCTTTTGCACATTTCGATGGCTTCGGCACTGGGGCAGAATGTCGGGGCGATCAAATTCTGCGACAAATCCTATGAATATGGCCCCGGCAAGGATTCGGTGACCTTGTATTTTAATATCCTTGATCCGGATGGCCGCCGTGTCCGTGGCATAACATCAGAGGAACTGCGTAATTATCTGGTGATCAGGGAGGACGGCAAGCTTGTCCCTAACAGCCGCTCTAAGGTCAATCCGGTCAGCACGGGACGGCGTATTCCGGCGGAATACACATTCTCTGTCCTTGTTGACCGAAGCATTCCGGAGCAGGGGAAAATGCAGATTTACCAGACGGTAGGGCAATTGGTGGAAAGTGCGCCTGAAGGCTGTGTGTATCTGTCGTTTTTCGGGGACGAGGTGTCGTCAACCGTGCTGGTGACAAGAGAAAACTTCGCGTCGTTCAAGGGTGAGTTCTCCAAAACCTCGCAGCTGAAGTATTTCTATGGAGCGTTGTATGCGAAACTCGCCGAGTTCAGTGACACGAAAGCGGATCTGGAGGATGCCATTGTCGTTGATCAGGACTATGCGAGAAATCCGGCGGTCTCCGGCAGGGCCAAGGCCAATCAGGACAAGAATATCCTGTTTGTGTTCACGGATGGCAACCATAGCCCTTCGTTTGAGGAAAACATTGGCTTTCTGGAAGTGACCGAGTACCAGCAGAGCCTGTCCCATACCGTGCCGGTGGTCTATGCCTTCTATTATACTCAGGACGGCAAGAACGCTGAAATTGAGAACGTGCTTAAGGGAGTGTGTGACCCTCACGTGGAAGGTCGTGCCGGTGATTATAAGCCTGCGGATGATATGGCGCAGGTCCTTGCGGATTTCCGGAAGATCGTGAATGACAGGATGTACGACTATGAGTTCGCCTACGAGGCGGATCATTCGAGAATATATT
The DNA here is from genome assembly GCA_963596515.1 of bacterium. GTDB lineage: Bacteria > Bacteroidota > Bacteroidia > Bacteroidales > UBA932 > Cryptobacteroides. Next base: position 7,570 of record CAVBMN010000035.1, read on the forward strand.
CAGGAAAGACACGCTTTTCGGCGGAATGGAAGGGGGATGTGATCGGTGAGGAGGATTTTTCCATCGGATCGGCGGAGAAACCTTGGCCGGAGCGATCGGTGGGGACTTCGGATTCTGTCCTCAAATTCATTGTCGCTCTGTTGGTGACTCTGCTGACAATCGGCCTGTTCTTCATTATAATGAAGGTTCTTGTCCCGCTGTGCCGCTCGAAGGCATTTGAGGTCAAGTACTATAAAAAGTATGTCCCGGAGCCGAATGTGTCTCACAGAATATGTCACTATTGCCGCCAGGAGATCCTGCCCGGACAGACCGTGGTGACCAAGTGCCGTCATATTATGCACGTTGACTGCTGGAAACAGAATGGTTACAAATGTGCGGAATACGGACAGAACTGCAAGGATGGAATCCAGGAACATCTGGAATGGAAGGGCTTGTTCTCAAAGCGTTCGTTCTCGGAATGTCATCAGACAATCGCCGGAATATTCGCTGGTTTTATAAGCTGGATATTGTTTGAGCTCGGCGGAAGGGGAAGTTTCAATGGTATCTCGCAAAAGATAGCCTCGATGTTCTACTCTCCGACGGAAGGTTTCGCGGATCTTTCAGTGGAATGTGTGACAAAGACATCCTCCTTTATGACTATCGGTCTTCTTTTGGGCTTTTTCCTGTCGCTGATATTCAGATACAACGATGAGTACCGGAAGAAAGATTGGAAGATATCCCTGAAAATCATCGGTTTATCGCTGTTCACTGGAGTGGCAGGAATGCTTGCGTTCACCGTAGGCGCCGCCATCCTTTGTCTGCTGTTGACGGCTATTCATCCTACGTTCATTCCTTGGTACTGCTCATTCCCTGCCTATCTGCTGTTCTCGGTGTGTGTGACATTGGCCTTGACGGTCAAGTCATCCATCCCGCTCAAGAGCGCATTGCTTGGTGGCGGATGCTCGGCTGTGATCGGATTTATGGTTCTGTGCCTGTCGAGCCTCGCCGGCCGACGCTGGCCTTGGATGAATATGTTGTTGGACTTCATCATCTATGGTGGCGGTCTCGGGGCTTCTTTGGTGACTGTAAGGATGTTGGCGGAGAAATATTTTCTGGTGATCCAGAACGGGGTGAAGGCCGGCCAGCGTATTCCTATTCATAAATGGATGAACGCTACCGGAGGAGGAAATAAAGTCTCCATTGGTATGACGGGTGACTGCGAGATTCAGATGAACTGGGAGAAGAGCAACAAGGTGGCGAAGGAACACGCACAGCTTTACATCGACCACGAAAGACAGTTGCCGATGATAAGGCCTCAGGCTCCGGGTATTGTTTACAACGCCCGTGTCGAATTGCCTGCCGGCAAACCGGCCGTTCTGTCGAACGGGGACACGTTCAAGATCGGAGACACTGTTTTCCAATATGTTGAGACTGATTAGAATCCCTGCTTATGGATGAGAGGAAATATGAATGGGGAGAAGGTGTGTACAATCTCCTTTCCTGGTTCCGTCAGGACATCGTAAGGAATGCGAGATTGCTTGTCGCCGGAGCCGGGGCGCTGGGCAACGAGGTTGTCAAGAACCTTGCCCTGTTTGGAATCGGACATATTTATGTGTGTGATTTTGACAGGATTGAGATAACCAATCTGACTCGTTCCGTGTTGTTCCGGGAAGAGGATGCCTTCAAGCATTCGTTCAAGGCTGAGGTGGTTGCCAGACGCGCGATGGAGATAAACCCTCAGATAGAGATCATTCCTATTGTCGGCAACTTGTTCTCTGACGTGGGGCTGGGACTTTACAAGGCTGTAGATGTGGTGATAGGATGTCTGGACAGCCGTATAGCCCGTTACCAGCTGAACAGGATGGCACTGCGTGCCGGGAAGACTTGGATTGACGGGAGCATTGAGAACCTTACCGGAGTCGTGAGGGTGTACTCTCCTGGAGTAAGCTGTTATGAGTGCAACCTGTCCAGGGAGGAGTTCAACAACATTATGCTGCGTACAGGGTGCGCTGATGTCGTGCGGACCCAGACATCGGCCGGACGTGTGGCCACGACACCTGTCAGCGCTTCTATTGTGGGCGCTATGCAGGCGCAGGAAGCGATGAAAGTCATTCATCAGCGGGATGGAGAACCTGTTCCGTTCCGGACATTGTCAGGGAAGATGTGGCGTTTCGAAGGTATGACGAACACGGTCAACACCTACAAATATGCGGCGTGGAAGAAAAACTGCCCTGCCCACGACCAATGGGACAAGGTCGTGAAATGCCGTGAAATGTCCGCGGAGCTGACTGTTGCGGAAGCGATGGATGTCTTAAGAAAATGTCTTGGTGCCAATGCTGTCGAGATCAATATGCTTAACAACAAGTTTGTGGAGAAGATAATCTCGGACAGGCCTGAGAAGGAGTTCGATGTGAGGATTCCTGAATCCAGGCTTGACGAGACCATCCGTGGCGATGAAGAACTGCGCAAACTCAGCTACAGGACGCTATTCCACAAGATATTCATAGAAAACATTGATGAATATTTCCCGTTCAAGGAAATGAGGCTTACCCGGATAGGCATTCCTCTGTTCGATGTGATCCAAGTGACCACGGACAAGGGACTGTTTTACGTGGAACTTACCGGGGACGCAGGTCACTATGGACTATAATAACTCTCATATTGACAACATTCCGCCCGATCTGAATGCGGAGACTCTTCTGGCCTATTATCCGGAAGGGTTTGTGAAAGTCGCTTTCAAAGGATTGCATAAACGCAATTCCTATAGGGATATTCTGGAGGTAGAGAGTGGGAAAAATGGTGGAATGCTGCTGTCATTGGGGCGGAACAGTCTGTACGATTCCCTTCCTGAATATGTTTTTCATCCGATAGACAGGTTCGAAAACCTTACAGGACGGGACTCCAAAGAAAAATTCTCAGAGGAATATGCCCGTCAGGAGGAAGAGAAAAGGAACGCCTACCGTCTGTTCGCACCGATAGACTTGCTGCTGCTTAGCCTGCGTCTGGATGTCCGTAAGGTCATCGATGAATATTCTTCGGAAGACAAGGTCTTGCAGGATATCCTTGGTGATTCCCTGACGGAAGACCAAAGGAACAACACTTTCATCAGGAAGATGATTCCGTTCCTTCCCTCCTGCAAGGATATTCGTGGAGACAGGACGCTTTTGACAATGCTGCTGCGGAAGATTTTGATGGATGAGGGCATTGGGGTTGAGGTTGGCCGGAAGAGTTTGAGTGTCAGTGATGAGGAACCTCGTTATGATGACAATGTGGGTGCTTCGGTTGACTCTCTGTATGTGGGAAATGAGTTCGAGGAGATGGTCTGTGTCTATAATGTGTTCTATTGGCCGGCGGATTCCTGCGATAAGGATTTTCTGCATTTTATGAAAGAGATGGAGGACTTCCGGATCTTTGTTCAGGATTATTTTATGTCCGTTGACTCGGTTCTGGAGTTTGACATCCATAACGATGACGCTCCCGCGCTCAGACTGAATGACACCGTGCTTTATAACTATCTGAACTATAATACGAATTTATAAGAATATGCCTAAAAGAGTATGCTGGAAAAAAGGAATGAGGCTGACGGACGAAATTCTTACCCTCTCGGACAAGTGTGATGAAGAACTTGTCAGGAATGCTTTCGCCTTGTCCGCCAACGGACATTTCGGATTGTTCCCGAATTCAAGGCCGTTCAGATTGTCGCTTGAGATCAGCAAGGAGACGATCGAGGCCGTGATGATAGACTGTCTGGGTCTTACAAAGGATGGTACGCTTATAGATGTCTGCTATGACACCTGCTATTCCGGTTCTTTTGACACAAGGGTGATGATCTCCGCTCTCAATATGGAGAACTCGTATCTTTTGTGCATATATTCACGGAATGAGTGGAAAGACACGAATGACGGTCTTTGTGAGCCGGAATACGCTTTCTCGTTGATAGAGGAAAACTCTCCGGTTCCTCCGAACGCCTTGCCGGTCGCAAGGATTGTGTACGATGAACTATGCTGGCGGATGGATGAGTCGGACTTTGTACCGCCTTGTCTTTATGTGTCCTCGCATAATGCCTACAAGGAATTGTCGGCCGGATTCTCTGCTGTCTTGCGGAATATCAATGATTTGCTGCCCGAAAAGCTGCTGACGGGAAACAACGATGCGCTGAAGATATTCTGGCCTGCCGTGCAATGGCTGGAAATCACGATGGACAAGGAGGGTGACACGATGACACCTATGGCACTTCTCGGAAATATTCAGAAATTGGTGGGTGCGTTCGCCTGCGCCTGCACATTGGATGAATATGTGAACCTCGCAGAGCCGGAAAGGTACTTCTGTTTCGCGAGAGTGCCTTATAACTATATGGATGTGTACTGTAAGATCCGTGAGGGTTTGGAGCTTTGCCGCTTGATCTGTGACAAGGTAAGGGTGTTCGATGCCGTGGCTCCGGAGAGGATCGAGGCACCGGTGATCGAGCCAGGCCAGCTCAGGCAGACGATAAGGTATGGCGGAGTGAAGATAAAGGTCACGAACAACACTCCGGGAGCGACCGTGTACTATACAACAGATGGCTCTGAGCCAGGTACTTCTTCACGGACTGGTACGACAATCGCATTGGAGAGCGGTTTCTCCGAGGACTGGCATAAGGAGCCGGACAAGAAGTTCGTGATCAAAGTGATGGCGTATAAGGATGGGGCATCGTCCCGCATTGAGACGTATGATGTGCTTATCCGCAAAGGAAATCCGTTCGAGGGACGGCAGATCTGACAATGACTTTCATAAAGACACCTTTGCGTTACGGTAATGACTCGGACATAGTCCGGGACATCTCTGACCGTGTCGCGATGATTGACAATTTCATAGAGCTTGTTGTGTTCAGCCCGCGCGGAAGTTTTGCGGCGGATCCGGACTTTGGCTTTGAGTATTGGAACCACGAATATTCAAACGTGCATTTCCGGGATTTCAACAACGGGCAGAACACGACCTTTGTGAACGGAATGTACAATGAGGTCACCCAAAAGGAATGTAAGGAAAGCATAGAGAAAAGCCTTCAAACCTATGTGCCTGAGCTCAAGCAGGTGAATGTGCTCATAGAATTGAAATCTGTGGCTGATGATGCTGGGACCGGTAAAAAGGTGTCATCCAAATATCAGGTAACCATCAAGGTCTCCGGAATGTTGGATGATGGCTTGGGAATATTCCGGCCTTACCGGAAAGACCTGAGATTTTTAATGGAACCAACTGTCAAAAAGATAAGAATTTAAAGGATGGATGTTGGACTGGAAAGGGATTTGAACGAGGCATTGGAGCGTCTGTCGGCGTTGTCGGCCGATCAGAACGGATGCCAGGTGACGGATCCGGTCGTGAAGATGATGCTTGTCGCCTTGCTTCACGAGGTCGGAAAGATAAAGGATATGGTGGATGGTGTCGGTCAGCGGATTCTGGATCGATACTGCGAGGATTTCATACCTAAGAAGGAAGTCTCCGCGATGCCTGCCGTGGCTGTCGTGTCCCCCGTATTCAGAAAGGGCAAGGATTCGGAGACCGTCTCATTGTCGTCCGGAGTCTCGTTTTCCTGTAAGGTTTCCGGCTCAAAGACTCCGGTTAATTTTCTTCCTTTGTTTCGGAACACCTTGATCCCTTGCGAGGATGTCTATGTCTTGACACATAATAAGATGCGCAGCAAGGACGGTGTCGTGGACATTGAGATGGAAAACCCGGCCTCTATGTGGGTCGGGATCAGCACAAAGGCTGAGATCGAGTCCTTGGAAGGAGTTGCCTTGTATATTCAGAACGTAGTGGATGTCTATCCTGAGCACATCTTTGCGGTTGGCGGAGAAAGAACGGAGTTGTCCTTCCGCACGATGGACCGGCTGGAGGATCTTGAGATGCTGGAACCGTTTGATTCGCAGCAGGTCTCGAATGAATTCCTTGCTATTCTTAAATACTGGAAGGAATATCTTCAGAGCCTGCCGGATGGCGTTCTGGTGTGCTTGGACGACAGCAGACAGGACCGAGACGTCTTCAGAAAAAGAGCGTATCCACGAGTCTTTCAGAATTGGTTGGAAAGCGAGACATTGGACCGATTCAAGGATAACACCATCTGGCTGGAGATATCATTCCCGGAAGGCTATTCAGTAAGCGATGATTGTCAGGTCGGTGTCAATGCAGTGCCCGTCGTGAATGTTGACGTTTGCGGTGTCACGCTCACGCAGGCTGCTCCTGTGGCCAAGCTTGACAAACAGGAAGGGACATTTTTCGTCAAGGTTTTGGAGACAAGCAACAAAGCGTACAGGCAAGGATTCCCGATGGCATCAGATGATTTTATTATCCGTGATTTTGATGCGGGATGCTACCACAACGGGGATCTGTACAGGGATATCCGTAACCTTTACAACCATTTTGTCGAGGATTACTATGCCTTTGTCGAGTTCAATGGCTTGAAGGACGGGCAGGACATAAAGCGTCTGAAAGAGCTGGTGAACAGAATCGGCAAGAGTGTGGGGGCGCAGAACTCCAAATATAAGTTCGACAGCGGCACCTATGTGATGAAGAATATAAATAGTGGATCTTCCGCTTCAGTGACCAAGGTCTCGTACATCACAACTGACGGAGAGCGGGGTAATCTGCTCAAAGTAGATGGAAATCATAGACTTGAGTGTCGGAAGATTCCTGTGATCGAACCTGATGTGCCGGTGCTTGTGTCAGCTATGGGAGGACGGGACAAGGCAGGTGCGGATGAACGGTATGAGCTGATCCGCTATTACTCTTTGACCAACGACCGTCTGTTCACCAGGATGGACATCGATGCGTTTGTGAGAAAAGAATTGGTGGCTGTTTTCGGGAAAGAGGAATTCAAAAGGATTCGTCTGAAGGTCAATGTGGCTGGAGCTCCGGGACCTCATTCTGTACAGCGAGGCCTGTATGTGGACATAGAGTTCAAGGACAAAAAGAATTACGACAAGGCCTTGGGGGATGGATTGCAGATAAAGCTTCAACGGAAAATCGAGAGCAGATCCTGCATTTCGATGCCGGTGATGGTTAGGTTGTATAACTGTGATATGGCTTAGCGATGGTTTTGGTATATTCAGAAATTTCAGCGGGTTCGGAGTCAAAGCGGTATTATGACACCGGCGGTCTTGCAGACAAGTACACGATAGTCAGAGCTGCCGATGCTCTATTTGATTTTGTGGATAATGTGGGGGATTTTGTGGAGAAAGAAATCAATAATGCCAAGATGCTCGGTCTGGCGGCTCGGGGCGAATCAGTGGCGGTGGCGACTTTTCAGGCAAAAGTTACCACCTTCGCGACAAGATTTGATCCTGAACTGAGACGATTGAAAAATATGGTTCAATCCTGTGTGGGCAGCAGGGCTGTGATTGATAAATATGAAAGCACAGCCAAAAGCAGGACGGATTCCACCACAAGTTTCCCCCAGATGATGCGTAAGCGTGAAGCCCAGCGAAAAGTTTCGGAGGCTCAGCGAATATACCGGGGACAAGGTAAAAACGCGGAAAATCTGAGCAAAACTATTGTAAATAAGTTGGAAAAACTGAATCTCAAGAAAAGAGCGGATTCCATCCTTGGGAAGATGGGATTGGTGGGCGAGATTAAGATTGAGCGGCTTGAGAAATTTAAGATTCCTTCCGGAACCGTTAAGGTAAGTGTTGGTACTTTTTTCAAAGTGTGGACATTCAAAGACATCATTGTCGATTTGGTAAGCTATAAGGAATGGGGCACCGAAGTGTGGAAGCAACGTATAATACAACATATTTATGATTTGCTTGACGGTTTTGTCATTGGCTATGCGTCAACGGTTCTGGCTCAAATGATAGTCTTGGCCGGAGCAGGACTTCTTGCGGCTGCTGGTGTTACGATTTCAGCCAGCGTGATCGCCATCATCGTGGCGTCGGTCGCTGTACTTATAGGAATGGGAATAGGTTTCCTGCTAAGCGAGGCCGAGGTGTCATTCACCGAATATGCGGTGGAAGGATATAAGACAATAATGGATTGCGCTTTTCGTTAGACCGTGACTGTGCAGCTGAAAAGAATAGCCATAATAATAGCCGCTTTTCTTGTTTTGTCAGATGCGGATGCCCAGTCTTCCGCTGACATACAGGAATATATAAAGCGCTATAGCCAGATCGCTTTGGAGCACGAGAGGCAGTACGGCGTTCCGGCGACGATAACCTTGGCGCAGGGAATATTGGAGTCCGGGGCAGGGCAGAGTTCGCTGACCCGCAACACAAACAATCATTTCGGAATCAAGGCCGGACGGAGTTGGAGCGGTGAAGTCTATCTTGCGTGGGATGACGAGACGGACAAAAGCCGTTTCAGGTGTTATGCCTCAGCTGAGGAATCATTCGCCGATCATTCCAGACTGCTTAAGGACAATCAGCGTTACAGATCATTGTTCTCAAATAGCGTCTATGACTACAGATCGTGGGCGAAAGGCTTGCAGGAGGCCGGATATGCCACGGCGGAGAATTATGCAAGAGCGCTTATCGGCTACATAGATACCTATAAGCTGTACACCGTTAATGGGGGAGTCAAGCTTCGTCCGGGAAAGACGGTTACGATCACAAACTACATTATGGTTGACCAACCGGCCTTTGATGCGGACTGCGTTATGGACGACTCTGAGGAAAGCTCAGAAGAGCAGGATGTTACGAAAGTCTTGAAGAGTTTTGTCGTGGAGGTCAACAATGTAAGATGCACCATCCTGTACCCCGGTGAAAGTCTGGCGACCATTTCCCGTAAATATGATATCCCGCAAAAGAAAATATTGGAGTACAACGAACTTGCGAACGAAACGTCTGTTCATCCGGGTGATGTAATATTCCTGGCCAAGAAGAAAAAGAAATATTCAGGACTTCAGGACACTTACATCATCCGCCACGGTGACACGCTTTATGGCATATCGCAGCATTTCGGCATTCAGATGGCTTCGCTTGCAAGACTGAACGGGCTTGACTTTTTTTCCGGTTTGGAGGTGGGGCGTGCTATAACATTGAAATAGAGCGTTCCGTTATACACTTGTGTGTAAAAAAAAAAAACTAATAAATTGAAATAATTGCTTTTATGCTGAATATTGATGATTTGGTAAAATCTGACAAACTGTTTGACGGCCACTACAGGCTGCTGCGGCCTCTTAGCACGGACGGGGCGACGGCTGATGTGTGGCTCGCCATTGACACCAACACGATAGACACGTCATCGGATTCTGAATATGAGGATGACGGTGAGTCTGGGATGTTGGTGGCGATCAAGATTTACCGTCCCAAGAACGCACTGGATGTCGAAGGGGAGCGGCGGTTCCGGGAGGAATTCAGAATAGTCTATGAGTGCCGTCACGAGAATCTGCTCCAACCGACAAGCTTCTCCATATTCGAGGAGATCCCATATCTTGTCCTTCCGTACTGTAAGTATGGTTCCTCCGAGCAACTTATCGGAAAAAGGCTGTCCAATGACGAAATCTGGAAATTTATTTTGGATGTGTCTTCGGGATTGAACCGCTTGCACACAAATAATCCGCAGATAGTCCATCAAGACATAAAACCGGCCAACATCCTAATTGATAACGGTAAGGATTATGCCATCACTGATTTCGGTATCAGTTCAAGAAGAGGTGGTGCGCACGGTTGCTATTTTGATGACGAGAACAGCGGAACATTGGCATATATGGCACCGGAACGCTTCAGGGAAGGGACAGAGCCGATGCCGCAGAGTGATATCTGGGCGTTTGGAGCCACATTGTGTGAGATTCTGACCGGAAAAGTTCCTTTTGGTGAGGAGGGAGGAATGGCACAGGCCTCCGGAATGGCTATGCCAGTCATACCGGAAGTCCCTGCGGATATCCAGCGTTTGATCCAAGCCTGCCTTGCCAAAGATCCGGAGGACAGGCCTACGGCTGACAATCTTAGGGAAGCGGCCTTGGCCAAACGATTCCCACCGAAGTCCCGGCGTTTGTTGTATGCCGGTGTGGCGGCGGCTCTTTTGCTGTTATGTGTGGCGCTTCTTGTCGGTAAGTGTGAGAAACCGGAAGAGAAGATCGCTGTGCCGGATCTCTACGAAATTGCATTGAAGAAGATTTCAAGTGATGATGTTGACAACATAAAGGCCGGAGTTCATTTGATGGACAGTTTGAGCAAGCTTAACTACATTCCGGCGATTTATCAGATGGCGTTCACTTACGGTTGGTACATCGACTCCACCTCGTTGAGGAGAAAACAGGCTTTGGGAATAGAAGTCTTTGAGAGTGAGCGTGAGGGACGGTGTCTTCCTAAATTGGACCGGTACAGCAACGAGGCGGTGTCCTTATTCCTGAAAATTCTGGAACTGAATGATTCCACGTGCGCCCAGATCAACGCCCAGGCAGCCTATAGGCTGGCTTGCTACTATGTTATGCCGAACCAGATATTCAAGCCTAACTATGCGAAAGGCAAACGTTTTTTGGAGAAGTCAAGAATATGGGCCGTCAAGGCGAAGGATGCGGATCTTTTGGACAGGATAGACAGGTCGTTGGATTCATTTGACGAAGAATAATTATAGATATCAACAAATATGAAACGAATTGTTATTTTGTTTATGAGCCTTGCTTTAGCCGTTTCGGCCAAGGCGCAGATCGCTGAGTGGCTGATACCGCCGGTTTATGACAACATCGGTATGGCCACAGGCACAGATGCCGTTGTCACAGATTCCTCCGGAGTGAAGACCGTGTGGTCCTTGGAGGGGAAACGATTGATCTCCACATACGATTACCTTTATTCGTTCAGGGAGAAGCGGGCGCTCAGCGCAAGACCGGGGTCTTCTCTGATAACAGGGATCTATAAGGAGGATGGTTCCGCCTTGTTGTTGGATAACTGCTTTATCGCAAGGCAGTATCCATACTACTCGGATGGCAAGCTGCTGGTTCAGAAGGATGGCCTCTACCGTTTTGTGGACAAGGACGGTGTTATCGGTGTCGGGCAGTATTTCAAAGCCTATCCTTATTTTAATGGTTTCGCCGTGTGCGACATCTGGCTGAATCCCGAAAAAAAGAAAGACCCGAGACACCTTCTTCTGGATCTTGACGGCGGAACGGTAGTATTTTTCTTCAACGGAAAATCGTTCTCTCCTGACGATCCGGAATTTATCTCGTCTGTCAATGACGAGAAAACAGGTGTGGTGGTACTTAAGCGCAGGGTCTATTTCTTTAATGCCTCAGATCGTTCCATTGCGCCAGTGTTCGCTTCGGAGGATGAGTCCAACCTGAAGAATCAGGCGAAACTGGAAGACGATGTGGTGAGGTGCCTGGTTCGCCAGGCTGATTCTACCTGGACACTTTCCGCCAAATGTGGGAAAGTCGGAAGGGTCAGCATTCATTTCGACACAATGTTGCGGCCGTTGTCCGTCACAAGGAACGGCGAGGTTGAGGAATATGCCCAAAAGGAGGAGCCTAAGAAGGAATATGCCTCCCCGTTGAGATACAACACTGTCGCTGGAGAGTATGGAATATTCTGGGAGAAAAAGGAGATCCTGCCACCGCAGTTTGAGGAGCTCAGGACGTGTTTCGGAGATTGCGCGTTGGTCAAGTTGAACGGGAAGTATGGTATGTTGAGGATTCACAAGGATGCGGAATTCAGACTGAAGATGAATAAGGGGGACGACATCGCATTCAGACATCAGAAGTTTGAGACAACGATACGCGCCGATTTCCCGACCATCATTTCGGCTGATAATACTACATTGGAGATCAAGCCGGAGACAGGTTGTGATCTGGATAGGACATCCAAGGAAGCAAAAAACACCGACAGCGGTAATTTCGTTCAATATGATTGTGTCTTGAATATTCCTTCCTCACTGCCGGATGAGCTTACGGAGATTGAGTATCCGGTTCAGATAATGTACGATGGGTTGAAATCTCCTGTGTTCCCGTTCAAGGTCAAGGCTTGGCATTATAAATACTTTGTGGTTGATGTGGATGATTCCCAGACAGCGCTTGAGAATGGAACAGTGTCTTTTGTGTTCAATATCAACGCGGAAAGGATGGCTAATGACCGCATCTATCCGACAACCGTCAATATTCAGGCTGACACTCTAAGTTATGAATTGGAGAAGATGTCGGAGACAAGGTACAAGTGCAAGGTGTTCGCTTTGAGCGAGGGCGTGAACAACATCGTCGTACAGATCCTGGAGCAGGGGTGTCCGCCGGCGGCTTTCCCGTTTGAGGTGGAATATTTCAAACCTGTCGAAAAGACAAGAAACACTCCGGCCGAGGAAGAGAGGGTTGTCATTAAGAAAAAACCGAAATCTTCGGCCAAGAAAACGACTCCGTTTGTTATTATGGATTAGAGAGAAATTGCGATGAACATTAAATTGACCTCGATTTGTGACATCGGGAAAGAACGCACCAACAACGAGGATGCGGTGGCCGTATGTCCGGATTTGGCGAAGCGGAATTGGGGCGAGGGAAGTCTCTCTGAATATGTCCCTTTGGGTGAATCCGGAGCGCTGCTGATTGTCGCGGACGGGATGGGAGGAGCGAATGCCGGTGAGGTGGCCTCTTCCTTGGCGATAGAAAGTGTGAGAAAAAGTTTTGCCCGACCTTTGGCGCAGTCTGTCTCGGAGAAAGAAGCCAGTGAATTGCTCCGGAACGCCGTGCTTAAGGCCAACGAGGAGATAATGGATTATGTCGCCACGGATCCGGATGCCATCGGATTGGGCACGACTATCGTGATGCTTTGGCTGGTCGGGGAGTCCGCATACATATCCTGGTGCGGGGACAGCCGTTGCTATTGCTTTAATCCGGATGGAGGTCTGCGCCTTCTGACCAAGGATCATTCCTATGTCCAGGAACTTGTGGACAAGGGAGAACTTTCAGAAAAGGAGGCGTTTCCCCATCCTGACGGGAACATCGTCACAAGATGTCTTGGAGATGTGGAGGCGTTGACGGAGCCTGAGTTCAGATCTTATACGGTACGCTCTGGGGACATATTCATCCTTTGTTCGGACGGTCTGTGCGGGTATTGTAAGGATAGGGAGATCGGTAAGGTGATGATGTATAATTATGAGGATCTGGAAAAGTGTCGGAACGCATTGCTTGATCTCGCCCTTGGCGCGGGTGGATATGACAATATATCCATAGCACTGTGTGCGACATTGCCAGATAAAAACTTGGTTCCGACAGTCTCGCTCGGGACCAGACTGAAGCGATTTTTCGGAAAATCTTGAGTGACGCTTACTGCTATACCGCCGGCTGTTGAGCTGGCCTTTTAGGATAGCATAGAACCTTTCACCCGTGATCAGATGCGGCTTCTCCGCCTGAATCACGGGTTAATTTTGTCTTTGTCCGGTCAGAAATAATCCACTTCGGAATATTTATTTGCTATTTGTATGTCGTTATGAATCAATCGAATGATTTATAGACTTCATATTTAGAGTCCACTTCTTTACCACTTTGTGACATTCGTCTTAAACGGTTTTATAATTTTG
>CAVBMN010000036.1:0-20880 GCA_963596515.1 bacterium
ACATTCTCAAGTTTCAGGAATATGCAGGCTCTTTTCCACTGCACATTGACAAATGCGTCGATGACAGGGCCGTTGTTGTACTTTTCCTCCTTCTGGTTGTAGAACGCTCCCACAGCCGGGTTCCAGGCCGGCGAGTAGTACTTCGTGTTGTACCATCCCTCGGCTCCGAGCTGCATCTGCATGATGTTCTTCTTGATGTTCAACTGGAGGTAGAGTCTGGAATTGACCGCCAGGGTAGGAAGAGGCAGCACCTCCTCGTTTGACGAAATCTGGAAGAGAAGCCTGTTGTCCAGATGGACAGGTCCCAGAACGAAATTCTTGTCAAGCGAGGCGCTCAGTACACTCATCGGAGAGTTGTTCTGACGCGCGACGCCTGTCGAATCGTAGTAAACGTTGCCCGAAAGCAAGGCATAACCGACCCGCGCCCCGATTCTCCACCTCGGAATATTCAGGCTTCCCTGAATCTTTGTCGTGGAGATCTTGCCGAAGTCGTTGTCCCATTTGAAGTGGTTGGAATAATAATGCTGGTAGTAATATTCCGGCTCTTCCAGTGATGTCTCGAAATGCACGTTGAGGGTGACCGGGCTCTTCCTGGCCCTTCTGAACGGGTACAGATCCAGCCTTGCGTTCGCCTTTACGGACAGATCGTTCATCTGCGAACCGAGGAACACATAGTCGCCGGTAGCGTCCCAGTGGATGTAGTCTTTCAACTGTCCCTCCACACCGGCATAGACGAAAGCGGAATTCCAGACCGTGTTCGTGTTCCCTTTCAGGTAGGTCGGGTCGAACGTGTAGTAACTCAGGATTCTGTTGCCTATGCCACCGTTCAGTTTGGAGACGATCGCGTCGTCGGACCATGGCTGAAGCCTGAGGAACACCCTGTTCTCCAGTTTCATGACCCTGACAGAGTCGAAAGATGTGGTCGGATTGTAGTTGAATATGTTGTTGTAGAACGTCCTTCCGGCGTCATCCGTGATCTGGTCTGTATATTCCTTGCGGAACACTGAATATTCACTGCTGTGCCCTATGAACGCGGTCGTGATTCTGTTGTCTCCGAGGGTGTCCGCGGCCGCCCTTTCGGCTCTTCTTCTGTCCAGAAACACGCCAAGGGAATCAATCAAGGTAGAGTCGCCCGAGGCCATGACGCTGTCCTTGAACGCCTTGTCGATCTTCCGTTCCTTGATGTCCTTGATGAACGTGAACGGAATCCTGTACTGCTGGTCGAGGAAGAATGTGTTCCTGATGATTGTGTTGGAGGCGTTGTTCAGGTTTATCGGGAACTCTCTGGCATCGAGGGTCGTGTCCCTGACCATCGAGTTGTCGCTGGTTCCGCCGTTCTCTTTCCTTATCACCTTGTTGTGGATGTAGCCGGCGTGCATCATGTACCTCTTGCCCAGATAGTTGGTCGAGGCCACGAATGTCTTGTTGGTTGTCTTCTCTCCCTGCATTATGCCGTTGCCGCCGAAACGGTTATATTCAAGGGTGAAATTCAATTCCGGGAATATGTTCTGAGTCGTCAGGATGTGCAGGTTGTCGGACTCTTTCTGCGAGTTCGCGAAGATGGTCCCGAAATATGCCAGTTCCGTGTAAGGTGTCTTTGTGTTGTACATCGGGAGCGTCTTCGCGGAATATGTCCATGCCTCGTAAGGATTGTAGAATGACACTCCGTTCTCGCTGGTGCGGTTGAACCAGTTGTAGTACTGCAGAGCCGAGCCGGCCACACCCAACCATGTGGCGTTCACGTCTTTGCGGTAGAAAGGATAGTCGTGGAACCAGTAGTTGTAGCTGGTGTCCGGCTCGTTGATGTCCATCTTGTGGAACTCCCGCTCGTGTGTCCATCGGATTATGCGCTTGTACTGGAGGGAATCCGGGATGGCGAAAGTCTCAAGAATCCTCGGTGTCGCCTCCTTGACGCTGTCCCTGTGAGCCCTGAGGCTGTCCTTCACATTAAGGATGCTGTCGGCGAGGTGTTTCTTTATCTTTTCCTTCACCTCAAAGTCATATTTCCTCCTGTCAGTCTTTGAGAGTCCGGCGTACCAAGCGTCGAACTCAGCCTTTTTCCTGAACGCGGAGTCGAGGTAGTAGAGTGAATCCACTTTAGGCCAGTCAATGGAGTCGCCCGCTGTCTTCAAGGAGTCCACCACAATCCTGTGGGTCAGCGAGTCCAGAATCGCCACATAGTACTTGTAGCGGAACGGGTCGATCTCTTTAAGCGAATCAGGAGGGAATATTGTGTCTCTCGCCGTCAGCCGCGGTGTCGTGTCGATCGGCGAGAGGAAGAACTGCGTGGTGTCCTCCTTGCCTTCCGCATTGCCTATGAACTGATTCCTGTAGCGGATAGTGTCAAACCGCAATGTTTTTTCCGCCGAGATGAACCCGTAACCCGGATCTCCGGAAAGCGGACGGTTGCCCATACCGATGGCCTGAAGCGCGATCACGCACACCACAATCACCGGAAACCATATTCTTTTCAAAATCTCTTTCACTTTCATATTCCCTTAAGGGTACAATCTCACAAAGTTACTGTTTTTCCGATTTTTCCACAAATCCCAAGCCGCAAATGAATATAGGCAAATGAATATAAACGGAGAGTGACCGGAAAGCCACCCTCCGTTTATATTCAACCTCCAGTCGCCTTCTGAGGTTTTATTTCGTCATCTTCTGAAGGAAGGTGATCTCCGCGGGATCGTACGGGGTGTGGTCCGGACGGAAGATGTCGTGGAACCAGATTTCCGGCTCAGGGTCACCGACTTTGTGACTCCAAGGGTAATGGAAGTGGCACTTGCCGTTTACAAGACCCCAGTTGATGGCTCCGACATTGTTGTCCTTCAGAAGCGGGAGGACATCGAAGAATGTGTTGCCGTAGTTTCTGGCGAGATATTCCTGACAGATCATCGGCCGGCCGAAGCGCTGGAGCATTTGTATGTCGGTCTCCACTTCCTTAGGCTTTGAGTAGCAGTGGAATGTGATGATGTCGGAGTTCATGCAGGCGTAGGCCACAAGATCCAGTTTCGTCGCTGTCCCGTGTATTCCCGGGCGCTGCCACACAGGCGAACTGAGCGGCTGGCTCGGGCGGACTTCCCAGGCCCACTTGTAGACCTCAGGCATAAACTTGCTGACATCGCAGCCGTTCTTCATGTTCTCCGGCTCGTTGCAAAGACACCAGTAAAGGATGCGTTTGTCGTTCTTGTAGGTGCGGAGGATGTCCTGAACGTACTTCTTTAGTTTCGGCCATTGCGCCGGATCGTCAATCACAGACTTCCCCGGACTTGGGATCCAGTTGGAGTTGTGCGCTCCGGTAATCGCTTCAGGCTGAGGACCGAGTTTGAATTCCTTCTCGTGGTTGCCTCCGTTCGTGAAGAATGTGATGATGAGTTTCATCCCGTGCCTGTCGGCGATGTCAAGGAACTGGTTGACACGTTTCTTGAACCCGTCCTTGTCGGCGTACCAGAGCCCTTCGTGAAGGTAGATGCGCAATGTGTTGAATCCAATGCTCTCCGCCAGCGCGAGCTCGCTGTCGATGATTCCGGGATTGAATGTCTCCGGCTGCCAGAATTCGTACTGGTTGATGGCGTAGGATGGTACGTAGTTGCATCCTACCGGCCATTTTTGCGCGGCATACCATTCGTTGGCCTTTTGAACGGACCACTGGCCTCCGCGTGCCCGGGCCGGGAATGAACCCAGAATCAGGATAGATGCGGCAAGCGCCGCTATGATTGTCTTTCTTGTCATAACCTTAGATTATTTGATGTTGCCAAGATAGTAATTCGCCCAGACATTTCCGTTACGTTCTCCGATGGCCTTGCGGAAATATTTCCTGGCCTTGGCGTCGCGGCCCAGACCCTTGAAGGCGATACCCTGCATATAGTATGCTTTCGTGTTCACGTCCTCTGGATAGTCTCCGTAGCCGAAACTCTCGAAGAAACGCTCCACGTAGTCCGTTTCGCATCCCTTGCCGTAGGCGGCAGTCTCCTTGAGCATCTTCCTGACATCAGCCTTGGGGTTCAGTTTCTTCATCGCCAGGGCTTTTTCGTAGTTGTACATCCCGTCCGCCGGCTTTACCACCACAGCGGCGGCCTTTTTGTAATATTCATTGGCCTTGGCGGTGTCGCCGACTTTCTCGTAGGCGAGGGCGATGTTGTAATAGACCTGGGCGTCGCGGGCGTAATATTCAAGATGGGCGTAACCGTGGTTGGCGGGATAGTCGTTCATCATCAGCATATACTTGAGCGCCTTCTCGTTATCACCGTTCTCCCAGGCTTTCAGACCAGTGAGCAGACAAGCGTCAACATAGATGTCGTGAAGGTCCTCGATGTGCTCACGGCGTGAGTAGAACCGGGTCAGGAGAGGTTCCAGAACCTCTTCATATTCCCCGCAGAGGATTCTCAGCCTGATGGCCTTGGTCTCGGAGTCGTAACGTTTCCCGTAGAGGGCTTCCCGGCCGTTGAACAGGTCGTACCTTTCCTTCAGAGGGACGTTCATCAGCTCCAGAATCTCGTCGCACTCGGCGAGGAACAGGGCGTTGTGTCCGTTGTCCGCGTCGATCGCCTTGCGGTACCATTCAGCGGCCTCGCCAAGATCTTCCTTGTAGAATCTGCAACCCCAGCCGAGGTTCCTCAGCGCCATCGCGAAGTCCGGTTTGATCCGCACGGCTTTGTCCCATGCTTCCATCGCCTTGTCCGGCTGCTTCTGGTAATAAAGATCACCGAGATAGTACCAGGTGTTGGCGCTTTCCGGAATATATTCAAGCGCTTTTTCGTACACCTTCACTGTCTCAAGCCTGAACGGGAACACATAGTCGATGCTCCTGTTTTCCGCCTTGGAGAACCATTGCTTCGCGGACTCTTTGTCCCCGCGCTTGTCGGACAGATAACCGAGATAATATTCAACGGTAGGGTAGGCGCGTATTGCCTCAGCATCGTTCAAGACATCTTCGGTGTCAGCGATGAAGCCATTGTTCATATAGTACAGAGCCAGTTCAAGGTAGGATTCGCTGACTCCACGCAGAAGTTTTGCGAGTTCAGCCTCCGGCTTCGCTCCGAGCTTCACAAGCTCACGGGTGGCATAGTAGTTCAGAGGGTCAAGGGTGACGACCTCTTCGGCGACCCTCTTTGCATCCGCCGCTTTCCCTGAATATCTCAGGAGGGTTGTCATCAGATTCTTTGCGTCAACGTTCATCCCGTTGTAGTCCACTGCCATACGGGCTTCCTTCAGGGCCTTCTCCCGGTCTCCGCGCAGGTTTGAGATCTGGGCCAGCTGGTAGTAGGCCGCCGAGGCATATTCATAGTCCCAGACCGCTCTGTAGAGGGTGTCGGTGGCCGCCTCGTAATTGCCCTCGGCCTTCAGGACGAGCCCGAGATTGTACATTGATTCGCCGTCGGCCGGACGGGTGTAGCTTGAGGTCTGACGCTTCAGCGAGCGGCGGAGATATTCCTTGGCCTTCTCGTAGTCGCCGTTCATCCTGTGGAAGATTCCCATCTGGGTGTTGCATCTGACATCGTCAGGATCCCGGCGGAGCGCCTCCATAAAGTAGATGTTCGGATCCACGTGTGCCTGATGGAACTGGAGGTTGCGCATTCCGAGGTAATAGAGTTCCTCGATGTTGTCTATGCTCTTAGGATCCGGATCGAGCGGCTTGACCGGCTCAGGCAGCGGCTTGGTGCGGTCTAGCTTGTACGGATGGTAGCTGATGAGCTCCTCGTTATCTTTGGATGTGAGGGTGAGGGTGACTTCCGACGGTTCCTTGATGTCCTCCGGAGAGACGTTGAAATCATCGGCGAACGGCTTGTCCGGGGAGATGTACGCTGTCTTCTCGTACAGTACCTTGCCGTCGGATTTCGTCACAGTGACCTTGGCTCCGGATCTGATCTGGGTCACGTTGGCGGCGATATGGATCGCTCCCGAAGGGTCGATGTCCATATTCACTGTCGCAAGCTCATTGCCTCTGTTCACGTGACGCAGGTCTCTGATTCCGTACCAATAGGCGGTGAACTCTTTGGTCTCGTGCGGGTTGATCCAGCAGTAGTCCGGCTGATTGTCAGAATATGCTCCGGTCATAAGCTCGACGTATGCTCCGTCGCTGTCAGTAAGCGTCTTGCAATCCCATTCGTGGCCGTAGTTCATCGGACCCCAGGCCCAGAACTTGCCGCCTTTGTTGATGTTGTGGTCAGCGGCCAGCATGGTTCCGGCATTCTTGCCGTGGTCGTAGCCTCCGATGAAGTCATCCTTGAGGTCATACACGAAGACGGAACCGCCGGTCAGCGCCGGAAGGTTCTTCCAGTAGCTGATGTCCTTGCCGGCATAGTCCGGATTCCCGCAATATTCCGCGTCAGCGACAGGCCAACGGAGAAAACTGTTCTTGTGGTGATATGTTCCGAAGTCAGTGTTCTCCGGGAATATGATCTGGTAGTTCTCGTTTACGTGCGTGGCCACATTGTTCCAGTGGAGCATCGAGTTGCGGTCCTGCGCGTTGTTGAAGAACCGTCCCGTGACCTCGATGTAGGATTTGTCCGGATGGAGGGTCAGCCCGATCGCCCAACTCATCCTGTGGCGGTTCTCCACCTCGCCGACCCAGATGGTCTTGCTTCCGTCCCCATTGTCGGCAAGTTTGTAGTCAATAGGGTACTGGCTTGTCGCCCTGTGGTGATGGAAGACATTCCATTCCACGCCCCCGCTGATCCACGCTCCAAGCATACCGACGTTGGCCGGCTTGATGACATGCTGGCGGTAGAAGATCTCGTAGCCGTTGGTCTTGTCCGTGGCGTAGAGGAGGCGGCCTCCGATGTCAGGAAGGACGCATACTTTCAGATAGTCGTTCTCCAGGTACAAAGCCCTGTGTGTGGAATCCACCTTGACGTTGGTGGGGTTGTCGTTCATCGCGTAAGGATAGACCCCACGCTTTGCCCTTTGATAGGCGAAATCCCTCTCGAACAGAGGCGCTCTCTCGGGAGCCTCCACTCTGTAGGTGGGAAGGTCGATTGTGCCTTCCCACATCTTCACGGGCCCGTTCTGGGCCTGGACGGCGATCGCGGACATGATCCCGGCGCACATTGTGACAATGCTCTTTCTTATCATGATATTCAAGTTCGTTTCCTATTTTGTCTCTTTGACACAGCGCACTGGAAGACCGTTTGTGAACGGCATTCCGTCGGTGTTCTTCACGCTGGCGTTGTTGAAGTAGAATCTGAGTCCCTTGCCTCCGACCGGGGCGTTGGTCCAGACCGCTCCACGGTATTCAAGATATTCCATGCCGTTGGTGGTTGTGCTGAGGTAGCCGGATGTGGCGAAGGTGGATTTGGAGGAGCCTCCGTCAGTGACGAAATCGTAGCCGTAGTTGGCGTCGCAGAACGCTTTGTCTTTCTGCCAGTCCATGCTGTAGCACATCGGATCTGCCACCCTGTACCCTTCCGGGCAAGGGTCGTAGATCGTCTTCGCTCCCTTTCCGCCTTTCTCGTTGCCTTCAGGGTTGCCCCACAGACCTTCCGGCATTCCTGCCTTGTACCATGAGGATGCGTCGAGCAGTCTCGTGTCCGGGTGTGACAGCGTGAACCCGATGGTTCCGGTCTCTTCGGTCGCGGCCGTGTTCGGCGTAAGTTCGACATCAGGATTCTTATACTTGTCAGCCGCCGACGGTCTGGCCACAGGAACCGGCCTCGGGAACGGATCCTTCCTTCCCCACTGATAGAAGCAGCCGTAGCTGTTCTGGTCCTTGAGTTTTGTTGAGAGAGCGCCAAGGTTCCTGTCCATCATCAGGAACTCTCCGGCTGTCTCGTTTCTGTACGGGACATCGGCGGATTCGCTTACCCAGATGTGGTAGGACCAAATCACCTTGTCAGCGGCGTCGCAGATGGCGACAAGAGCGTTTCCGAGAGTCCCTTTGACAGGAACTTTCAGCTCGTTACCGGAAATGACCGGTGTCCCCACAATGTCTCCGCCGCCTGAGGAGATGGCGTGCTGCCAGACAATCTTTGCCTTGACAGCCGGATTCTTGCCTGCGACAGGTATGCCTGTGTAGGTAAAATCGTTTGAAAATGAATAATATGGAGTGATGTCAAGCGTGACTTCTCCGGCTGTTGCCGTCCTGACGCAGTTCGCCTTGCCGTAATACACTGTGAGAAGCAAGGATTTCAGCGGAGTCACGACACCGGGAGCGATGCTGATTTCCCCGTCGGCGGATTTCGTGTAGATCATCCCGTCTGTGCCGGTGATCGTGAAGGTGAACCCTTTTGAGTATTTCCCGGCCGGCAGGAACGCGATGAAACTCTGCGCCTGGTCGCGATGGCCGCCTGTTCCGACGGACACACCGTTCTCGAAGTTCAGGGTCACGGCGCTTTGCCCTCCTGCCAATGAATATGTTCCGTCGGCAAGATTGACCTTGCCTTTGCCGGTAAGCGACTCTCCTCCGTTGGCCTTGATCTCGATTGACTTGATCATTATACCGGCGTCCTGCCAGTCAGCGATCCTGAATCTCATTCCGCCGCAAAGATTGGAGAACACCAGCTTTTTCCCGCTGGAGACCGCGACCATCGGAACCTTTGTGATGTCCGCGGTCGGATCCAGAACTGATGAATATGCCTGTGTCGCGAGACCGGCAAAATCAATTTCAAGACTCTCCGAGGACAGTTCCGAACCGTTGGCGGCCGCCGCCGGATAGACGGCGTAAAGTTTGTCTCCTGTCACTGAGTCTCCCTCCGGATTGAACGCTCCGGAGGTCTCCTGGTCGGATTCCGTGGAGTATTTCAGGCCGAGCGGACAAGCCGCGCTGTAAACCATGATCTCGTCTCCCTGGTTCCACACCACGTTCTGTGACATATCTATGCTTGTCCTTGTCACCGGCAGCACTGCCGTCAGGGTTCCGTAGCCATATTCATTTTCCGGATTTTCCTGAAGCTCTCCGGAGCAGGACACCAACGCCAGAACCGATGCGGCGACGAATGAAAGATGATGAATATTTCTGTTCATAATGATTCCTTGTTAATTGTTTTTACTTCCACGGGTCGGCCTCTTCTCCCTCGCTCCATTTCGGACCGTCGGAATTGAACTCCCCTTGGCCTGGATCCGGAACCGGGGCTGGTTCAGAGGCTGGTTTGAGCTCAATCGGAATCCATTTCGCGTAGTTCTTTGTGGTCAGACCGAAGAATGTGTCATCCCCGGTATCGTCCTTGACAACGGCGTTGAATAGAATCTTGTCGTTGACGACATTAAGGAACGAGCGTGGTATCGAGAACTCGATGGTCATCCCGTCGTCCTCTGACTCGGTGTCGAGTGTGCCGAGAATGCAGGACGCGACCTTGACGTTGGCGTCGGAGCACACGATATTCCCGGATTTGAACGAGAAGTCAAGCGTGAGCGGAACGCCGGATCCGTTGCCGCTTTGCAGCATCACGGTGCAGCCGTCCTTCGAGGTGACGGAAACGTCCTTGCGTTCGATCATTCCGTAAAGGTTGTCATTGTCGTAGGAGAATCTGAACACGGTCCCGGTCTTGCTTTCACTGCCGATGAACAACGCGTCGTCCACATCCTTCCAATCCTCGCTGCTTCCGTCAACCTTAGGTGTGAAGGCGGCCGCGTTGATCCTGTGGTTCAGGACGAACTTGGCTATGTTGAGCCTGGATCTTGAGACTTGCTGTCCGTCCACGGTCTCGGACCAGCAGGTAGGGAACACTCCCACGACAGTGTGGTCATCGATGATTTCCAATGAGCCCCAGAATCCCTTCTCGAATGTCGGCATAGGACTGCCGAACTTGTCGGCGAGGGCGTTTCCGACCCTGATGTTGAACACTTTGCTGATTCCGCTTGAAAGCAGGGTCTCTCCCGAGCGGAACTGTCTGAGGTAAGGAGCCGCCTCGTTGAGGTAAAGGTTGGACTTTCTGTCCGCCGGACCCTCATCCTCTCCCGTCAACGCACCCGAGGCCCAGTTGTCGCCGCTGTAGGCCATCGAGAGATGATATTTGTCTTCGGAAGTGCCGGTCCTGCCGAATCTGGATTCGATCGCCACGGCGATCCTGTCCTTGCCGTTCAACTGTATCGCGACAGGCATCTGGTCGGTGAATATTGTCTTCCCGGATCCGTCGGTGGCCACTCCGGCTTTCTGCCGGATGATCTTCCCGACCGATGTCCAGGTCTTTCCGTTGTCGTTTGAGCGCAGCAGGGCTGTGCCGGAATCTCCGGTGTTGGGATCTGAACTCGTGAAGTAAACGTGGATCTCACCGGTGGAAAGCTGGAGAGCCGACGGCTCCCAGGTCGTTCCACGGTAGATCACCTGCGGCTCGCTCCAGGTGCGGCCGTTGTCGGAGGACCGGCGCATCATTATGCCGTTGTTCAGGTTGTTCAGCCTGAACCCTTTGTTGAGACGGAACGCCGCGAATGCGAGCACGTCTCCGTTGGACAGGACTATGGCGTCGGCCGAGGAGAACAACACACGGTCCTTGACCTGGCTCTCGTACTGGTTCATGTCGGTTTTCGCGAACAGTTGCGCCGGAGCCTCAGTCCACGATGTAAGGTTCACGCTTCTTGCGAAGTACACGTCGTGGGCTGCGTTGTTCTGTTGGTAGATGAGAATGTACGACCCGTCCGCGAGTTTTTTGATTCTCGGGTACAGGGGATAGTCCGGTGTGATTTTCGGCTTTTCCAAGGTCACGATGGAGCTGTAATCCATCTCAAGGACGCTGCTCTGCCATGTGGCGGCGTGCGAGTTGAGGTAGCCTTTGTCCTGGTTGAGGTCGTAAATGGAAGTTATCTCGCTGGTCACCGGCTTTTCCTCGTCCTGACCCTTGCCCGGACGCGGATTCGGATTGTCGTCCGCCGAGGTGGCCGTGCAGGACACGGCGACAGTGAACGCCAGTGCGCACAAAAATCTATATCTGTTGTTCATATCCTTAAATATTTTTTGATTCATCAATATCCCGGGTTCTGGTCCTTTGCCGGATCCATCGCCGTGTTGTAGTTGAACTCATCGGTCGGGATCGGCCACCACCATGCGGCTTCCTTGACGTCAGAGACGGAGGCCACCTTGCCGGCCCTCACGGCATATTCGGCGAGAAGCCCGCAGCGCTTGAGGTCGCAGTACCTCTTGGCCTCGAAGCAGGTCTCGTAGCCTCTCTCCTGAAGCAGCATATCCATGAATTTCCCGTTGTCAGGGTAATCCGAGAGGCTGCGGTCTGTGGACTGGGTCTTCTTCGGGTTCATTCCATAGGCGCGGCGGCGCACCATATTCACATATTCCATGGCCTCGGCGTTCGGCTTGCCGTCTCTTCTGCAGATCGCTTCGGCGCAGTAGAGCAGCACATCGGCGTACCTGTAAACAGGCCAGTCGTTGGCGCAGGCGGAGGCGTTCTCGAAGTCGCGGTACTTCAGGCAGATCATTCCGGTCTTGGTCATCGCGTTGAGGGCTCCGTTCCCGGTCTGCACCCACAGCGACCATTGGTAGCGGAAGTCATTCTTGTCCCACGCGGCGACAAACTTGTTGTTGGCGTAGTCCGAATATATTCCCACGGCTCCGGTGGGGTACACAGGATTCGGATTGCAAAGGAACATCCACTGGAACTTGGCGGTCACATCCCTGTTGAACTTGATGTAGAAGATCTCCTCCGGGGTTCCGGTGGCGGACACTCCATAGACCTTCGAGAAATCATCGGCGGTGGAGAGCGTGACGAGGGAATATCTTCCCGAAGAAATCACCTCACCGAACGCTTCGGCGGCGTCAGACCATCTCTCAAGGTACATCAGGGCCTCGCCTTTCAGGGTCAACGCTGAATATTTTGTCGGATGCCCGGCCGCCGCCGCGCTTTCAGGAAGGCTTTGGGCGGCATAGGTGGCCTCATCCACGACATATTGCCAGATGGTCTCGGCGGGAGTCCTCGGCTTGTTGAAGTCCGACATGTTGCTCTCGTCAAAGAACGGCACGGCCCCCCAGTACTTCACGAGGAATGAATATGCGAACGCCCGCAGGTAGCGCGCCTCTCCGGTCAGATGCTTGTAGTCGGTCTGGCTGAGGTCGGCTCCGTCAATCTGGGACATTATCTCGTTGCTGAACCGGATGGCTCTGTAAAGCACCGCCCAGCTGTCCTTCACGAAGGTCTGCCCGTTGGTGGTGAGGCCTGTCTCGTAGGAGGTGTTGTAGTTGCCTCTTCCGTAGGCGTAGTCGGACAGGGCTTCAGGAAGCACGCTCAGGTAGCGGCCGAAGGCGGCGTCCCTCTCAAACTGTCCGTAGATTGAATTGATGACACTCTGCACCTCTTCGGCGTCTTTCATATATGTCGTCGCGTCGATCTTCTTAGGATGCTCGTCCAGAAACTTCCAGTCCTCGCAGGAAGTCATCGAGAGAACGGCCAGGGCTGTGGCCAGCATCTTTAATATATTGTTTCTCATCTTGATGTCTGATTATGATTGTTGTCTAGAAAGTCAGTCTGCATCCCAATGTGAGTGTTCTGGCTATAGGATAGCAAGAATCGTCCACACCCTGCGTGAGAGACGAGCCGCCGCCCTTGGCGTTCACGTCAGGATTCCAGAGAGGGTAGGAAGTGAAGGTGACGAGGTTCTGCCCGCTGACATAGACCTTCGCCTTCTGAAGGAAGTGCCCCTTGCAAGGAATGGCGTAGCTGAGCTCGACATTCTTCAGCCTCAGATAAGAGGCGTCGTACACAAACCTGTCTGACAGTTTGAGATTCAGATTGGAGAGCAGGTTCGGGTACTTCGCGTCAGTCTTGTCCGGAGTCCAGTGATTGTAGTAAACGTCCTTCAGGGCATTGCCGTTGTTGGCATAGTCATAGGCGATGGTCGCCATTGTCAGGGAATAGATGTCTCCGCCGAACGAACCTTGGAAGAAGGCGCTGAGCGTGAATCCTTTCCAGCTGACGGACGTGTTGAAGTTCAGAAGAAAATCCGGATTGGGATCGCCGATTACCCTCTTGTCCTTCGCGGTGATGGCCCCGTCCTCGTCCAGGTCCTTGTAGGTCAGCTGTCCCTTGTCATCGTAGCCGTCCTCGACGTAGCCGTAGAAGAGGTACATCCGCTCACCCTCCCTCATTATGTTGAGCTGGTCGCTGATGATGGTGTTGGAGATCTTGCTTCCGAAGATGTCCTTGCCGTCGGCGAGTTTCAGGATCTTGCTCCTGTTGAGCGAGAAATTGATTCCCAAGTCCCATTTGACAGACCTGTCGATGAGCCTTGCGTCGGTCTGGATCTCAACTCCGGAGTTCCGGATCGAGCCGATGTTCCTCATGGCTGTCGTGTAGCCGCTGGAACGAGGCATCTCGACATCGTTGAGAAGGTCGTAGGTCTTCTTGTGGTAATAATCCGCGGTGACTTTCAACCTGTCGTGGAACACGGAGATATCGAATCCTGTGTTGAGTTGTGCCGTGGTCTCCCATCTGAGGTCTCCGAGATAGGTGTCTTTGGGAGCGTAACCGACGGTGGTCTGCTTGTCAAACACCACATTGACGCTTTCCAGAGTGTTCTGTGTGGAGTACGGAGAGATGGCGGTGCTTCCTGTAATGCCGTAGCCGACCCTGAACTTGAGTTCGGACAGCCAGTCCACGTTTCTCAGGAAGTCTTCCTGCGAGGCCCTCCATGCGAAGGCTGCGGAAGGGAAGTAACCCCATTTGTTGCCTCTGCTGTAACGTGACGAGCCATCAGCGCGGAAGTTCACCGTCAGGAGATAACGGTTGTCGTAATTGTAGTTCAGCCTGCCGAGGAACGAGAGCAGCTTCCAGTCAGAGTATCCGGATGTCGGCAGGCCCTTCGTGTCCGCCGCGTCGAGGTCGAAAGACTCCACGACATCGCTGAGGAAGCCTCTCGCGGTGCCAGTTGACGCGCTCTTTGTGATGTCCTGCTCGTAGGTCACGCCGCCCATTACGTTGATGTTGTGCTTCCCGAAGGATTTGTCGTAGGTGACGATTCCGTTTCCGGAAAGATCCATTGTGTCTCCGAAGGAGATGGAAGCCTCTCCGACTGAGTTAGGGTATTTCTTGGTCTTGAAGTAGTCTTTCCGACTCAGACCGTCGCGCACGTTCCCGGTCAACTGGATCGAGAGTCCGCTGACAGGCCTGATGGTGATTCCGGCGTTGGCCACGATCCTGTTGGCGCGCCATCTGTTGCTCACCTCATAGAGGTAGGCCAATGGGTTCATGCCTCCGGCCGGCTGGGTGACAAAGTCGTTCCACGTGCCGTCATCGTAGTGCGGTGTGGCGAGTGGAGATGTCTTGAACGTGCTTACGATCGCCGATGTCCCTCCTCCCTGCGAATTCATCTGGTCGTGTACGGTGTAGCTGTAGATGATGTTCGCGCTGGTTGAGACGTACTTGGAGATGTTGTAGTTCAGCTTGGCGTTGATGGAGGCTCTTTGGTAGCCGCTCCGCTTCACGATACCGTCCTGCCTGAACCAGGATGCTCCCACGATGGACTGCATCTTGTCATTACCGCCTGAAACACTGACTGAATGGTCGGTGATGAGGGCCGGACGGGTAATCTCCTCCTGCCAGTTCGTGCTCCACTGGTTGGCCGCGATCTGCTCCGGCGTGAACACGGCAGGATTTCCCTGGATTGCAGCCTTGTCGTTCAGATAGTGCATGTATTCGTCACCGCTGAGCAGATCCAGCGTCTTGGTCAGGGTCTGCACACCGGCGCTGCCGTTGTACTCGACGTGAAGGTCACCCTGCTTGGCTCGTCTTGTCGTCACGATGACGACACCGTTGGCTCCTCTGGAACCATAGATGGCGGTGGCCGAGGCGTCCTTCAGAATCTCTACGGACTCAATGTCCGATGTGTTGATCATATTGATGTCGCCGGGAAATCCGTCGATGATCCACAGAGGGTCGTTGCTGCCTTTGATGGAGTTGGCTCCGCGGATTCTCACCTGCATCCCCGCTCCGGGCTGTCCGTTGAGCTGGGAGATCTCCACACCTGCGACCCTGCCTT
Organism: bacterium; assembly: GCA_963596515.1. Classification (GTDB taxonomy): domain Bacteria; phylum Bacteroidota; class Bacteroidia; order Bacteroidales; family UBA932; genus Cryptobacteroides. Next base: position 14,917 of record CAVBMN010000036.1, read on the forward strand.
GAAGGGCGTTGGCCACGGAAAGGGTGGAATATTCGTTGATCACTTCGCCTTTGACTTGAGCGATGGCTCCGGAGAGGTCTTTCTTCCTCTGGGTTCCGTAGCCGACCACAACGGTCTCCTCAAGCAGCTGGGACGAGCTTTTCATCCTGACCGTGATGTCGGATTTGCCGTTCCAGACGACCTCCGCGTCATCATAGCCGAGGCAAGAGATGACCAGCACGGCCTTGTCCGGTATCGACGAGATCGTGCAGACCCCCTTGTTGTCCACCGCTTGCCCGTTGGTTGTCTCCTTGACAAGGACAGCCGCTCCGGGAAGCGGACCGAGTTCGTCCACGACTTTCACCCGACAGGTACCCTTGCCCTGTCCGAACGCCGTGAACTGAAATGAAAACAGACCCAGCGCAAGGGCGGTCAAGCCCAGCGCCCGGCTGAATTTTCCAAAGATTCTAAACATAGTCTGAATATTTTAGTGTGTACTAATTTGGTGTCCCAAATGTAGCCTATAATATTCAGACGTGCGGAAACTGTGGGAATTTCTGGTTAGTTTATTTCATTTTTTGATGAATCCGTTTCACTTTTGGAGGCATATTCGGCCGGAAGGCAACCGTAAGCGTCCTTGAAGCATTTGGAGAAATATGACGGAGAACGGAAGCCCACGGCGTAGCAGACCTCGTTCACCCGGTGCTTTCCGCCGGACAGCATCCCGGCCGCCGCGGCCAGTCTTCTTGAGCGGAGATATTCCACAGGGCTTGTGCCAAGCAGCCCCCGGATCTTCCTCGTGAGTGAGCTGCGGCTCATAAAAAGCGCTTCCTCAATATTCTGTACAGTGAAGGAAGGATCGCTCATCCTCTCGTTGATCTCTTTGTTGAGCTTGTTCAGGAACTCGGCGTCCCTCTCCACAAGATTGAAAGATCCCGCATCGGTGGAAGGAGCGCTCTCCTGCCAGACCTCCTTGAGTCTCCGGCGTTTCTCCAGAACACTTTTGACACAGGCTTCAAGGTAGTCAAGAGTGAACGGCTTTTCGATGTAGAGTGCCGCTCCGCGCTCCATGCACTTGATCTTGGTGCTCTCTGAAGAGATCGCGGACAATACTATTATAGGAATATGCGATGTCTCGAAATCCGAGCTTACCTTCTCGCACAACTCGACACCGCTCATCCCCTGAAGCGCTATGTCGGTCAGAATCAGATCGACCTTGTTGTCCCTGAGCAGATCCAGAGCCTTCTCCGCCGATGAGCTGACCAGAATCCTGTAGTCGGATTTCAATTTGCGTTTGAGATAGGACTGAAGCTCGGCATTGTCCTCCACAAGCAGCAGCAAAGGAAGGTTTGTGGAGGAATTGACGCTTTCCTGCGTCTGAGGGACAGCGTTTTCCGCGGCGGTCCTGATCGGCAGCCTGAGGACAAATTCGGTCTCCTCCTTGTCCGAAATGGTCAGCGAACCTCCGTGCAGCTCCGCCAGTGTCCTTGCCAGCGGCAGCCCGATCCCGAAACTTTGGGAATATTCCGCCCTTTCGCCACTGAACTGGATGAAGGGCTTGAATATCTCTGACCTCCTGGCATGAGGAATAGGCGGACCGTCGTTTCTGAATGTGACGACCACATCGCTCCCATCAATGTCGGCATGGATGTCTATGAAAGACTCCGCATATTTTATCGCATTATGGATCAGGTTGTTGAATATCTTTGTCAAGGCCTTGTTGTCGGCGGCGAGCACGATATGATCCGGATTGTGGGTGAATTTCAGCCTGAGGTTCCTGTCCTTGGCTGTCTCTGAAAAATTGTAGCACGTGTAGTTTATCCGGTCCACAATGTCTATGTTCCTGCAATCAAGGACATAGCCGTGCTGCTCGACCTTGACGAAGTCCAGAAGCTCACGTACCAGCTTGTCAAGATAGTCCGTGCTGTTGCGGATGATCTTGAGGTCATCCATCGCCGCCGGGGCTCCTTCGGAGGAAAGTATGTTCTGGAGCGGAGTCCGGATGAGTGTCAGAGGAGTCTTGATCTCGTGGATGACATTCGAGAAGAAGGTCATTTTCTCTTCCATAAGCTCTTTCTCCCGTTTCTGCTCGGTCTCCTCCTGAAGTTTCCTGTGCCTTGCCTCCTGCCTTCTGATGATCAGGAGGATGACCGCCGCCGCGGCGAGAACCACGGCCAACGCTATTATGAATATGCCTTCGCCGGACTGCCAGAACGGCGGACGGAGTTCGACCGGAATGTCCTTGTGCGCCGTCACCTGTTCGCCGGTGGAATCGCTTGTGACTGTCTGGAATGAATATTTGCCGGCGGGGACGTTGTAATAGAAGACCTCCATCCCGGCGGAAATGTCCCTCCATTGGTCTTCGTAACCTTTCAGCCTGCACAGAATCCGGTCTCCGGTCAGAAAATCAGAGGATGGAACGGAGAGTTTGAACCCGAACGAATTGTCTCCGGGTTTAAGCCGCACGGCATCTGTGACATCAATGTTCTCTCTGATGGCCTCGTTCCCGGACGGAACCACGACCTTGTCTCCGATGACCAGATCGGTTATGGCTACATCCGGATTCCCGCCCCTTGTCTGAAAATCAGACGGATCGAACATTATGAACCCGTCCGTCGAGCCGAAAAGCATCTTCCCGTCGCCCAAGGTTATGCTGGACTTGTTCAGAAAATCATCCACAAGTCCGGACGCGCTGTTGAAGATCTTCAGAGAACCGTTTTTGTTGTTGTATTTGATCAACCCCTTGTCTGAGCCGAGCCAGAGGTTTCCGTAACCGTCTGACTGCGCGGAGAAGAAAATCTCTGTGGGCAAGGTGGCGATGTTCTCTTTGTTATAGGGTTTGAATCCGCCTGATGAAGGGTCGTACCTGAAGAAACCGGAACTGAAACCGATCGCCCAGACCCCACCGTCCCTGTCCAGACACATCGAGGAGACCATCTCCGAGATACTGTCATCGTGCCAATGGCCGGTGACAGTGTCGTTGAATCTGTCGTAGGCATAGACTCCCTGGCTGTAGGACGCTACCCAGACTGTGCCGTCCTTGTCTTCGACCATATATTCGATGGCTCTGTCACCCAGACACTTCACTTTGTCGAACCTGTCGCCGGAACGGTCATATTCCATCACTCCTACTGACGTGCAGAGGAATATCTTTCCGTCGGAGGATCTGAATATGTAGAGCACCCGGTTGTCGATGTCCATGTCCGACACCAGAAAATGCGGATACGACCTTACCTTGCCGGTCCTTGTGTCGAGCCGGCATATCCCTTTGTGATAGCCTATCCACAGGTGGTCGCCGTCGGCGCACAGGGCGTTTATCCGTTCCGGAAGCCCCTTGACCCCATCGCAGGCCCTTAGGATTCCCGTGGCCGGGTTGAATTTCAGCAGACCGTTGCCTTTTGTGGCCACCCATACGTTTCCGATGCCGTCCTGCGCAAAACCGCATACTGTGCTGCCTTTCAAGGATATTCCATCATCTGTCCTGTAGAATTTTTGGAACAGGTCCTGCTCAGGATTGTGGTAATTAACCCCTTGTGAGACAGTTCCTACGAACAGGCTTCCATCTGAGGCCGGCAGCACTGCCGTAGAGTAGTCTTCGGACAGTGAGAAGGGATCTGAACCATCGTGCATCAATACGGTAAGACCCTTGTCGTCAGTCTGATACCTGACTAGCCCGGATGTGGTTGGCATCCACAGTGCATTTCCGCTGTCCGATAGCCCGACTGGTCTGGAATCAGCCGGCAAGGTCACAAGAACCGAGACCTCGCCGGTCCTTATGTTGAGCTCGCACAGTCCGTGGCGTTTACTGGCGATGAACATCACATTGTTGGATTTCTGACTGAGCGCTATGCCTTCGATGTCATCCTTCCCGAAATAGCCTGGCTTGCCGGCGGTCTCCATCCTTTTCATTCCACCATCTTCGCTGACTTGATAGATGTCATCGCAGTACACGGCGGCGTACATCCTGTCGTTCTGGTCAACAGCTATCCTGTAGATGTCCCTTATCGGCTCTCCCTCGGGATTTCTCGCGTCAATCCTGCTGATTCCGTCAGTGACTGGATCGTAGCGGAACAACCCTTGCGCGCGCGAGCCGATCCAGGAGACTCCCTTCGAGTCTTTACGTATGTCGTAAACCCTGTCATCAAGAAGATCCGCTCCGGCCGGCTGTCGGAAAGAGTCTTTGCGGTAGTCGTAAATGACGATTCCATTGTCGGTGCCGATCAATATGTTCCCGGCTGAATCTTCGGAGAGGGCGTTGATGTAATCGGACGAGACTCCGAGTTCCTGCCTTCCATAGTTCTTGATCCGTGTCCCGTCGTAACGGTTCAGTCCCTTGTAGGTTCCGATCCAGATGTACCCCCTGCTGTCCTGCGTCATGCACTTGACCGCATTGTAAGACAAGCCGTCCTTGGATGTAAGGCCGGTGAACCTGTAGGAAGTGTCGGCGGCGGAAGCGTCGTGCCCCAAAGTTATGAATATGGCCGCGGCTATGGCGAGAACGATTGCGAAATGTGGTTTCATTCCACAAACATAGGAAACAATTCAGAAAAACGGATGACATATTCTCGTCAAAAGATGCGACATAGTCGGCAATTTGTGAATATGCCCGCTCCTGAACCGCAGGAAGCGGACATCGTGAATATTGCTGAAATGCAGTTTTTTGACTATCTTTATACCATTATTTGAATATTAATCCAGTCCATCTGGGCAAAAGGTGAACGCTTATGAAGAAGAAACCTTGGATATACGACACGGACCCGTACCTGAAGCCGTTTGAGGAAGCGATCAGGGCTCGGCACAAGAGAATCCTGGATGCCGCGTCCAAGATGACGGGACACGGTGTGGAGGGGCTTGCCTCCAGTGTCAACAATCATCTCTACTACGGGCTGCACAAGTGTGAGGACGGCTCCTGGGTGATCCGGGAATGGGCTCCGAACGCCAGCAGGATCTACCTGATCGGAGAGTTCAACAACTGGAGACGCACCTCGGCCTACGAGTTCAAACCGGCCGGAAACGGCAACTGGGAACTGAGACTGGACTCGATGTTCCTCAGTCATGGAGAGCTGTACAAACTCTTCATCGAATGGCCCGGCGGAGGAGGCGAGAGGATTCCGGCCTACTGCACGAGGTTGGTTCAGGACGATGAGACGAAGGTGTTCTGCGCCCAGGTCTGGGATCCCGCTCGGGCATATTCATGGAAGAACGACCGGGTGCTGCGCAGGCCGCATCCGCTCATCTACGAGTGCCACATCGGGATGAGCTCGGAGGAACGCAAGGTCTCCACATTCAGTGAGTTCCGGGAAAATGTGCTGCCGAGGGTGAAAAGGCTCGGCTACGACACGATCCAGATAATGGCTCTTCAGGAGCATCCGTACTACGGTTCGTTCGGCTATCAGGTGTCGAATTTCTTCGCCATGAGCTCACGCTTCGGCACGCCGGAGGAGTTCAAGGAACTGGTGGACACGGCGCATGGGATGGGCATCGCAGTCGTGATGGACATCGTGCACTCGCATAGTTGCAGCAATGAGAATGAGGGACTTGGGCTGTTCGATGGCCGTGAGGATCTCTATTTCTACAAAGGTCCGCAGGGACATCATCCGGCCTGGGGGTCCCGCTGCTTCGACTACGGAAAGGATGAGGTCGTGCGCTTTCTCCTGAGTAACTGCAAGTTCTGGATGGAGGAATATCACCTTGACGGTTTCCGTTTTGATGGTGTGACGAGTATGATTTACTGGGATCACGGGCTGGGAAAGGACTTCAACGGCTACGAGCCGTACTTTGACACCGGAGTCGATGAGAACGCCGTGACTTATCTCGGTCTGGCCAATCTGCTGATCCGCCAGATCAAGCCGGAGGCCATCACGATCGCCGAGGATGTGAGCGGAATGGCCGGTCTGGCGGCTCCGTTCGAGGCCGGGGGAGTAGGCTTCGGGTTCAGGATGGCGATGGGCGTGGCCGACCACTGGATCAAATGGATAAAGGAAA
>CAVBMN010000037.1:0-20856 GCA_963596515.1 bacterium
GAAACCGTGCTGTCCGGGTGGAACCAACTTCTGTTCGCCCATTGCCAAGGCTCGCCTGTCATCTTGAATATTCCCGTGCTTGCGATTTTTTGAATAGGTTGGAAATCAGGATCGTCCGGCGAGACGTCGAATGTCGGTTGTAGGTAGCATCCTTGATCCAGCAAGGCTTGTTGAAGTTCACGAACTGAGACTTCACGCGGAGCCTTGCCGGAGATGATCGACAGAGCCGCGAGCGTTCCGGCGGCTTGCCCGGTTCCCAACACAACAGGCTGAAGCCTTGTCGAACCATTGGCAAGATTGGTCACGGAAATCGCCTTGTCGGAGACTATCAACCTTTCAATGGATGCCGGGAGCATCACTCCGGCGCTGACGCAGAATGACGGCACTTCAGGGAATATGATCGGCCTCGCATCAGGATTCTGCTTGTGATGATGATCCACAGGATAGTCTCCGACAGAGATTCCGGTACGGTACCGGAAATTCCGATAGCGGTCCTCTATGTCATCAAGCGTCATTGTAATCGCTCCTTTCATCCTTCGTCCTTCCCGGAAATATGCCTGATAGGCGAGTCCGTCCTCTGTCCGGAACTCATCATCGGCTATTCCGAGATTCTTGTAGCCCAATTCCGTCTGGATGAAGTAGATGAATCTCATCGTTTTTGCTCTGGCTGCCTTGAGGCTTTCCTCCCTTCGTTCAAAAGGCTGGTCGGCACAGGCAATGTAAATGTCGTTGCCGAAATGTCCCGGCCAGTTCAGCATAAACTTGCCGCCAGGGAGACGGCCATAGTCCAGCATTGTCTGTGCTGACATCCCGCCGACATATTCAGTATGACAACAACCAGCGAATTCGGATGGATCGTAACCTTCTGGTTCAGGGATGGTCTTGTCTGCGTCCGGACCGAAGTCTTTCAGGATTCCGACAAGCGTCAGATCCTGGATCGTGCTGTCGGCCTCGTCGTACGCCGCGTTCTCCCCGGTCTCTGCCTTGGAATCCATTCCGATTCTGTACGGAGTTTCGCTCAGCGGAAGAAAATCTCCGAGATCTGTCGCGTCGATTGTGACCTTCGCCTTGACTCTCAGGCGCTTCCCTGACATATTCCTGAATTCCGCTCCTTTGACGGTCTGTCCGGCCATAAGGGCAGAGGTAACGTGGAAACCGTAGCGGACATCCGCGTCACCGGCCTGAGCGAGCATATTCCTGAATATCTCGTTTCCCACGTGCGGCTCGAACTGAATCTCGCTGACCCAACCCGTGCGGAGAGCGTCTGATGAGCCGTACCTTGCCACAAGAGAGTCCCGGAACTCGCTCCAGATACCTCCCTTAAGGTTGTAGTTTCCATCGGTGGCCGAGACACCCTGCGCCGTGAGCATTCCTCCGAGCATCGGACTGGATTCCACTACGATGACCTTGGCTCCCATTCTGGCCGCTGAGATCGCCGCTGATGTGCCGGACGTGCTTCCACCAATAATCAACACGTCACAACTCTCTGTTTTGACACAGGATGTCATACAGAGTAGCCCGGACAGTGTCAAGGTGCTAAGTAGATTTCCCTTTACTCGCATTTTTCCAGGATCTGCCAGATCTCGAACAGTCCGCGTGGGACGTGGAAACATCCCTTCCATTTGCCGCCCTTGAGAGGAAGCAGCATCTCGCCACGACGGTTGAGGTAGCCGAACCACTCAGGGTGGAGAGGATCCTTGAAACGTGACCACATATATTCATCAAGCTTTTCGAACCATTCGAGGCATTTTTTGTTGCCGGTGAGCTGGTAGCCCTTGATCATCGCGATGGCGGACTCGATGTGAACCCACCAGAGTTTCTGGTCCCATTCCAATTTCTGCTGCGGGGCACCCTTGCTGTCGAGGAAGTAGAAGATTCCGCCATATTCTTTGTCCCATCCTTTCTCGATGATTGAAAGGGATATGTTCACACATCTGTCAATCAGCGCTTTGTCGTTTCTTCTGATTCCGAGGTTCAGCATAAACCAGATAGCCTCAAGGTCGTGTCCCGGATTGATTTCCCTGCCTTCGTAGCAATCCAGCCTTGAATTGTCGATGGCAGAGACATTCTCGACCATACATCCCAGATCCGGCTGGTAGAACACGTCCAGAATCTCGTGAAGGCAGTCATCGATCGTGCTTTCCAACAGTTGCGGGTCATTGATGATCTCCTCGACCTCAAGCGCCATATTGCAGATGATCATCGGCAGCGCGAAATCCTTCATCGGACGCGTTCCCGGAACCGCCTTGCACCATTTTCCCTTCGGGTTGCTTCGGCGCTCAAGGATTCTCTTGAATATCCTTCTGGCGATTTCGGCATAGTCCTCACTCCCGGTGGCCTTGGCGAGTTGGGCGAATGCCATACAGGCGAAAGTGTTCGAGAATATGTTGTAAGGCTCCACGAGTGGTTTCCCTTCCCGAGTCAGTGAGAAGTAGAAGTCGTAGTTGCCGTCGTGACCGTATTTCTTGAGGAACTCCGCACCTTGGATGGCGGCGTCCAGCCATTCCTGCTTTTTTTCAAGTTTGTTGCAAAGCATCGAGAACAGCCAGACCTCACGTCCTTGGAGCCAGATGAACTTGTCTGTGTCATAGACACTTCCGTCTCTGTCAAGGCAGGAGAAATATCCTCCGTATTCCTTGTCGATGGAATTGTTCAACCAGAAAGGAAGGACGCTGTCCAGAAGCTCTGTCTTGTACTTGTTTGCTAATTCTTTGAAATTCATTTCTTTATGTATGTTAGTTTGTTATTTTTCTGTGAATGAAGCTGCCATTCCGCCGCCCGGAGCCATCCTGACCTTGATGCTGTCGGCTGCCGTGACGGTTCGTGTCTCAATTGTGTAAGCCTGCGGATTGGTCTTGTAGTCGGCATCGGCCGCGTCAGCATAGACCTTCACTTCGTAGGACTTCCCGCTTTCAAGGAACGAGAGCGGAACCTCGAACTCCCTTGCATTTTCGTCAGTGACTCCGCCGAGGAACCACTGACCATCCTTCTTTGCCTGACGGGCCACGATGAGATAGTCACCCGGCTCGGCCATCAGGTATTTGGACTGTTTCCAGTCAACCGCCACGTCCTTGATGAACTGGAATGCGTCCGGGAATCTCAGATAGTTCTCCGGCAGGTCGGCGGCCATCTGGAGAGGGGAGTACATCGTCAGGTACAAGGCCAACTGGTTGCAGATCGTGGCGTTCACGTGCGACTTGTTGGTCGGGCAGAGCTTGGACATATCCATCTCGAAGATTCCTGGCGTGTAGTCCATCGGACCACCGTTCAGCCTTGTGAACGGAAGAATGGTGACGTGCTGCGGGTGAAGTCCTCCGAACGACTGGTACTCAGTGCCTTTGGCGGACTCGTTGCCTACCATATTCGGATATGTCCTGCATATTCCGGTAGGGCGGACAGCCTCGTGGGCGTTGACCATAATGTGATGGTCGGCGGCCTTGCGGATGGCGTACTGGTAGTGGTTGTTCATCCACTGGCCGTAGTGATGCTCTCCGCGAGGAAAGATCTGGCCGACATAGCCGGACTTCACGGCATTGTAGCCGTACTTGTTCATCAGGTCGTAGGCCGCGTCGATGTGCCGCTCGTAATTCCTTACGGATGAGGAGGTCTCGTGGTGCATCATAAGTTTCACGCCCTTAGAGTGGGCATATTCATTGAGGGCCTTGATGTCGAAATCGGGGTATGGTGTGACGAAGTCATAGACAAAGTCTTTGGAGAAGCTCTCCCAGTCCTCCCAGCCGATGTTCCAGCCCTCGACAAGTACCTCGTCGAAGCCGTTCGCAGCGGCGAAGTCGATGTAGCGGCGCACATTCTCCGTGTTGGCGCTGTGTTTCTCGGAATGAGGCAACTTGGTGTAGTCCACGGTGTTGAGATCGACAGGACGGACATCTCCGGTGTAAGACCAGGTTCCCTTTCCGCTTATCATCTCCCACCATACTCCTATGTACTTGACAGGTTTGATCCAGCTGACATCCTCGATGGCGCAAGGCTCGTTTAGGTTCAGCACAAGCCTGGATTCCAGCTGCTTGCAGGCATCGTCCGTGACTTGAACCGTTCTCCAAGGTGACTTCGCCGGAGTCTGGATCGTGCCTTTCCCTCCGGTCGCGTCAGGAGTCAGGGAAGCCTTGAATGTCAGTGTCTTCGGGTCTATCTCCAGATGCATACAGGCATAATCCAGCAGCGAGGCCTCGTGAATATTCACGTAGATTCCGTCGTCCGTCTTCATCTGAAGAGAGGTCTGTACCGCGTTTGTCGAATATGGGTAGTGGTACGGATTCGGCAACAGCTGCGCCGGCAGCAGGGAAGGGATCTCCGACAGACGGGACTTGGTATATTCATACTCCTGCGTGTCGAAGTCGCCCGGAATCCACCAGGCGGTGTAGTCGCCGGCCATCGCGAACTCCGTCAGCTCATCGTTGATGATGAAATATTCCGGCCAGTCCATCGCTCCGAACTCGTAGCGGAAGCCCAGTCCGTCGTCGAAGAGCCGGAAACGGATTGTCATCAGCCTTTCGGTTGGCTTGTGTTTCAGATTGACAGTCAGCTCATTGTAGTGGTCGCGGATTGAATCCTCCTCGCCCCACACCGGATGCCAGGTCTCGTCGTGGGAGCAGGTATCGGCGCTCACGATTTCGAAATCCTTGTAGAAATCAATCTGAGGATGCTTGTCCTCCTTGGTCACCTCCGTTCCGTTCACCTTGATCTCGGACACGTTGAGGTCGCCCCTCAGCAGAAATCCCAACCGGCTGTCCAGCACCACCTTGTGACCTTTGTAATCCAATGAATATGACGGCGTCCCTTCCGCCGACATCCCGAACCTCATCTCCAGATTCCCGTCCGGAGACAGAAGCGTCCTACTCTCCGCCAGCATCTTTGACCCGCCGGCACTCCCATTCACACCGCCAGAGCATCCGCCCGCCACCGCAAGCGTCATCGCCGTCCCCAGCGCCACTGAAATGATATTGTTCAATCTTCGCATATTGTTGTTATTTTTAATCTGAATCAGCATATTATAGTAAGTCTAATCTTCCCATACCGGTATTATTGTGAATTCGAAGGTGTATGGGGCGGCGGGGATGAGGTAGGCGGGGAGGGGGTGGTCGCCGAAGGAGGAGACGCAGCCGAGGCCCATCTGCCGGAGGTCGAGGTTGACGTAGGTCTGGCCGTTGGTGCGGTCGGACTCGTGGGCGGACTTCTTCAGCTCAAGGGAGTGCTTGTAGTCCGGGTTGCGGTCAAGCATCTGTCTGGAGACCGGAAGGGCTGAGGCTGAGAACTCCTTGGCGGAGGAGGTTACGCGGATTCCGTTGCCGTCGGGATTCAGGACACTGAACCATTTGAGGCCGCAGTGGGTGCCCGATTCTTGAGGGCGGACCACGGTGTAGTCGTACTGGTCGATGACTCTCTGGGTGTAATGATCGATCATTGTGGAGCTTCTGCGGTCACAGTAGCTGTCGAACAGACCTTCTCCGTAGAAATCTATCTGTGAATATTCTCCCGGCATCGCGAACTCCACTCCGACACGGAAGAAGTGCGGGGCGGCCTTCAGGTTGCCGGCATCCTCGATGTTCAGGGTGACGTTGATGACACCGTCAGGAGCGATGCGGTAGGTGAGCACAGGGATGGCGTCCTCGATCGGCTTGTACTTGACGGTGACGATCCTTGTGTCACCGTCCTGCCTGTCCTCGAATGAGGTGGCCTTGATCTCCGGATTTCTCCAGGTGGCGAACATCCGCTTGGCTTCCTTGTCGAAGGATAGGTCAACGAGCATTCCCTCGTCGTTGTCGGTGACGGCACGGCCGAAGCACGGGAGGATCGGGGCGGAGATGAGGTCCTTGCCGAAGTAGGAATATTTTGTCAGGGAGCCGGTTTCTTTGTCGAACTCGATTTCAAACGGGCGCTTCGACAGGCTCAGCGACCTGTCTGCATCTGGGTTCCAGCTCTCGCTGAGGGCGATCTGCTCGTAAGAGAGTTCGGTGCCGGCCGGGAGTATTCCGTCCTGACTGTTCAGCTTGAAACTTAAGTTCAGATAGACATCGGAATCCTTAAGCAGTTCATAGTTGACTTTGTAGCCAAGATCAATGGCGGCGCTGTCCTGCGGCTGCGCGTCAAGCGAAGCGACGGAGCCTCTGCGGAACGCCACCCCGTTGCGGACCAGTTCCCAATCCATTGAGAAGCGGTCAAGCGGGATGAAGAAATATTCATTGAATATGTGGACGCGGCCTTTGGCGGCTTCCTCCGGGGTGGCCCAGGCGAGGATGGAGCGGTGCTGGTAGCGAACCTCGTAGGCGTGGCGGTGCCAGCTTCTGTCGGGTGCGATGAGGCCGTTGCAGTTGAACGATGCGTCGCTCGGATCCTCGCTGTTGTAGTCCCCACCGAACGCGAAGACGTGATCCGTGCCGTATTTCTCCGCATCGGCAGGTTTGTATAGAGCCTGGTCCACGAAATCCCAGATGCATCCTCCCTGGAAAGTCGGGTGCTTGCGGATCAGATCCCAATACTCCTTGAATCCACCCATCGAATTACCCATCGCGTGGGCATATTCACACATTATGAATGGGCGGTCCTGATCGTTCTTGATGTATTTCTCGGCGTTGGCGTAACGGATGTACATCGGACAGAAGATGTCCGAGTTGCGGTCTCTGTTGGCTCCGCCTTGACCTTGCTCGTACTGTACGGGACGGGTTGGGTCGAACGCCTTTGCGAAATCGTAGGCGTCGAAGAAGTTCTGTCCGTTGCCGGACTCGTTGCCAAGGCTCCAGACGATGATGGAAGGGTGGTTGCGGTCGCGGCGCATCATCCTTTCTACACGGTTTGTTATCTCCTTGTTGTAGAGAGGGTTCTTCGCTATTGTGCCTTCTCCGTAACCGAGTCCGTGAGCCTCGTTGTTCGCCTCGTCGATGACATAGAGACCATATTCATCACACAGCTCGTACCAGTAAGGATCGTCAGGGTAGTGGCAGGTGCGCACCGTGTTGATGTTCAGCTCCTTCATTATCCTGATGTCGCGGAGCATATCCTCCTTGGAGATCACGTAGGCTCCGTAAGGGTTCATCTCGTGGCGGTTCACTCCTTTGATGAGGATAGGCTTGCCGTTGACATAGAGCAGTTTGCCTTCGATCTTGACAGTGCGGAAACCTGTCTTCAGGCTCGCCCTGCCGCAGGATTTCTTCCCGTCGGTGGCGCTGACCTCCACATTGTAAAGGTTCGGAGTCTCCGCGCTCCAAAGCCTGACATCGTCAAAGTGTCCGGCTCCTTCAAAAACTTTCAATCCATCCTTGATGCCGGACGGCTTGTTCAGCGTCAATGAATATCCCAACTCGGGGATTGTGAATATGATGTCTTTTACCCCTTTGGTGGCCAGCACTTTCCAAGTCAGATTACCATCAGCGTCAGCGGTGACGTTGACATCCTCGATATGCTCTTTCTCCCTTGCCGTGAGGTAAGTCTCGCGGGCGATTCCGGCCAGCTTCCAGAAGTCCTGATCCTCAAGGTAAGCTCCGTCGCACCAGCGGAATATCTCGAATGCGAACAGGTTCTCCTTTCCAGGCTTTACGAACTTGGTGACATCGAATCTCGCCTCCAGCTTGCTGTCCTGACTGTAACCGACCTCCTTGCCGTTGATCCAGACTCTGATGTTGGAGGTGGCCGAGCCGATGTGCAGGATGATCTGCTTCCCTGTCCAATCGGACGGAACGGTGAATGTGTTCCTGTACTGGCCTATGTGGTTTTTCTCCACAGGTGCATAAGGAGGATTGTTCTCGTACTGACCTTTCCAGCAGTAGCCGATGTTGACGTAGAGAGGATCCCCGTAGCCGTTGACCTCCCATATTCCCGGAACAGGCATTTCGCCCCAGTCCGAGTCATCGGTCTGCGGCTGGTGGAATGTGGTCGAGCGACCGTCCGGGGTCTCGTACCATCTGAATTTCCAAAGCCCGTGAAGCGACATCACCGGGTCATCCGTGTGGAAGGAGGCCCGCATCGGAAGTCGGTTTCTCTCCACGACAGAGGCGTTCTGCCAGTCCGGGGCGGTCTGTGCCGCCTGGACTTGTTGTGTGCTTATCGCCAATATTCCGCATAAGGTTGACATCAATGCGGTCGCCCTCTTTATGATCTGGTTGTTTGTCGCTTTCATAACGCTTTGGTTGAATGATGATTGTGAATTACATTTTCGATGCCTTGTAGGTCATCGTGAGGATTTCGGTTGGTTCTGTGGCCGTGATGGTGAAGGTAGGGGACTGGTCGAGGAAATAGGTGCTGATCCACGTGGACCTGGAGCCGTCGGACTCGTACTCAGTGTGGATGTAGTCACCCATATCGACCTTGAGCTTCCCCTTGAACATTATGTGAAGGCTGCCTCCGGAAAGGAATTCCTTGCCGAGTTCAACGCCCGGCTTAAGTGTCTGGCCTTTGGCGAGCTTCAAGACGTGATCCACGGTCTTGCCGTTCGTCTTGAAGTCATCGAAGCATAGATCCGCCGTCAGATTGCATAGATTTCCGGTCGTGATCTCGTTGATCTCGCAGCCGGATGCCGAAAAGTCCATCCCGAGGGCAAGCATCTTCTCGGATCTTGCCCTGTCCTCATAGGATCCGGCGAACCCGATGTAGCAGCCAATCTTGTGGACTTCCTTGCAGATGTCCGCCAGCTGCTCGTCCGTGAAATCGTGCGTGTTGCCCATACAGTACATATAAGGTGCCCCGTCCCCGATGAAGCGGCACCTGCCAAGAATCTCCTCCTTGGTCTTGTAGCCCCAGTATTCAAGGATAGGTCCTGAGAACTCCTCGCGGTAGCCCCAGTACATTATGAAGTTGTTGCCCATATAGGATTTGATGATCTCAACCTCCTGCTCGTCAACGTGCTGGATCATCGGGGCGATGTTGTTGCGGCGGCATTCGGTGAGGAATTCCTCCAGAGAGGTGATGTGGGTGCGGTACTTGGCGTACTTCGAGCGATAGACGAACTTGGTCATCAGATCCTCGAACGAGGTCTCGCTGATCACCACGTCATCCGCATCGCTTCCGTCAAGACGCATCACCTGGCCTCCGAGTCTGCCACGCGAGCCGTGCATCACGATATACTTGCCTGGGGTCGCTGTCTTGTGGACATTCCCTTCAATGAACTTGAAGTCGAGACGCGCCGCGATCTGCACGTCAAAAACCGACTGGCAAGGGATCACCACATCGCTGTCCTTGTCGATCTTGTCGATGAATATGTGGCTGTAGTACGGCCCACCGAACTTGAACGGCCAGTTGGCGTTCACGGCGTTGACGGTGTTCGCCTCCACCCGTCGGTCCTGTGCGCCGGCCTGAAAAGCCAGCGTCACGGCAATCATCATTATCAGTATCTTTCTCATTGTAATCTAATTGGTGCGTAAATAGCCTTGTTTGGCGCACGAAAACACTAAAAATGTTGTCTGGTGCGTAAAAGGTTGGCTTTTACGCACCAAAACGCTTACTTATTCCTGTACGGACGCTTGGCGATGAAGTCGCAGAGATCCTGATAGAGTTCAACGTCACGCGGATCTGAGGAATCTTTGAGGTGGCGGACTGCGTGGGTGTCCTGATAGTAAGCCAATTGGCAGTTGGCCCACGCGCCACACTCCTTGAAGGTCTTCATATAAGCCCTCAGCTTGTAGTCAAGGCTCTTGTCGCCCCAAAGCGGCTTCACGGACGCTCTCTCGTCGAGTTCCATCTCCATTCCCATTCCGTTGGCCTGGGCCTGCTCGCAGGCGGTCTTGATCTGGGACTCAGGCACGTTGTAGAAGAAATAGTTCGGCTGGTACCAAGCCAGATCGAAGCCTTTCTCCCTCCACTCGGTGTAGCCCGGTGCCTGGAAATATGGAATCCAGGTGATAGGGTAGCCTTTTGAGTGCACGTACTCGGAGACTGCCGGCAGAAGCGGACTCTTGTCCAGAAACTCCTCGGTGATCCAGTAGAATCCGGCCAGTTCCACATTCTCGTACTTCTTTGCCTTGTAGGCCTTTAGAACCTCGTCCACAAACCATTTGCAGGCCGCGGCCCTGTCGTTCTCGTCTGAGAAGTCCGTGACCTTTCCGTCAATGAGACCCCAGTATGTTGTCCCGCCTTTCTTTGTCATCGACTGACGGTAAGGCATCGGATCCGGAATCGAGATGATTATCTGTCTCTTTTCCGCAGGCTTTCCGAGGCGTTTCGCAGCCTCTCCCACAGCCTTGTCGATGGCGTCTATGCAGTTCCCTTCAGAGAAATAGTAGTCAACGAGTTTCTTCCAGTCCGCCTGATTGGCTGAAGGCAGCCAGTCGCCCTTGCTGTCCTTCATTCCGGGGGTGAAAGTCACCTCAGCGGCGTTCTCGACCTTCGTGTCCCAGATCTGCAGGAGCAAGAAACCGTCGAACAGCCAGTGCTCGGCTCCGTCACGGTCCACGTAGGAGACGTAGTCCGCTGCATATTTCTGATCATAGTAGTTGCCTAACTCCCCGCCGGCGTAGAACAGCACGACGTCACTGGCCGTGATCTTCTTGATTTTCTTCGCGTCAGCCGCTCCGCGGACGGTAAGCAGCAGTAAGGCTGCGGCGAGTATTCTCTTGAACATATTCATTTACTTTTCGCTCTTTTGTCTGTACGGGCGTTTGGCGACGAAATCGCAGAAGTCCTGGAAGAGTTCCACATCCTGCGGGTCATCCGAGCGCTTGAGGTGACGGACTGCGTGGGTGTCCTGATAGTAGGCGAATGGACAGGTGGCCCAGACTCCGGTCTCCTTGAAGATTCTCATATAGGCCCTCAACTTGTAGGCGAGGCTCACGTCTCCCCAGAGCGGTTTGACGGAAGCCCTCTCATCGAGCTCCATCTCCATTCCCATACCGTTGGCAGGGCCTTGCTCGCAGGCGGTCTTGATCTGCGACTCTGGCACGTCATAGAAGAAATAGTTCGGCTGGTACCAAGCCAGATCGAAGCCTCTTTCCCTCCACTCTGTGTAGGCCGGTGCCTGGAAATACGGAATCCAGGTTAGAGGGTAGCCCTTGGAGTGGACGTACTCGGAAAGAGCGGTCACGATCGGACTTTCTCCGAAGAACTCTTCCATAATCCAGTAGAAACCACCAAGCTCCACGTTCTCGTACTTCTTTGACTTGTAGGCCTTCAGCACCTCATCAACGAACCACTTGTCGGCTGCGATCCGGTCTTCCTCTTTGGAAAAATCCGTAACCTTGTCGTTAAGGATTCCCCAATACTTGGTCCCTCCTGTCTTCGCGCCTGACAGTCTGTAGGTCATCGGATCGTAAAGCGAGATGATGATCTGTCTTTTTTGAGCCGGTTTTCCGAGACGTTTAGCCGCCTCTCCGACGGCCTTGTCGATGGCGTCGATGCAGCTACCCTCCGCAAAGTAGTACTCAATGAGGCTTTTCCAGTCAGCCTGATTGGCAGAGAGCAGCCAGTTGCCTTGACGGTCTTTCATGTCCGGAGTGTAGGCTATGTTGGCCGAGTTCTCTTTGGTCACATCCCAGATCTGAAGGAGAAGGAACCCGTCGAAGAGCCAGTGCTCCTTGCCGTCACGGTCCACGTAGGAGACGTAGTCTGAGGCGTAATCCTGGTCAAAGAAGTTTCCCAGCTCTCCGCCGGCGTAGAACAGCACGACATCTGTGGCCGTGATCTTTTTGATTTTCTTGGCGTCGGCGGTTCCGCATACCGCAAGCAGTGTAAGAACCGCAATGAGAATTTGTCTGATTGTTTTCATATCCGTTATTCAAAAAATGATTTATAGCGTTTGATGTAAACCGGCTTGAGCGGGATGGCGGAAAGCCTGTCGATCACAGAACCGTAGTCTTTCCAGAAACCGTCCACAAGTTCGTCCATCCTTTCCGGATGGTAATAGAGCGCTTCCCTGACGGTATAGACCCGTGCCATATAGTCTGGGAAGAAGTAGGTGAGATCCTCATTATTCCGCTTGAGGTCGTAGATGGCCTCGTAGCTGCGCTTCGCCGCTCCCTTAAGACCATCGAGGACGGCGGTGTTCTCTGAATATTCAATCTCCACGACTTTCTCAGCGTCGCAGCGGGTCTGAGGAACATCAACCAGAACGGCGATGTCCATCCCATCGAATGACCATTTGACGGCTTTCCCGTTGATGCTCACTGATTTCGGGCAAGCCGCGGAAAGCAGTTTAAGGCGGAAGTTCCTGTCAGACGGCATATTCCTGTAAGAGCCTTTTCGTCCGCCGATCACAATCTTATGAATATTCCCGTGTCGTGAAGAGGTGATCTCTGTCGTGGCGAAGTTGTGCGCGTAGTCGGGATCCACCCCGTCATCCTCATAAAGGCTGAACCTGCTGTCTCCCTCTCCCGGAGTGACGACGATGGTGATCGCCTCATCGCAGCCGTCAAGGTTGGTCTGGGTCCCGTCGTACATCGGAACAATGGCTCCCGCTTTGACGAACATCGGATATTCATTCAGGGCGTAGGACCTTTCATATTCCTTGCCCCCTTCCAGCATTGTTCCGGTGGCCCATTCGTACCACGAACCTTCCGGCAGCCAGAACTTCAGGTGCGAGAGGCGGCTCTCTCCTTTCGGCGCGGTGATTGGCGCGACGAATATGTTGTCGCCGAACATATACTCATTCTTTCTTGAATATGCCTCCTCGCTTTCCGGCCACTCGTAATAGAGCGGACGGCAGACTGAGACCCCTGTCTCGTAGGCCTTGCGGCTCATCGAATAGATGTACGGATTCAAGGCATAGTGGAACCTAACAGCCTCACGGATAGGCTCGAAATACTCACGCGGTTGTTCCCAAGGGTATTTACAGATGGAGATCTGTTTTGCTGCCTGGTTTCTCATTGCTGGGGTAAGCGCCCCGAACTGCAACCACCTCAGAAGGAGTTCCGGGTCATACTTGGCTGTCTGCGCGAACGGCTTCTCCGGATCCCACCACTCATTCTGAAAACCTCCGAGGTCGTGTGTCCAAAGGAAGCATACGTTGGCGGATGACGTGTTGTAAACAGTTTGAAAATCAAGTGATTCCCAGGTGGAGAACGTGTCTCCGGAGAACCCTACAGGGTAGCGGTGGCCGCCGAGTCCGCCGTAACGTCCAAGGTAGAGAGGACGTTTGCCCCTTGCGGCGTTGTCCTCAAAGAAAAGATGACCGCGCCAGAGATTCATATCAATCGACGGAAACTCCGCAGGCGCGGCATAAGCCCCGTTGTCGTCCCACAGAAAATCCCAGCCGAGACCGTACATCTTGTCGATTTCCCTCTTGAAGAACGAGCCGGCTATCTTCCGGTTGAAAAGATTGAGTGTGATTGTGTCTCCGGGAGCCAGCACAGGCCCGAGATCTTTCTTCATCGGAGCGAATGAGGACTCATTGCTGTAAAGAAAGTCTATGTGCATATTGGACGTAAGTTTCAGATGGTCGGCGTGGAAGTCCGCGAACATCTTGGCCGGGTCGGGGAACAGGTCCTTGTTCCAGTCCCAGCCGTACCATCCGTTGATGTGACGGTCCATATCGATGCACAGCACATCAACCGGAATGCCGTACTTCCTGTAGTTGTCGATCATCTCCCTGAACTCCCCGTCGGAGTAGAGCCAGTACCAAGAGTGCCAGTTGCCGTAGGCGTAGCGGGGGAGCAGGGGGATCGGTCCGGAAAACGACGTGAAATCCTTCAGCGCGGACTGATAGTCGTGGCCGTAAGAGAGAAAATACCAGTCTTGGGAACCGTTTTCCGGACGGTTTTCGATCCATTCTCTCGTTATTGGCTGTCCTTGGCAGTCTTCTCCTTTGATGAACACCGGTCCTTTCGAGTCATCAATGAGTGTCCATCCGTCTTTGGCAAGGATGCCGTCCTCTAACTCAACGGTCTTGCCTTCATCCCTGCCATACATCACGGTTCTTCCCTTGACTGCATCGTAGGCGTGGCTTGTGCCCTTAAGGTTCTCTTTCTGTTCCAACCCGGGTTTCCAACTGAACCGGAACGGGTTGGATTTTGATGCGGTGACGCTGAGGTTCTCAGGAGTGAACGCTCCGGAACCTTTCCTGTACCTGACGGTGATGAGGTCCGTTCTGATCTCGATAAACTTTCCGCTTGTTCTTACCGTATAATCCACCGGGGCATATTCCCTGTCCACGGCAATAAGGGTTTTCCCGTCTATGAATCTCCCGTCGGGGGAATATTCCATTCTCACGCTCCTTGGGGAGATGAGCGTGAAGCGTACGTGGTCGTCCTTATAGGCCACATTGGGGGAAGTCGCTGCGGCTGAGATGCTTCCGGCTAATGAATATGCCGCTATGATGATGGTCAGCAATCGTTTCATCGTGATTGTCTATGATTCTTGCGATTTGTTGTCTATTCGTAGTTGTAGAACTTCTTTTGCCTGTCGGCGATGTCCTTTGCCACGCGCTCGTGGAACGCTTTCCAGTCAGGATCCGAGATGTTCTCCCGGGACGGGAACATCGAACCGCTCTCGTAGTAAACGAGCGGCCAGTTTTCCAGAACGCCTTTCTCCTCATACACATCCCAGTACTCGATCTGGCGTTGCAACTTTCTGAGGTTGTCAAGTTCCATCTCCAGGTACATCCCGTTGGCTTTCGCCTTGTCGTAGGCGTTGTAGAGCTGGCTTTTGTCAGGGTACTGCTCCTCGTAGAAAAGGTAGTTTGGCTGGAGCCAGGTAGCATCGAAGCCGTAGTCCTTCCACTTGGTGTTGTTGTAGGCGTTGTACCAAGGCACCCAGTAGAAGTTAAGCCCGTAAGAATGAATATGATCGGCTATTTTTATCCCGTTCTCCTCCCAGATGCGGCCGTTCTCCTCTTGCCAGTAGAAGCCGATCAACTGAAGGTTCTCGTAATCTTTCTCGGCGAATTTTTTAAGGCATTCGTCCACGAACCACTTGGCGATCGTCACCCTGTCGATTCTACCTTCCTCGCTTTCGTTGGACGGATGCAATTCCACTCCGTCCAGTTTTCCCCAGTTGTCGTTGACAATCAGCGGAATGGTCATCACAATCTTTTTTTTGACAAATTTCCCTGGAACAAAAGGCTTGATGCCCGTGACCACCTTGTCGATCTTGGAAAGGTATTTGCCGTCCTCGAAATATTCATTCATCAGGTTGGTGGTCATTTCTTTGTCCAGATGCGCGTTGCCTTCCGCCTCTCCGATCGACTGGCCGTTGTAGCGGCCGCTGCCGATACAAACCGCATCGAAGAGCCACTGGACCCGCCCGTCCTTGTTGTAGAGCAGGTAACCTTTGTAGTCGGCCTCCGAACGGTCATATTCAAGAAGTATCATATCGCGGAAGTCGGCCTTGGCGATCTTGTCTGATGCCTCCTGGGTCACAGGAATGGTGAGGGTTTTCGCACCGTCCTCTGTCTTGATGGTCAGTGTGGCTTCCCTTTCCTTCCCGCTGATGTTCCAGTCGATTTTGAGGTTGGAGAGGACTCCGCTCCCTTTTTCGATGCTGACCCATCCGGCTGTGCTTTCCGCTGTCCAGTTTTTGTTTGACTTGATGACAAGTACCTCGTCAACAGCCTTGTAGTCTGAAGTCCAGGTTGTCAGTTCCGCTCCTGTGGAACGTACTGTCACTGTGATGTAAGTCTCGGCCGGTTTCGGTGGTTCCGGGTCAGGATCCACTTTACCGCCGCTGCCGTTGCCTCCTCCTCCGCATGAGAACAGCGTGAGAAGGGCTGTGAATGATAGAGTTGATTTCTTGATGTTCATTTATCTTTTTTTGAAAAATCCCAAGGTTGACTTGACGGCTCTGTTCTCGGTCTTGTCGCCTGCCATATTGCTGATCTCGCTGTTGAGGCGTTTGCCCTCGCAGATCAAGGTTGTGGATCCGCCACCGTCCATATTCACGGCGTTGACACATCCCAGACCTTTCATTATCATCGCCAGTTCGTTGATCAGCGCTCCGCGGCTGGCCTGGATTCGTCCGTCGCAGACAAAGATAATGATTTTCCCGTCCGCTGTGGCTCCCACGGCTGTTCTGTCTGGGACGATTCCCGGACCGAAGAGGTCATAAGGGATGATCTCGAAGTTGTCATAGTAGTACTGCTTGCCTTTTTCTGTCTCGGTGAAGTCGAAAGGACATTTGCCGTCATAAAGCAGTACAGGACCGGCTGTGACGGCGTATTTCGGAGACCAGGAGACTGGTTTGGACGGTATTGTCGTGGACACGGCAGAGTACTTGGTCTCTCCCTTGATTGACGGCAGAGGACGGTCGTAGAACATATTCTTCCCGTCAGCCGTTCCCACCCAGTAAGAGTTCGGGCGGCCTTCTCGGTCGGTTCCGAAGATGCCTCGCGTCGCTTGGTAATATTCATTGTACTCCTCTGGCTCATTCTTTTTGTCAAGGGAGCCTTGGAGTGGATTGATGATGCCCTGCATCGCCCCGTTCACGACGGAGACACCGATGTTGGTGTTGCCGTAGAAGTAGGCGGCATTGGCCAGCAGGAGGCAGTCCGGCTGGTTGTCTTCGTACTGCTTGCCGACAGTTGTCAGTTTGTCAGGAACGCAGACGCGTAACTCGACGTTGCCTTTGCTGACATCGGCGATGGCGTACCAGGCGTTGAAGTTGCGCCCGTTGAGCTGGTCTTTTGTCTCGTACACCTCGATGTCGGACGGCAGGGTAGGGAGGTACACCTTTGTCCAGTTGAAGGTTATCGGCTTCGGTTCATCGCCGAGCTTGCCTTTCACCTCGTTGCTGTAGAAGACCTTGTTCCCTGATTTGAGGTATGCTCTGAATGAATATTCCTTGCCGTAGTCCAGCAGCACGTTGGAAATGCCCTGCATCTCGCCCTTGCTGTCCTTGCTGAGGATCGGACCGTCCTGATGGAGATCGTTGATTGTCGGACTACCGGCCTCGTTCCAGCATACACCGCAGGTCGGAGCGGTTGTCTTGTCCAGATTGGTGAAGCTGTACCTGACGACCACGGCGGCGGGAAGTGACAGCGGTGACTCCTGAAGGATCACCTGAGGCCTGTCCGGATCCACCAGAGTGAAACGGTCCGACCAGACAATGTCTGAGCTTTTCACCGATCCGGCTCCATCCGCCCTGACTCCGAAGTAGTAGGATTGCCCGTCCTCCAAACCCTTGGTGACATTGTAGGACACGGTGTTCTCTATTGTGAATCCAATCCGGTCGGAGACGTTCGCCTTGTCCTGCGTCAGGAATATCGAGAACCCGGTCTCACCATCGGAATTGTCTTTCCAAGTGACTTTGGCCGATGTCTTTGAGGATTGGGTCACGGTCACCTCCGAAGGGGAGGCCAGAATCTTTGTCTCTTCCGGTGTGCTCTTGCCTCCGCAGGACACCAATGCCGACAGGATGACCGGGATGATGAGGAATCGTTTCATTCTGAGAACCTGTTTTTTATTTGCTCCAAAACGGAGCAGGCATCGTTCTGCGGTGACTGCTCCGTTGGAAAGTTATACAAAATTAACTGTTAGTAAGTGTATTCGTAGAGGGAAACCTCAAGAATGTTGAACCAATGGACACGTCCGCCCCACCATTGGAAGAACTCTGTCTTGTAAACTGAATAACCATTGTTGGTCATCTTGTACCTATAGTACCTTGCGGCCTTGTCCTTGGCCACATTGATTGGCTCGCCATCCTTCGCCCTCGCGAATGGATCTCCAGCGTTGATCTTGCCTTTGATTTCGTTGGCATATACGCCTGTGACATCGCAGCTTCCTATTTTTGTCCACTTGTCCCATTCTCCGCTCTGAGCAGGAGCTCCTTCGCCATCGTAACGGTAAATTTCCCAAGACAGAGGATCGTGATCCCTGTAGCCACGGTAAAGATATGTCACGAATTTTCCAAGGACAATCTCTTTTCCGGCATCTATGGTGAAACTGTCAGGACCCTCACTGGCCTCGGCTCCGAAGGCCTTGTAGCCATAAGGAGACGCCTGAGTGTCGTCACCGTTAGGATAAACTCTGTAACTTTGGTATTTGCCGCAGGACCAACATCCGTCGAACAAAGTCTCTGGATTCTGATAGCTCTTGTTGTCTGTGTCCAAAGTGATTACCTTGCAGTTTGTCTTGTCCACAAGGGCAAGGCCGGCATCCTGCTTGATTGTAAGGCTTGTAATCTGCACTCCGGCCACGGTCTGGAGTGAAAGAACAGCGGTACGGGACTCTGTCTCCAAAGATGCGGCGACATCGAGTGAAATCTCATCCTCACGAAGTGCCCTTGTCTGGACATTGCTGATCCACTTGCAATCGGCAGGGGAAACGACTTTGTAGCCGTCTTTCTCAATGTCGGTTGTCACCTTGAATGTGATGGTCTCTCCGGTTGCCTTCGCTGTGATTTCATTGGCTGAGACTGTGAAATTGCAGCCTACAAAGTTGATGACCCTTACGATAGACTTGTCTCCACGGGTTGCAAAGACCACGACCTTGCCTGTCTCGGCATTGGCAGGAGCAGTGATGGCGATCACCTTCTTTTCTGTGTTGACATTGGCTATTATGTTACCGGTGGCGATGCAGTCAACGATGGTGGCCTCATTTTCTCCTGTGAGGGTGTAAGGGATCTCAACGGTGTTTCCTGATCCGACAACGGCCTTGTTCTCGGCGAGTGTGAACGCGAACGGCTTCTCCTTAGGAATCTCGATGGTGCTGCCGTCCTGAAGAGTGAAGACAACCTTGTCGGCCTCTTCCTTCACCTCTTTGAAGAGGTAGCAGTGATCCATCTTTCCGCTGAGGGCTTTCCATTCCTTCCCGTCGAGTGAGATGTACCAGGTCTCTTCCTCGGCGACATACTTGAACTGAGGAGTGACAGGAGCCGCTACGGAAACCTTGGCACCCTTGTCGTCGAGAAGATACTCTCCGTTGACTGTCCAGTAGAGGATTCCGTCCTCGTTCTTGACACCGATTACCGGGGTAGTGCCGTCGGCTCCTTTCTCGCCCTGATTACCTTGCTCACCGGTCTCTCCCTTTTCTCCGCTGTCACCTTTCTTTCCTGTCTCACCCTTGTCTCCTTTCTCTCCTTTCTCCCCATTGGTGATTGTGGCGATGGTTCCGTCGGAGAATACAATCTCGTAGCCCTTGTCAGTCTTCGTGACGGAAATGACGGTGACAGCGTTCTTGTACTGCTCCATGATTGTCTTAAGTTCGGTGACATCTGTGTTCATCGTCTTGCACAGAGCCTCAAGGTCGCTGACCTTTGTCTCAAGGACATCCACCCTTGTCTTGAGTTCTGAGTCATCGTAGCATCCCGTAGCCATCAGGCCAAGCATTGCGGCAGCCGCGAAAGTCAAAATCTTTTTCATAATGAGTTATTAATTTGTTAATTGTTTCTGAATATTAGTAATCAATGTATTCGTAAAGTGAAATTTCTGAAAGGGTGCACCAGCCGAGCCATCCCCAAGGAATACCCCAGGACTGTTTGTTGATGTCAATCTTGGTCACATCGGCTTTCACGGCGTACCAATAGTAACCGTTGCCTGTCATAGCAAATCTATAGTAGCGTGCAGGGAACACGTTATCTTCATCAATGCTGATGATGTCTCCTTGAGCAAGCTCGCTGAAATAGTCTCCGTCTTTGTATTTTTCGTTGAATTCTATGATCTTGCCGACATTGTTGACACTGCCGATCTTGACCCATCCATCCTCGCCTTCAAAAAGTTCTTTCCCGAGCGGTTCGTCTCCGGTAGGTGTACCGTTTGTCTTGTAGGCATAGACATCGTATGTCAGAGGAGTCTGCGCCTCAAACTGGTAGTAGTGGTAGGTGACGAACTTGGCGAGATTGATCCTGCGTCCCGCATCGATTGTGAATGTCATTGGACGTTCCTCAATCTTATAGTCGTTCATACCGAAACTGAACGATTTATAAGAAATGCCTGTAGGCTTGTTCGGGTCTCCGTCCTTGAAGGTATTGTACTGGCCCTTGTAGATGGTCCACGCACCGTCAAACAGGTACTGTTCGGTTCCGGCATCCCACTGTGAGTCTCCTGTGAGAACAATAGGTTTCAGTCCGGATTTGTCGACCAATTGGGTTGTTATCGGTGCGATAGGCTCAACCTGCGCGACATATTGGAAGTTGGCGTAATCAGGACTGGAGAAAGTGATCTCGGCTTTAACTCCAGGATTGAGCAGGTAGGCGAGTTTCCCGTCGAATACAAGAGTCTTGCTTGTCTTGTCATATTCCACGAGCCATCCCGCATTCTTGATAGAATAGGACCAGTCGAAGTTTGCGTCCACGTTGATCTTCAACTGATTGCCACGAACTCCAAGGTCGATGCTCTCAGGAACCTCCGCACTGAACTGGAAGTAGTTGACGGGCTTTACCGTTGCCTTTGCGTAGAAGGTAGGGTCTGAAGGAGATGTGAACTCAAGCTCAGCCGGGACATTCTCATCGAATGCGACCGCAGGATTAAGCTGGAATATCAGCTTGGACTTTGTCTTGCTGAACTCCTTGAGCCAGTCTCCGTTCTTGATGGTGTACACCCAGTCATCCGCAGGGTCGGTCAAGTTGATTGTAAGCGATTCGCCTTTTTTGACCACAACGCTTTCCGGACATTCCACGTTCATATTCACAATGAATGCCGGTTGTGTGACCTCTACTCTTTCCACAACGGTTCCGGCCGTGAATTCGAGCACGGACGAGCGGTCAAGCCCGGTGTTGTTGCGTTCTGCAACGAGTCTTATCTCGGTCTCTCCTTCTCCGACTTTAGGCGTGATTTTGAACCATTTGTCGGAGATGGTCATCTTCCACTCAACGTTTGACGACACGGTGAATGTGATGTCATTGGCATCGGAAGATAGTTCGATGGCCTTTTTCGAAGGCGTGATGTATGCGTCCTCCGTCTTGTTGCAGCCGACGGCCGCAACAAGAGTCGAGAGAACCAATAGTATTATATTCAGTCTTTTCATCATATTCAATGATTATTCGTGATTA
>CAVBMN010000038.1:0-20168 GCA_963596515.1 bacterium
AAGAATCAATCGACATAGACTATTTCAATACAAAGTTTACTATCTTGCCTGGAACGACGATCACCTTGACGACATTCTGCTCACCGACATACTTCGCGGTCTGCTCCATCTCACGGATCTGGGCCTCAACCTCCTTAGGAGAAAGAGCCTTCGGCAGTTCCACGGTGAAGCGCATCTTACCGTTGAAGGAAACCGGGTAAGTGACGTTGTCCTCGGCGGCGAGAGCGGCGTTGAACTCAGGGAAATGAGCGTAAGTTATGCTCTCGTTGTGGCCGAGTACCGACCAGAGTTCCTCGGCGATGTGCGGGGTGAACGGAGAAAGCATAACTGTCAGTGGCTCAAGAATCTCACGTTTGTGACACTTTAGTCCGGCCAGATCGTTCAGGGCGATCATAAACGCGCTGACGGTCGTGTTGAAGGAGAAGTGCTCGATGTCGTCCTGCTCCTTGGCGATCAGCTTGTGCAGAACCTTGAGCTCGGCAGGAGTAGCCTTCTCATCGCTAACAAGACAGTTGTCGCCGTCGAAGAACAGTCTCCAGAACTTGCGCAGGAATCTGTTCACACCATCAATGCCCTTTGTGTCCCAAGGCTTTGACTGTTCAAGAGGTCCAAGAAACATCTCGTAGAGACGAAGTGTGTCAGCACCGTAGTCATCACAGATCTTGTCCGGATTGACAACATTGTACATCGACTTGCTCATCTTCTCCACGGCCCAGCCGCAGACATATTCACCGTTCTCAAGGATGAACTCGGCATCGGCGAACTCAGGTCTCCATTTACGGAACGCCTCCAGATCGAGCTTGTCGTTGTGGACGATGTTGATGTCCACGTGGATCTCGGTGGTCTCGTACTGGTCCTTCAGACCGAGCGACACGAACTTGTTGGTGCCCACGATCCTGTAAACGAAGTTGGAGCGGCCTTGGATCATTCCCTGGTTGACCAGCTTGCGGAAAGGCTCATCCTCACAGACATAGCCAAGGTCGTAGAGGAACTTGTCCCAGAAGCGGGAATATATCAGGTGACCCGTAGCGTGCTCTGTACCACCGATGTACAGATCCACGTCACGCCAATATTCATCAATCTTCCTGTCAACAAGGGCATCGTTGTTGTGAGGATCCATATAGCGGAGGTAGTAGGCGCTGGATCCGGCGAAACCTGGCATTGTGCTGGTCTCCAGAGGGTAACCCTCGTAAGTCCAGTCCTTTGCCCTCGCGAGAGGCGGCTCGCCGTTCTCGGTCGGCTTGAATTCAGTAATCTCAGGCAGCCGGAGAGGCAGTTTCTCGAACGGAACCGGGGTCGGGATGCCGTCCTTGTAGTAAATCGGGAACGGCTCGCCCCAGTACCTCTGGCGACTGAATATCGCATCACGGAGACGGTAGTTGACCTTTCTGTGACCGATGCCGTGCCTCTCGACATAGTCAATCGCGGCAGGAATCGCCTCCTTGACATCCAATCCGTTAAGGAATCCGGAGTTGATCATCTTGCCCTCCTTGGCATCAAAGCTTTCATCGCTGACATCGCAACCCTCGATCAGAGGGATGATCGGCAGGTTGAACTTCTTCGCGAACGCATAGTCACGGCTGTCGTGTGCAGGGACGGCCATAATGGAGCCTGTACCGTAGCCCGCAAGGACATATTCAGAGATCCAGATCGGGACTCTGTCTCCGGTCATCGGGTTCACTCCATAGGAGCCGCTGAACACGCCGGTGACGGTCTTGGTCTGGGCGATCCTCTCGCGCTCGGTCTTCTTTTTGACAGCGGCAAGATATTCATCCACAGCCTCTTTCTGTTCCGGAGTGGTCAAAAGCGGAACCAAGTCACTCTCAGGAGCCAAAACCATAAAAGTAACGCCAAACATAGTGTCAGCGCGGGTTGTGAATATGGTAACATCGTGCTCAGTCTCACCATTGTAGCATTTGAACACAGCCTCGCATCCGTTGGATTTTCCGATCCAGTTGCGCTGCATTTCCTTGAGAGAGTCGGTCCAGTCGATCTTATCAAGGCCTTCCAGAAGCCTTCCAGCGTAGGCTGAGACCCTGAGCTGCCACTGCTTCATCTTTTTCTGCTCGACAGGGAAGCCTCCGCGGACCGAGAGTCCGTCCTTCACCTCGTCGTTGGCCAGCACCGTTCCAAGTCCGGCGCACCAGTTCACCGCTGTCTCACCCTGATAGGCGATGCGGTAATTCATCAAAGCGTCAGACTTCTCTTTCTCTGAATATGCCCGCCACTGCTCCGCCGTAAATGGTTCGTGTTCAGTGCAAGCGGCGTTTACGGCAGCGCTTCCGCCTTTCTCAAAGGCTGCTGTCAGCTCCTCGATCGGACGAGCCTTCTGCGCATTATTGTCGTACCAGGATCCGAACATCTTCAGGAACGCCCACTGGGTCCACTTGTAATAAGCCGGGTCGCAGGTGCGAAGCTCACGGCTCCAGTCGTAGGAGAAACCTATCCTGTCCATCTGCTGACGGTAACGGTTGATGTTGTTCACCGTCGTGACTTCAGGATGCTGTCCGGTCTGGATGGCGTACTGCTCGGCCGGAAGTCCGAAAGCGTCGTATCCCATCGGATGAAGCACGTTGAAGCCTTTGAGTCTCTTGTAGCGGGAATATATGTCGCTGGCGATGTAGCCGAGCGGGTGGCCGACGTGCAGACCTGCTCCGGACGGATAAGGGAACATATCCAGAACATAGAACTTCGGCTTAGAAGGATCCTCCTTCGTCTTGAAAGTGCCGTTCTCGGCCCAATAGGCCTGCCACTTTTTCTCAATTTTCCTGAAATCGTAGTCCATTTTATTGTTATTTATTAATTATCGTGTTTTTTCAGTCCGAAACTGCCTTTCTTCTCCAAACGGAACTCCACATAGAGCGACATTCTGGACTTGACCTTCTTGCCACGCAGCCAACCAGGTTTCCAATCAGGCGATGCGCTGATAATGCGCACAGCCTCTTCGTCAAGAAGCGGATCGACACCCTTAAGCACCTTGACATCACGGATCTTGCCCTTCTCATCGATCACGAAATCCACAAGCACACGACCCTGGATTCCGTTCTTCACGGCTTCCTTAGGGTATTTCATATAGGTATATACCCATTTCTCAAGGAATACCCTCGGATCCCGGCTGCCGAGGAACGACGGTCTGTAGTCGCAATCATAGTAAGGCACAACAGCATTCTTGCCATTGTTCGCGCTCGTAAGGCCAGACAAGTCGGAAGGATTGAATATCGGCTTAGGGCCGTTGATCAAAGCCACGGAGTAGTTATAGACATATTCAAGTTCCCTCTCCATTGTGTCATAGTCGATGATAGACTGCGTGTCACGTTCAGTACCATATTCAGGATAATGTCCTGTGGTGAAGAGGATTGACGGAATTTCTTTGGCGTAGAACGCCCTGTGGTCGGAAGGATACGGCTCCTGCGCCGTGAGTGTTGGAAGGATCGGCTGAAGCTGCCCGGCCATCGACTTGACGATCTCATTCATATCGGCGTTGGAGGAGGTGTAGGCGTAGAATCCGTCACCGCCTGTGCCTACCATATCCAGATTGATCATCGCATCGATGTCCGCCACATCCGAGAACGCCCTGTTCAGAAAGTACCACGAGCCGGCATAGGTCTGCATCGAGGCTCCGAACGCCACGAAAAGCACCGAGCGTCCCAGCAGCGGGCTGTTTGTCTGAAGCATTCTGGCCAACTCAAGCATCATCGCAAGTCCGGAGGCGTTGCCGTTGGCTCCGTAATATGTCCGCTCGACGGTCCGTCCGTCTATCGTCATCGTGTCCGTGCCAAGATTGTCCATCCTTGCACCGATTACTATATACTTATTTCTCAGTGCCTTGTCACCACCCTGAATAAAAGCGATTACGTTGCGTGAAGTCAAAGTGTCACCGTTTTCCTGACGGATGCCGAACACATCACCGTCCTTCCCGGACAACACGTCAACCCCATATTTCTTGAATATTCCAGTGACATATTCAGCAGTCATCCTTTCGCCCTCGGAACCAGCCTTGCGCCCCTCCATCACAGCCGCCGAGACGGTCGAGACGTGCTCCTTGAACGCACGGACAGTCTCGCTGTCGTCCAGATCGGCGTATGAGGCCCCGTTCCTGAATTGGGCATTAACCGGGATGATCCCGAAGAAGATGGCGCAGATGGCCGAAATGATCGTGATTTTTCCTTTCATCATTGTTTCCTTTCTAAAATCCACGCGCCCTTGGGGCAAAAATCCTGCCTTTGCAGTTCGTCCAATGATTTCTTGGCCTGCGCCTCATCGTCGGTCGGGCATACTCCCACCGCGGTGCTGTTCCTGAAAGTAAGAAGCTCGCCCTTGTACCCCTTTTCCGCAATCTCTTCGATATACCGCTCGGCATTTTCTTTGCTGGAGAACGAGCCCAGTATCACACAGAAGCGATAGCGATGGTCGGCAAGACGTACAGAATCAGCAGCGGCAAGCGAATCCGCCTCGGCCTTACGGGCCTTCTCCAGCGAATCCTGACGGATCCGCAACGCCTCCTCTTCCTGACGGATGGATTCCGCCCTGGCCTTAATCCACTCAGAGTCAGGCCGTCCGGCGAGCCTCCGGAAGAAGTCGCAGCCCGTCACCGAAGTGGCGATTAGAATAATAATCGCTATTGTCCGAAACGCATTTTTCATAACTTACAAAGTTAGTCAAATTTCCACCCTATTCAAAAATATAATTTTAGACAAGAAATAAGTATATTTGTAAATTGTATAGCAACTTAGACAACAACGAAATATTATGGCAAGAGAGATTAAATTTTCCCTGGTATATAGGGACATGTGGCAATCGTCGGGCAAGTACGTTCCACGCGTGGACCAGCTTGTGGAGGTCGCCCCGGCCATCATTGATATGGGCTGCTTCGACCGCGTCGAGACCAACGGAGGAGCGTTCGAGCAAGTGAACCTTCTTTTCGGCGAGAACCCTAACGTGGCCGTCCGCCGCTGGACCGCTCCTTTCCACAAGGCCGGCATCCAGACCCATATGCTTGAAAGAGGCCTCAACGCCCTCAGAATGAACCCGGTTCCGGCAGATGTCAGGGAGTTGATGTTCAAGGTGAAGAAAAAGCAGGGCACCGACATCTCCCGCTCGTTCTGCGGCCTCAACGACCACAGGAACCTGCGCCGATCCGTCGAGTTCGCCAAGAAAGGCGGAATGATCTCGCAGGTGGCACTTTCCATCACCAACTCCCCTGTCCACACCGTTGAATATTATATGGGCATCGTTGACAAGGTCGTTGAATATGGAGCCGACGAGATCTGTCTCAAGGATATGGCGGGCATCGGCCGTC
The DNA here is from genome assembly GCA_963596515.1 of bacterium. Lineage (GTDB taxonomy): Bacteria > Bacteroidota > Bacteroidia > Bacteroidales > UBA932 > Cryptobacteroides. The sequence goes on from CAVBMN010000038.1 coordinate 5,300, forward strand.
CGACTTTCCTCGCACAACTCACCCAAAACATCAAGAAGAAATACCCTCACATTCTGGTGCAGTATCACGGCCACTCCGGTCCTGGTTTCGCCCCGGCGTCAATGCTGGAGGTCGCCCGCGCCGGAGCCGACTACATTGACGTGGCGGTCGAGCCGCTCTCCTGGGGAAAGGTTCATCCGGATGTCATCACAATCAGGGAGATGCTGAAAGCCGACGGATTCCTTGTCAAGGATCTGAATATGGATGCCTATATGGAAGTGCGCCGCCTCACGCAGAAGTTCATCGATGACTTCCTCGGCTACTGGATCAACCCTTCCAACGCCAAGATGAGCTCGCTGCTCGTTGGCTGCGGCCTTCCTGGCGGAATGATGGGCTCGATGATGGCCGACCTCAAGGGCTTCCAGGGCGCGATCAACGCCGCCGAGAGGGCTCACGGTCGTCCTGAAATCAGCCTCGACACATTGATGGTCAAGCTGTTCCAGGAAGTTGAATATGTCTGGCCACGTCTCGGCTATCCGCCACTCGTGACCCCTTTCAGCCAGTACACGAAGAACACGGCGCTGATGAACCTGCTGAACCTCCTGAACGGCAAGCCTCGCTGGACAACCATCGACAAGGACACTTGGAATATGATTCTGGGCAAGATGGGCCGTCTTCCTGGCGAGCTCGCTCCGGAGATCGTGGATCTGGCCAAGCAGAAAGGTCTGGAGTTCTACACCGGAGATCCTCAGGAGATGTACCCGGACGAGCTGCCTAAGTTCCGCCAGATGATGAAGGAAGAAGGCTGGGACGAAGGTCAGGACGAGGAGGAGCTCTTCGAGTTCGCGATGCACGAGCGGCAGTACAGGGACTACAAGAGCGGCATCGCCAAGCAGCGCTTCAACGCCGAACTCGCCGACCTCAAGGCCAAGGCGAACGCCCCGATCGAGGTAGTGCGCCCGATTGTCGAGATGCCTAAGTTCGATGTCGATGAATATGCCAAGCGTTATCCGAATGCCGTTCCTGTCCAGGCTCCGGCCAAGGGCCAGCTTCTCTGGCAGGTCGATGTGGAGGACGATTCCGCCGCTCCGATAGCCGGTACCGAGGTCAAGGCAGGAAAGGGCATCGGCTTCGTGCAGACATATTACGGAATGGAGGAACTGGTCCCGGCGGTTGACGGCCGCATTGTGGCCACTCTCGGCAAGCAGGGTGACAAGGTCGCCAAAGGTGAGATCGTCGCCTTTGTCGAAGGTTCCGCCGACGCCGCCAAGTAATGAATATTCAGAAAGAATTGAAAGCTGTTTCTCCGGTCACTTCGACAAGCTCAGTGACCGGAGGAACTTTAGTCGTTTCGATGGTCTCTGATTCAGCCACTCCGGTCGCTGGGCCGGTGGTTCGACAGGGCTCACCAACCATCGAAGCGACTTATTGTAACGACTCCGCTACTTCGGGCGGCAGTTCGGGCGCTTCGGCAAACTCAGCGGCCGAACTATTTCCAGACACTGGTTTGCCACCCGTCGAGCGACATCCTTTCGAGCCGTTCCTGCCAGAGAACGCCAAAGTGTTGATGCTCGGCAGTTTTCCACCTCAAGCCAAACGTTGGAGCGTTAAGTTCTACTACCCGAATTTCATCAACGATATGTGGCGGATCCTTGGCCTGATATTCTTCAGCGACAAGAACCGTTTCGTTGATAATGCCGCCAAGAAGTTCAAACTGAAAGACATAGTCGACTTCTGCACCAAAACCGGCATAGCGATGTACGACACCGCCACCGCCGTCCGACGCCTGAAAGACAACGCCTCCGACAAGTTCTTGGAGGTCGTCACCCCGACAGACATCCCGGCTCTGTTAAGGAAAATCCCAAATTGTCAAGCCATTGTCACCACCGGCGAGAAAGCAACCGACACCCTATGCCGAACCTTCGGCACATCTGCCCCCTCCACCGGTGAATATTCCGAATTCCACTTCGAGAATCGTCCGATGCGTCTCTACCGTATGCCATCCTCATCCCGAGCCTATCCCCTCTCCCTCGAAAAGAAAGCCGCCGCCTACTACCGCCTCTTCTCCGACCTCGGAATGGTATAGTTACCCCTATTCCTTTGGGCAACGCTTTCGCTCATTTTCGTCGCCTCATAGTGCCACGCCCCCTCTCCGGCAACGTTTTCGGCCTTAGTTGTCGCCCAAGAGCTTCGATACACCCTCAAGCAACACTTTCCAGTTCCTTTTTGTTGCCCAAGAAGAACAAAAATAATCTAACTTTCAGAAGCTCTGATGGTCAACGAGACGTAATATTCACAAAAGTTGATTTTTTACAAAATACCTTCAGCCTCAACTTAACTGGAAGCTACTGCCGAGGCACATAGACTGAATATCCAGTGCTCCAAGCTTTGACTTTTTCAGCCGATTAATGCCTACAACCACTTATAAGGCACAATACTATGAAAGCGTTTTGTAACTTATACCAAATCACTATCCCAGATTATGTGGATTACTAAAGTCCCGACAACAGGAGCAAGTACAATTAAGAAGCTATTTTGATTTGTTTGAATGTTCTTTGAGCAAACAAACAATCAAAACAGCTTCTAACACAACCGGAGAGGACTCTGGCGACCTGCGCTTCGCGCCCTGTCCGGGTAAATGGTCGCCAGAGTCTTCTCCGGCTGTGTGGATCCAAACGGATTAGGATCCGAAAATATTCCTGAAAACTATCTCACGCCGAAAGCGAAGACGCAGTGGCTGGTATAGGTCTCTCCCGGACGAAGAACGGCAGACGGCCACTCAGGCTTGTTCGGTGTGTCTGGGTACTTCTGGGACTCAAGGCAGATGGCGGTGCGGTGACCATAGACAACGCCATTCTTGCCGGTTACCGTTCCATCAAGGAAGTTGCCGGCATAGACCTGCACACCAGGCTCGCTGGTATATTCCTTAAGCACGATGCCTGTCTCAGGGCAGTAAACCTCGGCGGCCAGGACAGTGTCGTCGCCCTTGGTGTCGAGAACCCAGTTATGGTCGAAGCCCTTGCCGTTGCGGACCTGCTCATTGTCAGAATCGATGTCATCCCCGATAAGCTTCATCTTCCTGAAATCGAACGGAGTGCCCTCCACGGAAGCGATCTCACCGGTTGTCATAAACGTTGAGTCCACAGGTGTGAAGTTCGAGGCGTTGATGTACAGCGAATCAGCGGTGATCTGATGGTTTGCCGGATCCCCTGACAGATTGAAGTACGAGTGGTTGGTCATATTAATGATTGTCGGAGCGTCGGTCGTGGCGGAGTACCTGATGTCGATCGCATTGTCCTCGGTGAGGGTGAAGGTTACGTCAGCGGTCACCTTGCCAGGAAAATTCGCATCCCCGTCAGGAGAAACGATCTCCAGTTTGACGTGCGAGGCATCTGCCTCCAGAACATTGTAAACCTTGTACTGCCATCCGTCAGGTCCACCGTGCAGACAGTGTCCGTAATTGTTCTGAGGCAGCTGGTAATCAATGCCGTCCAATGTGAAACGCCCACCATTGATGCGATTTGCGTAGCGTCCGATGGTGGCGCCGAAATCGGTCCTGTTATTCTCTGGGAAATAGTCCGAAATCTTGTCGAAACCAAGGACAACATCCTTGTAGTCACCGTTCTTATCCGGAACCATTACGGAAACAATCCTGCCACCGAAATTGGTGATGCAGACCTCCATTCCAAACTTGTTCGTCAAAACGTAGAGACCAGTCTTGACACCGTCACGCTCAGCGATGAAATTCTCAGGATCAAGGCCGGATTTTGTGAGGGTCGGACCCTGGGCACACCCCATAACGAGCGCCGCGGTAGCAAATGAAGCAATAATTTTTCTCATAATATTTTATGAATATATTAATTAACCAACAACTGCACCATTGTTAAGCGTCTCCGCCGGAGTGATGAACCTCATCTTGCCATCGCCCTGCTTCGCCATCAGAATCATTCCACGGGACTCAATGCCACGGATCGTCCTCGGCTGAAGATTCGCAAGAATGCAGATCTGCTTGCCCACCATCTCCTCCGGGGAGTAATATTCAGCGATTCCGGAGACAATCGTCCTCTTGTCTATTCCTGTGTCAATGCTGAGTTTCAGCAATTTATCTGTCTTAGGAACACGCTCTGCCGCAAGCACTGTGGCTGTGCGGATATCCATCTTCTCGAAGTCGTCAAAACTACACTCCGCCTTCTGAGGGAGAACCTTCTTCGCGGCCTCTGCCTTTTCGGCGGCCTCTCTCTCGGCACGGATGGCATCAAGACGGGCAAGCTGGGCATTGATCGCATCATCCTCAATCTTTGCGAACAACAACTCAGCGGCACCGATCTCGTGTCCTGCCGGTAGAATATTCTCATTTCCAAGAACATCCCAACCGAGGCAAACGCATTTGCCAGCACCAGGGCAGTTCGACGGAGCCTCAACACCAGAGGCAGACACGGTGTGAAGGGCTACCCCCTCACCATCCTTGTAGGTGTTGACCGTCTCCTGCTCTCCCTTTCTGTGGTCGATACCAGCGCAAAGGCAGACACCCAGCATCTTGCGAAGCTTCTCGGCCGCGAACGGAGTGAAAGGCTCGAAAGCTATCGCAAGGTCAGCGCAGATCTGGAGGCTGACATTCAGGATAGTGGCGCAACGTTCCATATCCGTCTTGGCGACCTTCCAAGGTTCTGTGTCGGAAATATACTTGTTGCCAACACGGGCGATAGACATAGCGTCCTTCAGAGCCTCACGGAAATGATAGCCCTCAATGTTCTTCTCAAGCAAAGCCTTGAGCGCCGGAATCTCCGCAAGTGCGGCCTTGTCTACATCCTGAAGTTCGCCGCACGCAGGAACCTTTCCCTCGAAATACTTGTGAGTCAGCACGACAGCGCGGTTCACAAAATTTCCGAATATGGCGACCAGCTCACTGTTATTACGCGTCTGGAAATCCTTCCAGCTGAAATCATTGTCCTTGGTCTCAGGAGCGTTGGCAGTCAGGACGTACCTCATTACATCCTGTTTGCCAGGGAACTGCTCCAGATATTCGTGAGCCCAGACGGCCCAGTTGCGGGACGTGGAGATCTTGTCGCCCTCAAGGTTGAGGAACTCGTTGGCAGGCACGTTGTCAGGCAAGATGTAACCGTCCCCGTAGGCCTTGAGCATCGAAGGGAACACGATGCAGTGGAACACGATGTTGTCCTTGCCGATGAAATGTACGAGACGGGTGTCCTCGCTCTTCCACCATTTCTCCCACGACTGCGGAAGAAGTTCCTGGGTGTTGGAAATATACCCGATCGGAGCATCGAACCAGACATAGAGCACCTTGCCCTCGGCTCCCTCGACAGGAACAGGTACGCCCCAATCAAGGTCACGGCTCACGGCACGTGGCTGCAAACCGCCGTCGATCCAGCTTTTGCACTGACCATAGACATTGCTCCTCCACTCCTTGTGCTGCTCCAGAATCCATTCACGAAGCCACGGCTCGTACTGATCCAGAGGAAGATACCAGTGAGTGGTCTTCTTCTTTATCGGCTCGGCGCCGCTGAGCTTTGACTTAGGGTTGATGAGTTCCTCCGGACTCAGCGTGCTTCCGCATTTCTCGCACTGATCACCATAAGCACCCTCCGCCCCGCACTTAGGGCAGGTTCCCACAATGTAACGGTCAGCAAGGAACTGTTTGGCCTCCGGATCGTAATACTGCTCAGACTCCTTGGTGATGAACTTACCTTCATCGTACAGCTTGCGGAAAAATTCGGAAGCGTTCTTCTCGTGCACCTGCGAAGATGTGCGGCCATAGATGTCGAAGTTGATTCCCAGACCCGTGAACGAATCCTTGATGATCTTATGATACCGATCCACGATGTCCTGTGGCGTGCAACCCTCCTTGCGAGCCTTGATGGTGATCGGGACTCCGTGCTCATCGCTTCCGCAGATGTAAAGCACATCCTCACCCCTCATCCTGAGGTACCTGACATAGATGTCAGCCGGAACATAGACTCCGGCCAGATGGCCGATGTGGACCGGTCCGTTAGCATAAGGCAACGCACAGGTCACAAGTGTTCTCTTGAATTTCTTTTCCATATTCATTAATATTATCTTTCTCTTCCTAATCTGACCTTCACCACTTTCAACGCTTTCTGCACTTTAAGAATATCCTGCATAATCTCCATTATCCGGTCTCCGTCAGAAGCCGACTGAGCCTGACGCAGACTCTCACGAAGTTCTTCCTCCCGATTTTCCAGACGGCACTTCTGAAAGACAAGTATCGCCTTGGGGACATACAACGTCAACCACGATGTCTTGGCCATCATTGAGTTGCGCAGCTTATCGATTGACAGATCGTATCTCTCGTCGGTTGACAGCTGCGCCGCGACATAAGCCACATCCCGGTCCTGCCCGTCCATCATCCGCTTCACGATCTCTTCCTGCGAATATCCCTCATAATAGTCTTTTGAATATGCTTCGTATGCTTTTCGGAAGACAGTATTGATAAACTGCGAATTGTCCCCTTCCAAAGCCTGACTGATGAAATCAAACACGGTCAGCGCATCCTCGTCCGAACCGGAATAGAAATCCGAATCGCTCTGGAACTCCAGTTTCGTGGTTCCATAGGTAAGGATGAAGTTCAGAAGGTCGCGCTCAGCGGTGGCCATTATACGGTTGTCGACAAGTGCGTCAAGGCCGGTACGCTGACGGGTGGCTTCGACAGGCTCAGGCACAGGTGCACCTCCACTATATGCCGCACCTGTAGAATCGTCTGAGGTTCCGTAGGTCGAACCTGCAGATGAAAATCCGGTGACCGAACCTGTCGAAGCCACCATTGATTCCTGGCTCTGCCGTCTTTCCCGTTCACGGTCAGCCGCTTTCCTTTCCTCCATCAATCTCCGGGAACGGGTAGTGCCGATTCTCTCATCCAGAATATCCCGACGTATCTCGAACCTGTCGCTCAGGAAATCCACATAGACGGAGCGTTTCACCGCATCCGGTATATCAGCAATGGTGTCGGCGATGTCGTTGATCACCTCAGCGCGCTTCAACGGATCCCCGGCAGCGTCCTTCATCAGCAACGAGGACTTAAAATCCACAAAATCCTTCTCCGCGCCGGCAAGGAACTCCTCTACCTCCGCAAGAGAATGTTTTCTTGAATATGAATCCGGATCATCCCCGTCAGGAATCAGCACAACCTTAACGTTCATTCCCTCACGCAGTAACATATCGATTCCCCTCAACGCGGCGTGGATCCCGGCGGAATCGCCGTCGTACATAATCGTGACATTCTGCGTGAACCGCTTGATAAGGCTTATCTGCCCTTCGGTCAAGGCCGTGCCGCTAGAAGCCACCACATTGGTGATTCCGAGCTGATGCATCGAAAGCACATCCAGATAGCCTTCGACCAGATAACACTTGTCCTTGCGGGCCATCTCGTTCTTCGCGAACCAGATGCCGTAAAGGGACTTGTTCTTGACATAAATATCGGACTCCTTGGAGTTTACATACTTGGCGTAAGGCTTGCCCGGTTCTTTGGATTTCAAGGTTCTTGCCCCGAAAGCGATAACCCTTCCGCTCACCGAATGGATCGGGAACACCACACGGTCGAAGAACCTGTCGTGCAGCCTGTTGTCCGAATCGTAGGCAGCGCAAAGCCCTGTCTCAAGGAGATATTCATCCTTGTACCCGGCGGCTTTGGCAGCATCCGTGAGAGCGTGACGGCTTGACGGTGCCCATCCGAGACCGTATTTCTCGATGGTCGCATCCTCCAGTCCTCTGGAGTGGAAATATTCAAGACCCACTGCCCGTCCCTCATCGGTACGGAGCTGCTCCCGGAAGAAATTCCCGGCATATTCAGAGACAAGCAGGAGGCTCTCGTTCCGCTGACGGTTCGCTATGTCCTCCGCGGTCTCTTCCTTTTCTACTATTTCGATGTTGTATTTCCTGGCAAGATACCGCAAGGCTTCCACGTAGGACAAATGCTCGTAGTCCATTATGAACCCGACAGCTGAGCCACCTTTGTGACAACCGAAACAGTAATACTGCCCTTTGGCGGGAATGACGTGGAAAGACGGTGTCTTCTCACCGTGGAACGGACAGCAAGCCCAAAGGTCGGCCCCGCGCTTTCTTAGAGTCACGAAGTCGCCTATCACCTCCTCGACACGCGCCGTGTCAAGAATCTTCTGTACCGTTTCCTGAGGAATCATTCCTATTCGTCAACTTTAGTGTAGTTCACTTCCTTGGCATCGTCCAGCCCGGATGTCTCGATCACGTCCTGATCAGGTTGTGGCTCGTCCGGGGTGTTAAAACGGATCTCGTAAGCCTCCCTGGCCCTTCGGATCCGCCACGAGGAGATCAACTCGGACACACCGTACAGAAGCAGGAAGCTCCCTGCGCAGATGCTCATAATCCTCTCACCAAACGGGTTAAAGAGCAGGAACGCACCTCCGATCACCGCACAGATCGAAAGGATCAGCGTGGAGAATCCGGCCCCGAGCAGTGACAAGGTTCCGGCCAACGCGAGCAGCTGAATGCCGCCAAAAATAATAAGCACAATTCCTATCAGAGTGACGATGAAGCCGGCCACCCAGACAGGATTCAGGAAAAGCAGAAGCCCCAGAATCAAATCCACAACAGCGTTCACCGCCATCAACGGCAGCACTCCGTCCCTTTTATTGCGGATGAAACCATAGACCAACGACACGATTCCCGAAGCGAGCAGGAACGCGGCGATGACCTTCACGACCGTCACCGAAGCCGCATTGTCAAAAATCATCACCAGACCTATGCCGATGGCAGCCAGCGCCCTGAGGATGCTGCTGAACGAAGATTTGTAGCCAAATGTGAACATAATCATATTCCTTATAATAATACAAATTACAAATTTAAGTAAAAAATGCTATATTCGTGCCTATGTTTTTCGATACACACAATCATAGCCAATTCTCATTTGACGGAGAGGGAACAACTGTTGAAAAAAGTGCCGTAGCGGCGGCGGAAAAAGGGTTCGGAGGAATATGTTTCACCGACCATTGTGATTTCTATGTCCCGAAGATGAAGGAAGAGTTCGAGCCGCTCGTCAGCGAAGTCTTCGACGTGAAGGCCCAGCAAGCGGAGATAGACAGGGTCAACGGACTCATCTCAAGCGGTTCGCTTGGCAAGATATTCCCGAAGAAATTCAAGATATTCAAAGGGGTAGAGCTTGGCTTGGGAGAGAAGAACCACGATCAGACAAGGGAACTTCTGGCCGGCAACAGCTTCGACCAGATCATTGCCTCTGTCCACTATCTTGAGGACACCGACCCGTATTTCGGGCCATATTACAAAGGCAAGAACTGGAAAGAGGCCTACGGACGCTACCTTGAAACCATCCTGAAGGAAATGAAATGGCTCGGGGATTTCGACATAATGGGACATTTCGACTATGTCGCCCGCTATGCGCCCTATCCTAAGGAAAGTGTGCTGTACCGTGATTTCCCAGGACTGTTCGATGAGATTCTGAAATATCTTGCCGAGAATGGCAAGGGATTGGAAATCAACACAAAGACCTACAAAGCCTACGGACTTCGCAAGCCACAGCTTGACAAGGATATACTGATAAGGTATCTGGAGCTTGGCGGTGAGATCATCTGCCTTGGCTCAGACTCACACAGACCGGAGCAGGTCGGAGACAAGTTCGACTACTTCGCGCAGTATGTCAAGATGTACGGATTCCGCAGACTCGGCCACTTTGAAGGCCGCAGACTGAAGATGGTTACAATCTAAGATGCTATCTCGCAGAGGAACTTGATCCTCACAAGACGGATTTCCAGTTCCTCGTAGTCGGCGCCGAGCGCCCTGAGGGCATCCTCGACAGAGTCTGAGTCCGCCTCTCTCCTGAAATATTCATAGATTTCCTCAACCACCTCATCGTCAATCTCCTGACTGATGTAGTAGTTCAGATCCAGCTTTGTGCCTGAGGAGACTATGCTTTCGATCTCGGTCAGAAGATCCTCCATCTCAAGGCCTTTGGCCTCGGCTATGTCCTCAAGGGCCATCCGCCTGTCTATGTGAAGGATGATGAACACTTTGTCCGCCGATTTGGTCGGGGTTGACTTCACCACGAAATCCTCAGGCCGGGTGATGTCATTCTCATCCACGTAGCGCTTGATAAGGTCGATGAATTCCTTACCGTATTTCCTCGCCTTACCTTCCCCGACCCCCTGACAGTTACAGAGTTCCTTGTAGGAAATCGGATAAAGAATCGACATATCCTCCAAGGCGGGGTCCCCGAATATGATCCACGGCTGGAGATTCAGTTTACGCGACATATCCTTGCGCAGGCTTTTCAGCATCGAAAGAAGAGCGGTGTCTCCCCCACCTCCCTTCATCGCCACAGATCCTGCGGACGGTTCATCGTCTTCCTCCTCGGCAGCCTTTTTCTCCCGGAACGCACGGTCCTCCACCATACGCACCTCGTAAGGGTCATTGAGAAAATCCTCGCCCTGTTTGGTCACATAGATCAGCCCGTAGGTCTCAATCTCTTTCTCAAGCAGATGCAGCAGAAGGCCTTGATGCACGACCGCACACCAGAAATTCACACTGTGATTGTTCCCCGAGCCGAACAACGGGAGCGTATCGTGCCTGTAGGACTTGACCAAAGCGTTAGTCTCTCCGGCCAGGACAAGAGCAAGATGATCGACTTTGAAATGCTCCGGAAGCGACTTTATCAGCCTGATCACCAGACACATCTCCTTACGTCCGTCAAAAGTCTCCTTCGGATTTACGCAATTGTCGCAAAGCCCGCAGTTGTCTTCAGGATAGTCTTCACCGAAATAGTTGAGCAGCATTCTTCTGCGGCACAGACTCGACTCGGCATATGCCACAGTGTCCATCAGCAGCTGGCGGCCGATCTCCTGTTCGGACACCGGCTTGCCCTGCATAAACTTCTCCAGCTTGCGGATGTCCTTGTAGCTGTAGTATGTGATGCATTCGGCGTTCTCCCCGTCACGGCCGGCACGGCCTGTCTCCTGATAGTAGCCCTCGATGCTTTTAGGAATATCATAATGAATGACAAAACGCACATCCGGCTTGTCTATCCCCATACCAAAAGCTATCGTGGCCACGATGACCTCCACATCCTCCATCAGGAAACGGTCCTGATTCTCGGCCCTTGTCTTGGCGTCGAGCCCAGCGTGGTACGGCAGCGCGCGGATACCGTTGATATTCAAAAGATTCGCAATCTCCTCAACCTTCTTGCGGCTAAGGCAGTAGATGATTCCGGACTTACCCGGCCTCTGCTTGATGTACCGTATGATGTCCTTGTCAGGATCAACCTTGTCACGTACCTCATAATAGAGATTCGGCCGGTTGAACGATGACTTGAACACTGTGGCGTCAAGTATGCCGAGGTTCTTCTGGATGTCATTCTGCACCTTAGGTGTGGCCGTAGCGGTCAAGGCGATGATCGGAGCCCGTCCGATCGTCTGCACCATATCCCTTATCCTACGGTACTCAGGCCTGAAATCGTGTCCCCACTCCGAGATGCAATGAGCCTCGTCCACCGCATAGAAAGAGATGTTCACCTCTCTCAACAGATCGATGTTCTCCTCCTTTGTCAAGGATTCCGGAGCCACATAAAGCAGTTTTGTGACACCAGAAAGCACATCGGAGCGGACAGCCTGGATCTGCGCCCTGTTGAGCGACGAGTTCAGGAAATGGGCGATCCCGTTCTGTTCCTCCACAAAGCCTCTGATCACATCGACCTGATTCTTCATCAAGGCGATGAGCGGCGAGATCACGATCGCCGTGCCCGGAAGCACCAAGGCAGGCAGCTGAAAGCACAAGGATTTGCCGCCCCCCGTCGGCATCAGGACAAAGGTGTCCTTGCCTTCAAGAAGGTTGCGGATAATCTTCTCCTGATCCCCTTTAAAGGAGTCGAAACCGAAGAATTCTTTCAACTTGGAATACAGTAATGACGAGTCAATTCCCATAGTGTTCCTAATTATTTCTAAAAATAGTGATTGTTTTCGGGATAAACAAGCATTTTGGAACTTTGTGAATAATAAAGTCAATAATTTTTGCGATATTTGCAGGACTTTTGGGCAATATGCCCCAAAACGGACATAGACAACTTATAAAAAATTAATATTATGAAGACAATCAAAATGTTTGCAGCAGCCGCGATGCTTCTTTCAGCCGTAGCCTGCAATTCCGGTAATGTCAGCGGAAAGGCTGACGGCGCGGACAGCACCGCGGTCGCCAACCCTGTAAAACCAGTGAACCCTAAGGAGCTTCTTCCTTCAAAGGCCAGCGTTGACTCTGTCAGCTACCTTCTCGGAATCCAGCTCGGTTCGATGATCAAGAACTACAATATGGGTGACCTCAACTTCAATATGATCAAGAAGGGAGCTGCGGACTTCGTGGCCTCGAAAGGCACACCTCGCGACACTGACTTCGTAAAGCAGTTCAAGGTAAACCCTGAGGAGATGAACCGCATTATGAGCGAATTCATCGAGAAGAGGTCTGAATATGTAGGGGCCATCAACAAGGCTGAGGAAAACAAGTTCCTTGAGGCCAACAAGAAGAAGGAAGGCGTACAGGTTACCGAGAGCGGTCTCCAGTACATCATCAAGGAGGCAGGAAGCGAGGTTAAGCCTAGCAACTCCAAGGATACCGTCTATGTGCACTACAAACTCGCCCTCAAGGACGGCACCGTCATCGAGGAAGTCGCTGAGTCACAGCCTTCTGTTATGCTTATGCTCAACAGGGTCATCCCAGGATGGACCGAAGGTCTCCAGCTTCTCGGCGAGGGCGGAAAGGCTACCCTCTATGTTCCTTCCGAGCTTGGCTACGGCGAGCGCGGAACCAACGGCATCGATCCTTACTCAACTCTCGTGTTCGACATCCAGCTCGACTCTGTAAAGCACTTCGTTGAGCCTGTCGTAGAGGACAAGAAATAATCCCTGCCAAGGCAGCGGACAATAAAAGCCTGCTTTGCGCCCGGCGCCGAGCAGGTTTAATTTTTACAAAACCAAAGATTTGAATATTATGGCATTGGAAATAGAAGGCAGGATCAAGCAGAAACTTGCCAAGCAAAGTGGACAAGGAGCGAAAGGCTCTTGGACCAAGCAGGATTTCGTCCTTGAGTATCAAGACGGCAACTATCCGGCCAATGTGTGTCTGACAGCATTCGGCAACGACAAGGTCGCGGATCTCGACAAGTATCAGGTCGGGGACTCAGTGAAAGTGGCTTTCAACCTCAGGGCACGGGAATATAACGGGCGTTGGTACAACGACGTTCGTGTCTGGAGAATCACTCCGGCAGGACAGTCGGCTCCGTCACAGCAACAGCCAGCCTATCAGGCTCCGCAGAATTACACCCAGGCGCCTCAGCCGAACTACGGAGCGCAGCCTCAACAGGCTCCTGCCCCAACAATCGATGACCTGCCAGCAGACGATCCTAGTAACGATCTTCCGTTCTAAACCTCAACCCACCGGATGCCTGGGTCGCGGCGCCACCAGGTGAGCTGCTTCTTGGCGTAATGACGAGTGTTCCTCTGGATGAGACGCACAGCCTCCTCCAGAGGAATCTTATTATCAAGATATTCAAAGATTTCCTTGTAGCCGACGGTCTGAAGCGCCTGGCAATTCCGGTACGGCAGCAAAGAGCGCACCTCCTCCACCAATCCCGCGTCAATCATATTCAGCACTCTCTGATTGATCCGTGAATATAATTCCTCACGTGACCGCATAAGTCCGACCTTCTCAATCTCAAAGGAACGCTTACGCCTCTCCCCCGTCTTGAACGACGAGAACGGCTTCCCCGACACCATACACACCTCCAAAGCCCTGATGACCCTTTGGCTGTTGTGGGTGTCAATCTGTGAATATGTCAGCGGATCCTTCAGTCTTAGTTCCTCGGCAAGAGTCTCAACGCCCTCTTTACCAAGTCTTTCCCACAGTTCGAAACGAAGAGCCGAATCCCCGTCCGGAAGATTGTCCAACCCGTTGCAGACAGCATCGATGTAGAACATCGATCCACCTGTCATCACAAGAGTCTCGTGCCCTTCATCAAACAATTTCTCGACCAATGCCACCGCCTCCAGTTCGTAATCCCCTGCCGTGTAAGCCTGCGTGACAGGAACGGACTGAATGAAATAATGCTTCACGGCGGCAAGCTGTGAAGCACTCGGGACGGCTGTCCCGATCGACATATTCCTGAAAATCTGGCGTGAGTCGCAGGAAATCACCGGCGAGCCATATTCCAAAGCCTTAGAGACGCTGAAGTCAGTCTTGCCGACAGCGGTAGGTCCAAGGATTATGAGAAGCCGCCGGGACATATTCAGAGCTGATGAGCTGTTTTTATTAGCTTGAAGCCACCTATCTATTTAGATGTCCAGATCCTCGGTGCCGTCGAAGACAATCTTTCCGTCTTCATCGTCCTCCTCATCATAGTCGTCATCGTCCCTGTCATCATCCAGAGAAAGAGACGAACCACCTTCGTCATCATCGTCATCTGAGCCCCAATCCGGCTTCTGACCAGGCAGATGTCTCTGTGAATCAGGCAGATCCTCAAAGGCCACATAGCCGTTCTCGAACTCGATCGGGTTAGGTCCCTTCACCTCGACGATCATAGGTGAGCATTCCGGCTTCTCCTCCATACCCTCAAACGTGACAATCACGCTCTTGCGGTTAGGCACATCATAGAAGTACAGGAACGAGGCCACGCCATTCTTTACAGTCTGCGCCACAGTCACATTGTCCACAGTGCCGCTTCCAAGGTCGAACAAGCCATAGCGCGCGAGGACTCCGCCGCCGGCATCCATTGCCTTGAACATAATCAACTGATCCTGCGGAAATTCCATATCCGCACGCATCTGTTTGTGGAATTCGTAAAGGGTCGTTTCGCCCCTCATCTCATAAACCCGGTAGAATCCTTTGA
>CAVBMN010000039.1:0-20112 GCA_963596515.1 bacterium
AGAGGAAGGACGTTGTCGTTCATCGAACGGAGAATCGGCTCGGTGAGGAACTCCTTGCTTCTGGCGAGACCGCCGAAGAGGACGATGGCCTCAGGTGCGGAGAACGCGATGAAGTCGGCGAAAGCCTCTCCGAGGAGAGTGCCGGTATATTCAAAGATCTTGATGGCAAGGGCATCGCCTTCCTTCGCGGCCTCGTAAACGTCCTTGGAGGAGATGTTGTCAAGGCTGCGGAGAGATGAAGGTTCATTGCTCATATCAAGCCACTCGCGGGCGGTTCTGGCGACTCCGATCGCTGAGCAGTAGGTCTCAAGGCAACCATTTTTTCCGCAGTTGCAGTGACGGCCGTTGTGGCGCACGATTGTAGTGTGGCCTAGCTCGCCAGCGAATCCGTCGTGGCCATAGACCATCTCGCCGTTGATGACGATTCCGCTGCCGACACCGGTTCCGAGGGTTATCATTATGAAATTCTTCATCCCTCTTGCGGCACCGTAGGTCATCTCACCCATAGCGGCGGCGTTAGCATCGTTGGTAAGAGTCACAGGGATGCCGCCGACAGCCTCGGAGAGCATCTTTGCGAAGTGAATGGATCCGCTTCCACCCCAAGAAAGGTTCACCGCATTCTCAATGTCGCCTGTGTAATAGTTGGCGTTAGGAGCGCCCACACCGATTCCACGGATCTGGCCTTCGGCGTTGGCATCAGAGATGATCTTCTTCAAAGCGACGGCAAGTTCCTCAATGTAAGGCTCAACCGTTGTGTATGTGTCCGAACGGATCACGGTCTGAGCAAGAACGGTTCCACGTGCGTCAACTACTCCGCATTTGGTGGTCTGTCCACCGACATCTATTCCTATTACTAAATTCTGTTCCATAATATTATGTTATGAATATGTCCCGGCGAAAAACTCCACCGGGACAAGATTTCTGATTACGCAACCTTCTTTACCTTTGAACCAAAGAGGGCATACCAAAGGATGTAGGCGACACCAATTATGACAACGATATAGCTCATCAGATAGCTGGTAGCGTCAGCGACAGCACCCTGGATGAGAGGGAGGACACCACCGCCGCAAACCATCACCATAAACAGACCGGAAGCGATGGAGGTGTACTTGCCAAGTCCCTCAACAGCAAGGTTGAAGATGGCTCCCCACATTACTGAGGTGCAGAGACCGCAGAGGATGAAGAACATCACTCCGATAGGAATCTCGGCAAGGGAGAATGAAAGCTGTGAGGTGATCGCAGGGAATTTCACTGTCGTCGTGTCACCAAGGAACATTCCAAGGAGAAGGAATATGATGGCGACTGTTCCCACGAAGCTGACCATGGTGCGGCTGGAGACCTTTCCACCGACGGAAGCGCCTACAAGACGGCCGCAAAGCATAAGGAACCAGTACATTCCGACGATTGTTCCGGCAACGGCGGCGCTGATGCCGATCTCGGCGGATGTCATGTAAAGGTTGACGAAGTTAGGAATGCCGACCTCGACTCCTACATAAACGAATATGGCGATTATTCCCAGCACGAAATGTCTGAAAGAAAGGGCTCCCTTGACACTCTCGCCGATAGTGAGCTGTGAGGATTTGCCGGCAGCGGCCGCAGCCTCAAGCTCAGGCTCAGGAATATGAGAGAAGGCGATGATGATGAACGCGAGAGCGAATATACCCATTGCGATGAAAAGCGCAGGGTTCGCGTCAGCGATCTGAGTGTCCTTGGTAACGTCACCGATCAAGTAACCGACAAGTACCGGCACGATCGTGGCGCTCAGGGAGTTGCAGGATCCGCCCCACTGGATGAGCTGGTTGCCCTTGTTACCGCCGCCACCGAGGGTGTTGAGCATAGGGTTCACAACAGTGTTGAGCATACACATCGAGAAACCGGAGATGAACGCGCCGAGAAGATAAACGGCGAAACTGCCGGCGATTCCTGAGAGGAATGTGATGCCGACTCCGATGAATCCGACTGTCACGGCTGCGAGGGCGGTGAACTTGTAGCCCTTCTTGGACAGAATCATACCGGCCGGCAGACCCATAAACGCATAGGCGATGAAGTTTGCGGCATTCCCCAACTGGGACATAAAGTTCGAAGCGGCGAACTGCTGCTTCACGATGACTCCGAACGGATTCTGGAATCCCGTCACGAATGAGATCATCGCGAACAGGAAGAACATGATCACAATAGCGAAAATGTTGCCTTGTTGTTTTTTTTCCATTTGTAAGATGTTTTATGTTATCGAAAATAATTTCGTGGCATATTTCACAAATTTAGCAAATTAATTTCAAATTTGACCGAATGGCTTCAAAAATCCGCACCGCAGAATGACCTTTATAGGATTATTGCTAACTTTGGGAAATGAATATTCACGAATATGAAAACCATAATCGACGTTAACGCCCATCTGCACACCCCATACTCGTTCAGCGCTTTCAAAGACGTGAGACAGGCTCTTGATATGGCTGCCACAGAAGGCGTGAGAGTGGTGGGAATCAACGACTTCTACAGTCTGGACGGCTACAAGGAATGGAATGACGAATGCGCCGCAAGGCACCTTTACCCGCTGTTCAACATCGAGTTCATCTCGCTGAACAGCGAAGATCAGGCCGCTGGGCTCAGGGTCAACGACCCAAACAATCCCGGACGCACGTACCTCAGTGGGAAAGGGCTTGCTTATCCAGTGACTCTCAGCGGGAAAGAGGCTCAGATGCTTGCCGACGTGAGGACGGAGTCAAACGCCCAGGTCGAAAGGATGTGCGCGAAACTCAACGATCATCTGGATGCGGTCAAGGCTGGATTCAACATTGATTTCAAACAGGTTGTCAAGGATCTTACAAGAGGATCCGTGCGTGAACGCCATCTCGCGAAGGCACTCAGAATGGCCGTTGACGCTAAAACCAACGATGTGAAGGACAAGCTCGCCCTCTACGAAAGAATCTTCGGTGGACAGCCACTGAAATCCGATCCGGACAACGAAGCGGCAGTGGAGAACGAAATAAGGAGCAAATTGCTCAAAGCCGGAGGCGCGGCGTTCGTGCCTGAGGATCCGAAGGCGTTCCTCCCGATGGAGACTGTCTGCCAGATTATCAGGGCCGCCGGCGGAATCCCTACCTACCCGTTCCTCGCCGATGACGCGAAAGGCAACTTCACCGACTTCGAAGGCGACCTCCAGAAAGCCGCCGACACACTGAAAAAGCGCGGGATCAAGTCGGTGGAATTCATCACTACCCGCAACACTACAGCCGTGCTTGAGGAATATTCCGGCTACCTCCAGGACGAGGGGTTCATCGTCACTTTCGGTTCGGAGCACAACACCCCGGCGCTGGAGCCGATCCGCCTGCGCACCCGCGACAATGCCGAAGGCCTCAGCGAAAAGCTGCGTGAGACCAACTACCGGGGAGCGTGCGCGGTTGCAGCTCACCAAGCCGGGCTATACTCCATCGAAGCGGGAGACGAACTGATCCGCAGGACCTTAGCCATTTAGGAATATGCTGGTTCGGCAAGCAGAACACATAACTGATACACGAATATGACACAGATTGATGACCTTATCGCGATTTCCCGGAAGTTCGGACAGGACTCCCGCTTCGTGATAGCCGGAGGTGGCAACACTTCTTACAAGGATGAGAACAGACTTTGGGTAAAGGCCAGCGGCCACGCCCTTGCGACCATAACGGAGGATGGGTTCGCCGTCCTTGACAGAGCCCTTCTGAACGAGATGGGCGAAAAAGACTACAGTGACGACACGGTGATCCGCGAGGAACAGGTCAAGAATGACCTCGCCGCCGCCTGCATCACCAAGGACAGAAGACCGTCCGTGGAGACATCCCTGCACAACTGTATGGGATTCGCCTTCGTGGTTCACCTCCACCCTACCCTTGTCAACGGTCTGATGTGCTCGGTGAACGCCGAGTCGGCCTGCAAGGAACTCTTTCCCGAAGCCCTTTACATTGAATATACCGACCCAGGCTACACACTTTTCAAGAAAGTTTATGACCGGATAAATGCCTACAAGGCCGCCAACGGCAAGGAGCCTCAGGTGATATTCCTCCAGAATCACGGAATATTCGTGGGCGGGGACACCACAGCGGAGATCGAGGGAATATATTCAGAAGTCCTCGGAAAGCTTGAAGGCAAGGTCGCCGCGCTCCCGAAGGGTGAGACTGAAGTCTCAGAGACCGTCACGGACGTTGTTCCGGCCATCCGCCAGATGCTCTCACGCTCTGGCAGGGGCTTCAAGACACTGGAAGTCACCAAGAACGCACTCGTGGATTTCTTCCTTGAAGGTCGCTTCGACAGGCTCAGCGACCAAACTGTCGGGTCACTGAGCCTGTCGAAGTGTCCCGGCAAATCCGGTTACGACAAGATCGCGAAGCCGTTCACGCCGGACATCATCGTGTACTGCAAGAGCGCCTACATATTCATTGACGCAGAGTCGGATGAAGAGATTCTGAGGCAGGCGGAAGAGAAGATCGAGGCCTTCGTCAGCGAGAGGGGCTATACGCCTAAGGTTCTGCTCATCAAAGGAATCGGGCTCATCGCAGTGGGAGACTACTCCAAGAACGCCCAGATCATCACCGATGTGTTCACAGATGCGATGAAGGTCGCGTTCTACGCCCAGAGTTTCGGCGGAGAGCATCCAATGGAACAGGCCTGGATCGACTTCATCGACAACTGGGAGGTGGAGAACTATCGCCGCAAAGTAGCCGCCAGCGCATCCAAAGGCCGTGTGGAAGGCCGCACGATCATCGTGACCGGAGCAGCCCAGGGATTCGGGGAAGGCATCGCCCGTGAACTGATGGCGCAGGGAGCCAACATCGTGGTGGCCGACCTCAACGAGATAACCGGTGAGAAGACCGCCGCAAGCTTCAATGAGAAGGCTGGAGCCAACAAGGCCATATTCGTAAAGACAAATGTCGCTGATATGGCTAGCCTCCAGAACCTGATGAGGGAGACAATAATGAACTTCGGCGCGCTTGACGCTTTTGTCAGCAACGCCGGAGTTGTACGCGCCGGTGGCCTGGACGTGATGACCCCGGAGAACTTCGAGTTCGTCACCAAGATCAACTACGAGGCTTACTTCTTCTGCGCAAAGGTCGCCTCGCACATAATGAAGATCGAGACCAAATACGATCCGGAATATTTCGCCGACATCATCCAGGTCAACAGCAAGAGCGGTCTGCGCGGCAGCAAGGCCAATTTCGCCTACGCCGGCGGCAAGTTCGGAGGAATAGGTCTGACCCAGTCCTTCGCCCTTGAGCTCGCTCCTTACAGGGTGAAAGTCAACAGCATCTGCCCTGGCAACTACTACGACGGGCCACTCTGGAGCAACCCGGAGAACGGACTGTTCATCCAGTACCTCAACGCCGGGAAGGTTCCGGGGGCCAAGACCGTGCAGGATGTGAAGGACTACTACCTCGCCCAGGTGCCTATGCGCAAGGGTTGCAATCCTGTGGATGTCTGCAAGGCCATCCTATACGCCATTGACCAGACTGGAGAGACCGGGCAGGCCATTCCTGTGACAGGCGGACAGGTTATGCTGGCTTAAATGTAAATCCGTGAAGCCGCCTCGCATCCGAAAGAACCGAAGCGGCTTCCAATGTAACTCATTAATATTATGAAACAACTTGACGTAAAATTGATGCATCCGGCCGAGCAGATCGCTATCATCATCGGCAGGATCTATCGCAGCGAGATGACAACCACCTCCGGAGGAAACCTCTCCATTATGGACGAGAACGGAGATATGTGGATCACACCGGCGGCGATTGACAAGGGTTCGCTGACTCCGGCGGACATTATGTGCGTGAAGGCCGACGGTACAATCATAGGCCCTCACAGACCTTCTTCCGAGTACCCTTTCCACAAGGCCATCTACAAGATGAACCCGCATATTCACTCAGTGATCCACGCCCACCCTCCTGGACTGGTCACTTTCAGTATGGTTCATCAGGTGCCGGACACGAGCATCATTCCTCAGGCGCGCGAGACCTGCGGTCCTGTTGGATTTGCTGAATATGCTCTCCCGGGAAGCGAGCTTCTGGGAAAGAAGATCGTGGCCGAGTTCAAGAAGAACTCTGACTACAAGGCCGTCATTATGGAGAACCACGGAGTTGTGGTCGCCGGTGAGGACATCGCCGATGCTTACCAGAGGTTCGAGACCCTTGAGCTCTGCGCTCGTACAATCCTGAATGCCAAGACATTGGGTGAGCCTAAGTACCTCAGCGAGGAGCAGATTCTCCAGCACGAGAAGGCAGTGAACACTCCGTTCCAGCATTTTATGAATGTGGAGCATCCGTCAGACGAGAGGGCGATCCGCGCGGAGATCTGCAAAATCGTGCGCAGGGCTTGCTCACAGGGACTTATGTGCAGTTCATACGGCACTGCCTCCGTGCGTTGGAAAGGCAATGACTTCCTCATCACGCCGTCCAATATGCAGCGTTGGGATCTTGAGCCGGAGGACATCGTACAGGTCAAGGACGGAATGGTAGAGGCCGGAAAGAACGCAAGCCGTTCTGTGGCTCTCCACTATGAGATCTACCGCCGCAATCCGAAAGTAAACTCCATCATCCTGACCCAGTCCCCTGCCCTTATGGGATTCTGCACGACCGGAGTGAAATTTGACGTGCGCACCATCCCGGAGAGTTGGATATTCCTTCAGGACATCCCGACATTCCCGTTCGGAAGCCAGTACAACGAGCATCTGACAGAACTCGCCGATGAGTTCAAGCACAGGCCATTCGTTATGCTGGAGAACGACTCGGTAGTTGTTACCGGTGACAAGCTCATCAACACGTTTGACCGTCTTGAGGTGGCTGATTTCAGTGCCCGCTCGCTGATCCTTGCGGCTCCACTGGGCAAACTGAACCCGATCACTGACGAGGAGATCGAGGAGCTCCGCGTGGCGTTCCACGTCGGAGAATAACCGGTCACTGAGCTTGTCGAAGTGACAATTGTTCTACGATCCTTTCGTAACAGGTCACTTCGGCAGGCTCAGCGACCGTCAGGACACGCTAACAACTGAAACCTCCGCGATAAAGGTAGGCGCGACCGGTAAAAATAAACTCCCACCCGAGATTTTGGTAACGTGCAAAATTCGGGAGGGAGTTTATTTTACCGGAACCAAACCTATTCTCCGGCGATGATCTTGGCATCTTCCGCGCGGTCGATTCCGACACGTTTCTCCAAACGGTCTCGTTTCTCAATCAACGCCTCCTTGTGACGCAGAACCCAGTTCTCAATATAAATCGCGGCACAGGAGAGGAAGAAATAGATGATTGTCTGGACGATCATCGCCTTCATCTGCACGTCAGCCGCACCCATATCGCCACCGGCGGTGCTAAGGTTAATGAAGCCCTGCGCTCCGAATGTTGACGGGAATATGTAGGAGAACACTTTCCAGAATCCTGGGAAGGCAATTGTCGGCCAGGAACAGCCCGTCAAGAACAAGGCCACTGGCGACATCACAAGGAACAGCACGAAGACAGATTCCCTTCTGGTGATCAACGTGCTCCACGTCATACTGAAGAACACGCAATCCGTGATGAAGAACACCAGCAAAGCCAGAACATCGTGAAACTCACCTCTCTGAGGGATTCCGAATATGGCGGGCACGATGAAGGCGATATACATACCCACAGCAAGGTACAGCAGCCAGTAGGCTCCTCCGCGGCCAAAAACCACACGTCCTACACCGTGCCCCTCAAGCCTGTCCGGAAGCGATGCGAAACTGCGGTTCCTTTCCCTTGCGGTTCCCACCAGCAGAGACATTCCATAGAACAGCGTCTGCTGGATGATGATCATCAGAATGGCCGAAATGAGGAAGAAACTGTAGTTGAAAGCTCTGTTGTAAGGGTTGTTCTCCTCATAACCAATAGGCTTGACAGACTGGAAAGCGGTCTGCTCAGTCATTCCCAGGGCCGAATACCTCTCCATCTGGATCTGCCCGACCTCGTGAAGCATCACGAAGTTGGTAGCCATCAGCGCGTTCTTGTAGTACAGGAAACTGCTCATATCCGCATAAACGGAGAATGTAGCGGTCTCATTTCTTGCGATCTTCTCGCTGAAATCTGACGGGAAGTAAATGATACCTTTGACCTTACGGTCTTTCATCATCTGCTCGGCCTCCGCCATATTCACACATTTGGCAGCGACTTCCACCTCTCTGGTGGCATCGATTTCCCTTATGAAACGACGGCTGTCAGGGCTGTCCGAATTGTCCACAACGGCTACCGGGGTGTCCGAAAGGATACCGTTGAGATAGACTACATTGTACAACAGAGGATAAGCCAGTCCTGCCACCAGAAAGATCAGCAGCACACCGCTGTCTGAAAAGATCTGACGGAACTCGTGGCAGAATATGCCCCAAAAGTCTTTGATCCAAGTCTTTGCGTATGAATTTTTCATATCTGCTAGTCTTTAGGGAAATTCTGATGAATATATGCTTTCTTCAGGCGGGTAAGCCCGACAAGCGGAATCAGCAGGAATATAAGCAGATAGACCACCTGTGGCCACCATCCGGCAAATCCGGTTCCGAAGACGGCTTCCTGAGCGTAGAGCTGATAGTAATGCCTGATCGGGAATGCAGACGCAAGTCCCTGGATATAAGGCGGCATCGCCTCGATCGGAAGCGTGAACCCCGAAAGCGAGAATCCAAGCACACTGTAAAGCGCGCCGATGCTCAGCGCCAATCTCGGCACAGGCAGCATCTCAATGATGAATATGGCGACAGCCTCACTTGCGAAGACCATCAGGACGATCCCCAGAAACATATTCCATATTGATCCGGCCAAAGGGAAATGCAGCTGATGATACAAGAGAAGAATCAAAATCAGACCTATCGCCGAGAACGTCAGTGTCCAGACAAGCAGTTTGCCGGCCAAAGCCGTCACAATGGAGTTGCCGGAAGTCTGGAGCAAATGACGGGATGTACCATATTTGAGTTCCGCACCTAATGAATATATCAGGACGATAATCACTATCATTTCCAGCACACCCGGAAGCAAGACGCTTGAGAGGTAGTAGCTGTAGTTAGTCGTGACATTTCCGATCTGATGCAGGTCCACATTGACTGGCTGGATCAGATTCATTATCTGAGCGTCATTATAGCCTCTTGCCCTCAGCGCCTCTCTCTGCACAGCACCGTTGGTCAGGTTTACCATCGTGAGCAGGTCTTTGTACGCCAAGGCTCCGCTCACGAAGTACAATCCATTGACATAGAATGTGATCTTCGGCTGACGGTTCGCCTGGATGTCATCGTTCATTCCGGTCGGGATGACGCAGACAGCGGAAATCTTTCCCCTGTTCATATCCTCTCTCGCCGCCGCAAACGAATCATAATGGATGACCTTACCCAACTGGGTGGCATCAAGCTGCTGGCTAAAATTCCTGGAGGTTGACGAATAGTCGTAGTCCACCAGACCGATAGGAATGTCACTTGGCAGACCGTCCCTCAAGAATGTCAGGAAGAACACGGCGCAGAAAGCGATCACACCTACGGAACCCAGAAGATAGATCGGGCGCTGCCTGATTATCCTGAGTTCCCTGCGGGCTACCGCAATTATTCTCTGCCAATTGCTCATAATAACTTACTTTACGATAGCGGACATACCAGGGCGGATACCGTCAACTTTCACGTCCGGAACGGCTCTGACCTCGAAGGTCTTGGCATCGTACATTCCGGTCTCCTTCGTGGCCTTCCAAGTCGCGTAAGATTCACGTACAGCCACATAGTTGATGGTCGCAGGAACCTCCTTGCCGTCAAGTGCAGGAATGATCACCGTGATCTTGTCGCCCTGCTTCATTCCGTGGAGATAGTCCTCACGGACGTTGAATGTGAACCAAACATCATTCAAATCCGTCACGCTTGCGACCGGAGCACCCTGACCGACCAATTCGCCAACTTTAGGGAATACAGCGGAGATGATTCCGTCTGCCGGAGCGGTCAGATACAGTTCACCAAGATATGACTCGACCTCCATCAAAGCGCCGTTTGCCTGATCCACAAGAGCCTGGGCGGCAGCCTTGTCCTCGGCACGCGCGCCGTTGACAGCCATATCATACTGGCTCTTCGCGGCCTTGGTCTGAGCGACAGCGGCATCGTACTTGGCCTTCACCTCATCATATTTCTGGGCGGCGATAACCTTCTGGTCGTAAAGCTTCTGGATCCTCTCGAAAGACTTTTTCATCACGTCTTCCTGCACAAGAGCCTGCTGGTAAAGCTCATAAGCACCGGCGATCTGCTCCTTGCGGGCACCGTTCTGAGCCTTTCTGCTCTGAGCGCTCACAGCGGCCTTCACAGCGTTAGCCTGAGCGAGTTTCGCACGAACCTCTGGAGAATCGATGAACGCCACGGTGTCACCCTTATGAACCATCTGGCCTTCCTTCACATACATCTCCTCGATTCTGCCAGGGACCTTGCCTGAAACCCTATATTCACTGGCCTCGGCCTCACCCTGGATTACCAGAGGTTTTGGTTTTGAGACGAAGTAGCCGATGACGGCGATCAGAAGGATGATCACGATAAGCGCCACAATGCCAATCACAAGATTGTAGCTTTTCTTTTCCTTTTCCATAATATTCTTTGTTTTTTATTATTATCCTTTGACTTAGCAATCCTTAAAGATAACCAACTTTTAACGCTGGCTTATTTTGACTGGGCGTGGCTGTTACCCTCAGCCTTGTTGAGGTTGGCGGCGAGCATCTGAAGCTCGATTCCCGCGTCGATATATTCAGAATGAGCCTTGAGCCAGGCTGTCTGGGCGGCGAGGGTGGTATTGGTCTCGATCACACCCTCCTCGAAGCCGATGGTGGCGGTGCGAAGGTTCTCCTCCGCGCTTGCGAGGTTGTTCTGAGCCATCGTAAGTTTCTCGAAGGCCTCACCCTCCTGCTTGCGCAACTGGGTGACCTGCAAGTTAATGAGGTTTTTGGCATCTTCAAGTTGTGTTCTGTAGAGGGTGGCCTCGGCCTTGGCCTTGCGGGTCTTGCTCAAAGCCTCGAACCCGTGGAATATAGGAATATTCACCATCACGCCGGCGTTGAAGAAGCCGCCCCAATCCTTCTCGAAGCCGTTCTTCAGATTAGGATTTGTCACTGAATATCCCGCCATCAACGCCACCTTAGGCATCATATCGGCTCTCGCGACCCTTACCTTGCCATCGTAGATCTTGGAGGCAAGCTCCAGGCTCTTTGTCTCAGGTCTGTCGGCATAGATCTGCTCAAGATCCTTATCAGCACCCATCTGAGGGACAGGAATGTCCGAAAGGGTCTCGTCGGCAAGAACGATCTCAGTGTTGAGGTCAAGACCTATCTGCTTGCAAAGCAGCATCTTCGCCAGAGTCAAGCCATTGTCTGACTTGGTCTTGAGCATATCAGCCTCGTTGGCCTTGACCTTTATCTGAAGAGCGTCAGACTCTGTGGCCACACCTTCCTGAACGGAAAGTGCCACATCGTGCTCCATCTTATGAAGAAGGTCAGCGTAAGCGTCCGCGAGTTTCTTCTTGTTCGCAATGGAGACAATCTGCCAATATGCCTGATCAACATCCACAATCACCTGCTGGTACTGCTGGTCGTACTGGGTCTTTGACAGCTCCTCCGCCAATTTGGCAATCCTGTTGGCGGCGATGATCTTCCCACCCATAAAAACAGGTTGCTGAACGGTCACCGCACCGGCGAATATGTTCTGCATATCCGGATGGAAAGCATCGTCAATCTCCTTACCGAGAGCGTTGATTGTCTGGGACATATCCGTCTGTGAAAGCGCGCCGAGAACAGTCTGCCACATCGGGCTCTTCATATATTCAGCGGCAGCGGCAGGATTGGATTTGATCGCTGTCATCAGGCTCTGGCTGAACTCCTGAGCCTGGGTATGGATCAAAGTACCCATATTCTGCAACTTTTGGGATGTCGCGTCGCTGACAAGAGCTATGTCATTGGCATTATACACGTAGGCACCTGTCGCGGAAATATTCGGAAGATAGTTGGCGAACGCGATCTTGCGGTCATAACCTGCCATCTCGATCTTAGTCTCCGCCTGCTTCAAGGTCTTGTTGTTCTCGACCGCCATTTCGCGGCACTGCTCCAGCGTCAGCGTCTGCTGGGCATTCATCGCCACAGGCACAAGAGCCATAGCGACCAATGTTGAGATTTTGACAATGTACTTGTTCATATTCATAAATTCTTGTTTTCGACTTTGTGTCAAGCGGCATACATCACTACAAATTAATTGCCAAATTTCTCCATTAATATGACCGTTCGGCTTTGTTGATTATCAAAAGGTCGAATATTGCGAAATTTTGCAATAACGCAAATATTTCCTAATTTTGCCGTGAGACACTAAAAACATTTTACGGTATGCCGGATTCTTTATTGAATATAGGTCTTAAACAGATCCGAAAGCTCGTTCCCGTCCAGAACGAACTTCAGCTTGGAGACGATTTCTTCATTATGGACGTGAAGTACAGCGACAACCTTCAATTCCTTAAATATCCTTGCCGCAGTGACGCGTACATCGCTATTTTCTGCAAATCAGGAGGTCTGAACGTGGAGATCAACCTGCGGTCATATTCGGTGAGCAAGGGGACGCTTTTTGTCGGAACGCCTGGTAACATTATCAAAATCAACAAATCCGATCTGGATGATGACAACTCCTTCGAATTCATCGTTGTCGCCATTTCCAAGGAATATCTTTCCAGCATAAGTTTCGACTTTAAGAAAATTTTCGATGATAGGCTCAAATTGCTGACTGAGCCCTGCGTTCAGCTTGACGACAGGAACATCGCTTTCTGTACCAGATACTTGGACCTTTTCGGAGAAATCCTGTCCTCGGACGTGCCAAACAAGAGGGAGGCAGTAGGATCACTGATCGCGTCACTGTTCTATGTCGTTGGTGGCCTAATGGAGAAAAGCGCCGTCAGAACCCCGGAAATGCAGGGAGCGGTTGTAAACACCAGAGTGAAGCTGATCTTCGAACATTTTATGGCACTCGTCACTGAGCATCACACATCGGAGCGCAATATGGCGTTCTATGCCAGCCACTTGGGGCTCACTCCAAAATACTTGTCCAAACTCATCAAGCAAGTCAGCGGCCGATCCGCTCCCGACTGGATCGACTCCTTCGTCATCCTTGAAGCCAAGAATATGCTCAAGTACACTGACGACAGCATAAAGGAGATTGTTTTCAAACTGCATTTCCCGAACCCATCCGTGTTCTACAAGTTCTTCAAGGCACACACGGGGATGACTCCGAGCGAGTACCGGAACGGATAGTCACAAAATCCCACGCGGAAGTGCTCCAAAGCGACATTTGCGTTAATCTGTAAGTAAAGGATAGGCCTTTGATGAACGATTGATGCAAAAATCGTTTTAAAAAATTACGAAAAAGTTTTGGATATTCAATAAATCTTGATACCTTTGTCCCTTGGACAGACAAAAGTTCTTTTTGTTGTCTATTTGTTAAGTTCGTTTTATATACAACAGGCCGTCGCTTTGGGGAAAGCGGCGGCCTCTTCTTTTTTTTATATTCCCGTGCGTGGAATGAGTCTTGTTTGCAGAATGAACTTCGTGAGTGTGAGGTGGTATTTTGCTCACGAAAAGCCTCACGCAGTGACTTGGTGAGCGGAGAGTAGCTTTTCACGCACAATTATTTTTCGTACAAGGCGAAAAGAGCGGAGCCGGAGCCGGACATTGAGGCGTAAACCGCCCCAGAATCGTAGAGGGATTGCTTGATGGCCGCCAACTCCGGATGTTTTTTGAACACCGTAGTTTCGAAATCGTTTACCAGCTTATCCTTCCAATCAGAGACAGGCTTTGCCAGTACGGTCCTGATATCCGTTAGTTCAGTTTGTCCGTCGTCCCTTGGTATAATTCCTTTATATGCTTCGGCGGTGGAGACAGCTATTCCTTCCGGAATCAAGACTTTGACATCGTAACCAGCCAAGTCAATTTCATAAGGTTCAAGGACTTCCCCTCGCCCAGATCCGATCATAGGACGATTGAAGATGAAGAAGGCGCAATCACTGCCAAGTCTGGCGGCATATTCAGAAAGCTGTTGGTCGGAAAGGTTCAGCCCGCAAAGCTCGTTCAATGCCTTGAGTGTGAAAGCCGCGTCCGCGGAACCTCCACCCAGCCCCGCTCCCACAGGAGCCTTCTTTTCCAGGAATATTTTGACAGGAGGCAGATCAAAGTCTTGTGCCAAAATGTCATACGCCTTAACACACAGATCCTTGAACGGATCCCAGTCAACGCCATCCTCACGGGCAATCGTGATCATCAACTTCCCGTCTTCGGATATGCCCTGTACCAATCTGCCATCCTCTGATGTGTTTATCTTTTCCGAGAGAGTCGTTCCTTTCCAGTCTTCCTTGGTCGATTCGTGAAGTCCGGTTGGTTCGACAGGCTCACCAACCGATGTTTCTTGTTGGTCGCTGAGCTTGCCGAAGCGCCCGTCCTTGCCACCATACTTGGCGAACAACGCCGCCGAGGTGCGGCTGTAGTCATCACCGGTTACGATCTCAAGTGTGTCACCGAAATCAAAACACGGCACAAACAATGTCTCGATGTCGTGAAATCCATCGTCCCGTTTCCGCAGGACACTCAGTCCCAAATTCAGTTTGACATTCGTCTTGACAATCATATTCTTATGCGAAGCTGCGGATGGCATTCTCAACGAGTTCGGCGACGGCGGAGCGGCTGAGGTCTCCGTCAGTGGCTTCTTCCGGGATGGTCTCAAGCACCGGAGCCACGAATGAGATCATCTGCAATACTTTGGCCTCCTCTTCCGGGATGCCTCTGGAGCGCATATAGAACTGCTCGTCCTCGTTCAGTTTGCCGACCGTGGCTCCGTGCGAACACTTCACGTCATCGGCATAGATCTCCAGCCGGGGCTTGGTGTTGATTCTGGCGGAGTCCGAAAGCAGGATGTTATGGTTCTCCTGAAACGCCTCGGTTCTCTGGGCGTCAGGCGCGATCACGATCTTGCCGAAGAACCCGCATCTGGCTTCTCCGGATGCCAACCCGTTGAATGTCTGTTGCGAGCGACAGTCTCTGGTGCGGTGATGCATCGTGATGTCGAACGTCATCTCATCGTGTCCGGAACAGAGGTATATTCCAGAAAGCCGGACTTCAGAATGAGCGCCGGTCAGGTCGATTGTCAGCGGAATCTGCGCCGAGACTCCCGGCAGGACGATGATGGTCAGATCCAGCGTCGCGTCCGCACCCACCTCGATATTGGCCGGAATTATGTGCGGATTGGTCGCCGATCTTGTCGAAGTGACCGACGCACCGGCAGATTGGGTAGCCGACGCTGTCTGCTCTGCCACTGGAACCTCGATCCCGACGGCAACACCAGCTGAGCCGAGCACAAAAACTTTACAAATATGCTCTCCGTCAGCGACTTTCATTCCTGGCACGATGGGCGAAGGAATATAATTGCCGTGGTCTATGTTTTTAGAACTGTTCAAAGCCATCCTTTTCAATCTTGTCTATCAGTTCGTAACCGCCGGTGGCCACGATGCGGCCGTCCTTCAGGACATGCACGACATCCGGCCTGACATATTCAAGAAGCTTCTGGTAGTGGGTGATGACGATCGCCGACTTTTCCGGAGTGTGCAGCGCGTTCACACCGTCGGCCACGATCTTGAGCGCATCCACGTCCAGTCCGCTGTCCGTCTCGTCGAGGATCGCGAGGGTCGGATCGAGCATCGCCATCTGGAAGATCTCGTTCCTCTTTTTCTCTCCGCCGGAGAAACCGACGTTGACCTCGCGCTTGGCGAACTCCGGCTTCATCTGCACAAAAGCCATCTTCTGCTTCATAAGTTTCAGAAAATCACCGGCTTTCATCGGTTCTTTTCCCTGCGCCTTCAGTTTCGAGTTGATGGCCGTCTTCATAAAGTTCGTGATGGAGACTCCCGGAATCTCGATCGGGTACTGGAAGGACATAAACAGTCCGGCCCAGGCCCTTTCCTCCGGCTTCATAGCCAGAAGATCCTTGCCGTCGAACTCAATGGAGCCGGCGGTGACCTCGTAGTTCGGTTTGCCGGTCAGGACTGAGGACAGGGTGCTTTTGCCGGCCCCGTTCGGCCCCATCACGGCGTGGATCTCGCCGCGGCGGATCTCAAGGTTGATGCCCTTGAGGATCTCCTTGTCTCCGACGCTGGCGTGCAGATCGGTTATTTTCAGTAATGTGTCTGTCATATTCATTATGTTTTGCGTGGAGACTATGCTCCTCGTTGTCAATGTTTTACGTTATTCTCCTTGGTGGGAATCCGCTAAAGGTAAATGGGTAAGTTGCTTATCTTTAACTTGTTATCCTCCACGGCTACTTCTCCTCCTTGTATAGCCTGTACCAGGTCCAGAGGGACCAGATGCCGTTGAGCAGGTACAGGGCGCTGACGATCGGCATAAACACGAGGCCGGCGCTGATGTAGAGGGTGATGTTCGTGATGTTCACCACCAGCCACACGATCCAGCAGTCCCACTTCTTCTGGGCGGAAAGGAACTGCGCCAGAAGCGTCAGCATCAAGCCGAACGAATCAAGCCACGGAGTCGGGTCGGGTGTGAATATGCCCGTGAACCAGCTGGTACCCAGCTTGCTGAGGACGAATCCCCAGACGACACCTGCCAGAACCACGACAGTGAGTGCCACACACCAATCCTGCATCGAAAGCCGTGTGACTTTCAGAGCCGAAGTGTCTTTGGAGCTCTGTTCCTCTGGCCGTGGATGTGTCCATCTCCAGTGTCCGAAAGCGTTGATTCCGAACGCCACCGGCTGGAGAAGCATAGCCGAGTACAGATGCCTCTGCCAGAAAAGCGCGAACAGCAGGATGTTGTACAGGTAGCCGACCCAGAAGTTGTACTTGCTGTTGCGTCCGGCCAGCACCACGCAGGTAAGCCCCGCGATGACTCCTATCAGCTCCAGAAAGCTCACTCCCGTTCCACCTAACGTGAACGCAATGTTTTCTATATCAAAGAACTTCATAAATACTCATGAATATATTCATTAACCCACAGAGCCTTCAAGGGAGACCTGAAGCAGCTTTGTGGCTTCGACGGCGAACTCCATCGGGAGGCGAGAAAGCACCTCGTGGGCGTAGCCGTTGACGATCAGGCCGACAGCATCCTCCGGTCCGAGTCCCCTCTGGTTGCAGTAGAACAGCTGCTCGTCGCTGATCTTCGAGGTTGTGGCTTCGTGCTCCACGATCGCCGTCGGGTTGGCGCTCTGGATGTCCGGGAACGTGTGCGCCCCGCACTGCGATCCGATCAGAAGGCTGTCGCACTGCGAATAGTTGCGCGCCCCGGCCGCACCGGCGTTCATCCGGACCAGACCACGGTAACTGTTCTGGCTGTGACCCGCTGATATTCCTTTGCTTACGATCCGGCTCTTGGTGCCGCGGCCGATGTGGATCATCTTCGTGCCGGTGTCCGCCTGCTGGTAGTTGTTGGTCACGGCGACCGAGTAGAACTCCGACGAGGAGTAGTCTCCTTTAAGGATCGTGGAAGGGTATTTCCATGTGATCGCCGAGCCTGTCTCGACCTGCGTCCAGCTGAGATGCGAGCCGCTGCCCTTGCATATTCCTCTCTTGGTCACGAGGTTAAGGATCCCTCCGCGCCCCTGCGCGTCTCCCGGGTACCAGTTCTGCACCGTTGAATATTTCACATCGGCGTCCTTCTCCACCACGATCTCCACCACCGCCGCGTGCAGCTGGTTCTCGTCACGCATAGGAGCCGTGCAGCCCTCCATGTAGCTCAGCTGCGACCCCTCGTCCGCCACGATGAGTGTCCTCTCGAACTGCCCCGTGCCTTTCGCGTTGATTCTGAAGTAGCTGGAAAGCTCCATCGGGCACTTGACCCCTTTAGGAATATAGCAGAAGCTGCCGTCGCTGAAGACCGCCGAGTTGAGTGCTGCGAAGAAATTGTCTCCCACCGGCACCACCGAGGCGAGATATTTTCGCACAAGGTCCGGATGCTCCTTGACGGCTTCCGAGAAGCTGCAGAATATGATCCCTTTCTCCGCCAGCGAAGCCCTGAATGTTGTTGCCACAGAGACCGAGTCGAAGACCGCGTCAACGGCCACGACCCCGGCCAGCGCCTCGCGCTCCTTAACCGGAATGCCAAGCTTCTCGAACGTCTCCTCCAGCTTCGGGTCAATCTCTTTCGGCCGCTCCGAGTTCTTCTTCGGGGCCGCATAGTAGATAATATCCTGAAAATCAATTGTAGGCATATCCAAGTGTCCCCACTCCGGCATCTCCATCCTCTGCCACTTTCTGAAAGCGTCCAGCCGGAACTCCAACAACCATTCCGGCTCTTCCTTGAGCCGCGAGATGGTGCGGATGATCTCCTCGTTCAGTCCTTTAGGAATAAAGTCCTGGCCGACTTCAGTGACGAAACCCTCCTTGTACTCCTGCCGAGTGACCTCCTGGATTATCTTGTCTTCTTCCTTAATGTCCATTATCGTTTTTTCCTCATTATGACCGCTTTCCTGTCACAAAAGCGATTTTGTGGATTGAATGATACAAAGATAGCATATTTTATTCCACAAGAAAAGTGTATTTTTGCATAGACGTGCCATAGAACTCTCCTTTATTCATTGTATAAATTGTCTTTGAATATGAAAGGGAGGGTTTACTTTTGAACGTGAACAGGGGTTAGGCAAGCTCCATTTTTGGATGAGATAGTTATAGCAAACGTTTGCCGGTTTGCGAATGTTGGATTAACGAATATACAATGAACGCATTCGGACGGAATTTTAGGGTGGAGATCTTCGGGGAGTCGCACGGGGCGGCCATCGGAGTGGTCGTGGATGGAGTCAGACCGGGGATAGAGCTTGGCGTTGAGGACTTTATGCCGGACATCCTCCGGCGCAAGAGTGGGGCGAAAGGCACCACGCCGCGCGTTGAGGCGGACGAGCCGGAAATCCTCAGCGGAGTCTTTGAAGGGCACACGACAGGAGCGCCGGTCGCGGTCATATTCAGAAACAATAACACCCGCTCTTCAGACTACGAGGCCTTGAAGGCGGTTCCGCGTCCCGGGCACGCTGACTATGTGGCGTCGGTCAAGTGGAACGGATTCAATGATCCTCGTGGCGGCGGACATTTCTCCGGCAGGATAACCCTTCCGCTTGTCGCCGCTGGGGTCATCGCCAAGAAAATGTGCCCTGCATTTTGTTGTAAGGCTGATTTGGTAGAGATTGGAGGAGTGACGGACAAGTCCAAGTGGAACGACCTTCTGGACAGAACCGCCAAGGAAGGCGACTCGCTCGGAGGAATCGTCGAATGTCGGGTCACCGGAGTCTCGGCCGGCCTTGGGGAACCGTTCTTCGATTCGGTGGAGTCACTGATTTCACACGCCGTGTTCTCCATCCCCGGGGTCCGTGGAATCGAGTTCGGCGACGGTTTCGCAGCTGCTCGGATGAAAGGCTCGGAACATAATGATCCTCTTGAACTTGAAGACGGTGTCGTGACCACAGTCAAGAACGGTTCCGGCGGAGTCAACGGCGGCATCACGAACGGTTCGCCGATAGTCTTCCGCGTCGCCTTCAAGCCGACCTCCAGCATCGCCAGATCCCAGACCACCCTCAACGTCAGGACCGGAGAGCAGACCACCCTCAATGTCCCCGGCCGCCACGATGTCTGCTTCGCCCTCCGCACCCCCGTCATCGTCGAGGCCGTCGCCGCCATCGTCCTCGCCGACCTTGCAATGTCTCGTGGCATCTAATTTCTTGATGATGAGTGAATATGATAGCTTCGTGGTCTGGCTGACGGCACCACGAAGTCGTTCTTTTGTTTGAATGTCAACCGCAACACCCGGCGCAGTCTCCGTCATCATTGAGACTCAAAGATATGACTGACCATTGCCGTCCTATGCCAACATTCAGGTCAAGGCTGGCGGCCAAACAAGTTATCTGCTAATGGCCTGCATTATTCGGCGACCGATCCGAAAAGGGTTGCCTTTTCAAAGGGCGGATGCATTGCCATTTTGCAAAATGGCGGCATACGATCATGCTTCCACGCCGGTGTGGGGCACGGCTGTATGCCGACTATGGCTCCGGAAACCATAGGTGGCATATTCACAGGCTTCACATCGTACTCAGGGCGGTTTTTTGTGCCGCCATATTCACAAAATTCG
>CAVBMN010000040.1:0-19974 GCA_963596515.1 bacterium
TGTCCTCGTGCTTTCCCTTGCGCCACCATTTGTAGAAGCCGATCGGATCGTTCTCGAACGGGATTCTGGCAAGAATCTCTGATGTGTAGCCAGGAAAGTCGATTGTCAGGCCAAGCCCCATAAACTGCTTGTAGTACTGCTGGTCAGCCCTGCGAAGCTTGCTCATCAAAGGGTTATAGACCTCGAATGTGTCCACCTGCATTGTCTTCTCACGGACAATCATCCTGTGAATCCTGACAGGATCGTAGTTCAGCCACGAGCCGACCCTCAATGTCTTAGGGCCCTCGTCTGTGTCAAGGGTCAATTCATCCATTGAAAAATAAACCTTCTCGGGATCGAGAGGATAGACTGAGTCGGTCTCCGCCATAACTTGCAATTTTTAAACTGAGTAACAAATATAGGCAAAAAAATCGTCCCAAGAAAACCGATTACGTCCAAGAATTTGTTTTTGGCCCAGAAAAACCGTAATCTGGTTGCCTAAAAGTGGAATTTCTTGTGCCTCAGCCAAAGGCCATAGACCTCGCTGACATTGCCGGCGGTAACAAAAGACTTGATGTTCTCACGTTTGAGATATTCCATCAAATTGGAGAATTCCTCCTGAGTGAGAAGGGACTGAACCTCATAGCCTTTCTCGCCTGTATAGCCACCGATGACCTCGTAAAGGCTGCATCCGCGTCCCAACTGGTCTATGATGAAACGCCGGATCTTCTCATAGTCGTGCGAGACGACGCAGACGCGTTTGCGCTTGTTCAGACTGGCGGTGAAGTAATCGACTACAAGTCCGTTGATCCAAGTGCCTATCAGACCAATAATCACCATTTTGAACGGATTGATGGCGAATGCCGTGCAGCAGATAACCGCACCAGCGACAGACACTGACGCACCGATGTCGAAGTGGAGATATTTGTTGACTATCTTTGCAAGGATGTCAAGTCCTCCGGTGGAAGCGTTGATGTTAAAGAGTATGGCCTGGGAGAGACTGAGCAGGAGAACGAAACAGCAGAGGTCAAACCAGATGTCACCCATCACAGATGTCGTTCCCGGCTCCATAAGACTCTCATAAGGCATCACCCAGGCCCAGAAATCCATCAACGGACCGAGGATCATAGCCGTATAGACAGTCTTCGCGCCGAACTCCTCACCGATCAGAAGCCACGCCAGCACCAGCAGAATGGCATTGATTATGACCACGAAGAGAGACACTTTAATCTGAATGCCGAAAAAGGTCTCGAATATTCCCGAAAGGACGATGGACAGCCCGGAGATGGTTCCGATGATCAGTTTGCTCGGCACAAGAAAATAATATACAGCCGCCGCAGCGACCAACATACCAAGGGTCATCACAACCACTTCCTTCCAGAATTTGCCGGTGGTCACCAGCCCTGCTACTTTTTGAATTTTTTCGTTCATTTTAGTGTCATACCAAAAACCGGGCGCAAAGTTAGGATTATTTTCCTATACTTGAATCCCTATTCTGACACTAATTTCCCAATTACGGATATTCATCCACACTTGCGTTCCAACAAGTTGAAATTGCTTGACACAATCCGGTCCGTTACCGAGCGAAGCGGCGGACAATGGTCGCAAGGAGAATCAAGGCGGCCATCAGAGTGGAGAGGCGGCCGATGAAGTCGCCGTGGATGACAAAGAAAGTCTGCCGATCACTCAACCCAACTTTGCCCTTCAGGATCTCCGGCTGCCACCACGACGTGTGGGAAACCACTTTTCCGGACGGATCGATGATGGCCGAGATACCAGTGTTGGCACTGCGCGCGATCCAACGACGGGTCTCAATGGCACGGAGAGAGGAATATGAAAGGTGCTGCCTGTAGCCCGGGGTGTCTCCCCACCAGGCATCGTTGGTGATCACGGTCAAAAGACGGGCTCCGTTACGGACATAACGGGTGCAATATTCCCCATAGACGGACTCATAGCAAACGGCGCAGCCTACCGGGATGGTCTCACAGACGGAAACCTCTGCGGTTGAATCACCGGGCACCATCACATCGCCGGCAGCCAAACTGTCAGAAACATATTCATTGAAATGCAGCGGCACTGTCTCTTTCTGTCCGACGCAGCGTCCCATCACACCACCGAGCCAATCGTCAATCTTGCAGAAGACCGCTGGATACGGAGTCATCTCCACTGCCACAACGAGCTTGCTTTTATGGAATATCTCCGGCGAGCTGAAGGCATCCAGCATCAAGGCGGAGTTGTGCGACTCCATCCAGACTCCATTGCCGGCGCGACGGGCGGTATAAGAAGGCTTTAATGCCCTTTTCAGATACGTTCTCGAAGACGCTCCGACAAGCAGGTTGGCGTTCGGATGGCCTGCAAGAAAAGAGGTGAATCTCTGCACGGAAGGGCTGTCAGAAGGTGCGTTTGTCACCACGTCTCCGGTAAAGGTCTCCGGAGCCACCAGCAACACGGGAACACTGTCAGTGATATCTTCAAACTGACTGATTAACAGTTCGTTCTGTTCTTCCTGCGTCATACCGCCGAACTTGTTGTAAGGATCGATGTTCGGTTGCGCGATGGCAACATCAAGGGTCTCGTCACAAGACTCCGGCTTAAGGAACAAAGACACGACCGGCGGAGCGACAAACAAGGCCAAAGTTCCCAGCAAGGCCGCGGACTTCGCCTTGATATTGAATGTCATCCAACGTCCGCTCGCAAGCGATTCCAGTATGCCGAACACGCTGAGGTTCGCCGCCCAGACGAGAAGCGAGCCGCCGAGCGTCCCTGTATATTCATACCACTGTACCCATCCTGTCGTGCGGGCGAAAGCGTTGCCAAGCACGAGCCAAGGCCAGCTTATCTGCGCGCTGGTGAGATACCACCGCTCCCAAGCGATCCAAGCGAAGGCGAGGAATATGTAAGGAAGCGCGCCGCTGAGCCATTTCCTGCTCCAACGGAACAGTCCGAATATAAGCGACATCTGGAAGGCATTGGCAAGGATGGCGAATATCCCGCCGCCCACCGTGGCGTTGCAAACCCAGAAAGTCGTGGCGGCGTTCCACAGGACGAAGCACAGATAGTGCCACCAGCAGAAACCTTTCATCTCATCACCTGTGGCGATGTCCTCAGCCCATAGAAGTGGCACGAAGGCAATCAACGACAACCAACCTGTTCCAGGAACAAGGAACGGAACGCTAAGCAACGCTGACGAAAGCACTGTCAGCAGAAATATTGTCAGTTTTCTGGACATAATCCGCAAAGATATGGAATCCGATTCGATTTTGAAATCCGATTAGCGTGAATTTAGAACTTGAACTCCAGTCCGAACGTGACCACAAAGCGGTTGTCGTGCGGAACCTTCACCCCGTCCTTTATCTCATAGCGATGGGTCATACGCCAGAAAGCGTCGATTCGCAGGACTCTGAATATGTTCGTGATACCAGCCCCCATCTCCACATACGGCCTGTTCAGTTTGCCCATCTTCTCAGGGAAAAGCATAACCGAGCCGAAATTCTTGTCCATTGTTATTCCGTTGTTCTCCTTCCTGACAGTGCCGTACGCCGCCCTCAACGAAGCGACCTCCCTCCATTGCAGCCTCTTCAGAAGCGGAATCTTGCCGAGGAAGAATCCCTTGAAATTATGCTCCCAGAAGAGAGTGACCCAAAGATCCGACGCGAACTCATAATAGTTCATACAGTTAAAGGAATATCTTGAGAATGTGTATGTTCCGTTCCCCTCGTGGATTTTGAGCATAGGATACGGGACCTTCCCCACAATCGTTCCGGCGTTAAGGTCGAACTTGGAGAGTCCGACAGGAGGGATCGGCAGGACATAGTGGACTGAGACCTCGGGGCGGAAATAGGTATATTCATTCTTTCCTATTCCTTTCATCGAGGCTATCAAATCCATTGTCACCACCGGGTATTTTGAATACAGGTAATGCTTGTCAAAGGTCGTCCTCGTCACGATCTCATCCTTTGAGAAACGCATCTGCAGATGAGCCTGGTTGTACCCGACCGAATTGAAGCGGTAGCCTCCGGACGAGACCATCGGCACGAACACATTGGAGAAGATCCTGCGGCTTTCCAGCGAGAATATCGTGTTGAAGCCCTGCGACCACTCCTGCTGCCAAGACAGGGAGTAGTCATTCACCATACTCATTTTCTGACTGTTGGCCTTGGCCAGCACAGATGTCATCAGGCTGCCGTTACCGTAAACCGACGGCCCCTTGCCCAACTGCATAGCGTCGTGCTTGTACGAGAAGGCCAGCTTGCTTGTCGGCTGGGTGTTGAATATATATTCAAAGGTGCCCCCTCCTTTGAATGTGTGGTCCTTGAAGCCATAGGCGGCATATCCCATCAGACGGAACTTTCTGCTGAACTTATTGGTCGTGCGCAGACCGAGCTGCACCCTATCCCCTTCCAGTTCATTGAAACTGTATAATGACGAATATGGCCCGAGCCCGACATATTTCAGATTCAGGAAGCCGTTAACAAGCATCTCCGCCAAGGCGTAGGCATCCTTGTAAAGAGGGACGTTCTTGATGGAGTCCACCATATTATAGATGCCCTGCTCCTTGTCGCTCAACGGGAACGGCCGGACGCTTTGCCAATATGCCTCGTCATTGTTCATCACATCCTTCCCGGCCTGCACCTGAGAGTTGATGTCATCCTTGTCCTCCCTGAGGGTCGTGACGAAGTCCGGGTTGGAATAATCTATCTGCCTGTTGCCAAGGAAAGAGACCAGTTTGGAGGAATCCCGCATCGTCACAGAGAAGTCAACGTACATCCTGTCCTGCTTGTAGAACCAAGTGGAATCCGGAAGACGGCGGTTTTCCACATCTATCGTCATATCCCTGACCCAGTTGACGTTGGAGCCTTTCTTAAGCCTTACGTGAATGTCACGGAGGGCATATTCATCGGCATCTATGGACATTTCTCCGTCAAATGTCGGCGAAGACACCCACTTCGAAGGATGGAACCTTACCTTGTAGGTCTTGCGCCCCTCGACCTGAAGGCTGTCAACAAGATAGTAGTTGTAATATGTCGTGCCGACGGATGAGAGCGGGGACGGTATCTCGATCTGGAATATGTTGATGTAGTTGTCGTAGAAGTTTGTCTTCACGTACATATTGCCGGTGAACTGGGCCAGCACAGGATCATTCTCCACGCCGGAGATCCTCGTGGCCTTTATGATCTCCCTATTGGAAGGCGGATCCTTGCGGTGATAGTACTTCGAGGTGGACTCGGAGATCAGTACCGGCAGGTAAGGTTGCCCGGAGACCACCGAGGTGTCCATATAGTCATAGACGAACTTGAAACTCTTCGGCAACATCTTTTTGATCATCCCGTTCTCAGGATTTGTCAAATCGAGTTCCATCTTGGTGTACACATCGCAGCTGTACCTCGGCCTTCGTTCCGGATTGTTGCGGTTCTTGGCCTCGTCTATCTTCTTCAGTATCGAACGGATATAGCTGTCATCAGGCTTCACGACCGCAGCGTTGAGCTCGTCCACGATAGGTTTCAGGATAAAGACAACCTCATTGAAACTGCGTGGGGTAATCCTTTTGACCTGTTCCTCGTACCCCAGAATAGACGCTGAAAGCACGGTAAGGGAATCAACCCTCGTTTCCAGAAAGAAATTGCCGTCAATGTCGGCCGAGACTCCGACCGTGGAGTTACGGAAATATATTCCAGCGAAAGGCACTCCCTCACCCGTGGACGCATCCAAGACACGCCCCTTGACCTTCGTGGCCTGGGCTGAGGCATCAGGCATAAAGAGGGTCGTCAGCAGAATGGTCACAGATAGGATTCGGAGAATATGTCTTAAGCAGAATGTCATTTTAAGGTATTGTCCAATCATCGGATCCTGTCAATCTTCAGCTGCTGGATCTTGTACCGGTCCCCGCAGTTGCTGACAAAGATCGTGACTTCAAAAACTTCTCCACCGGCGTTAAGATAGCCCAGGGCATACTTGGAATTGGATCTTGACGCCGTGTGGCTGATCTTGAAAGAACGTGGTGTGTGATTGTCAAAGAAGGCCTTCAGGATCTGCTTCGCCTGATTCTTGCTTGAATCATTGGTCGTGGACATTATCGTTATTTCCAGATTGTCCGCGAACCAGGCGGACAGCCTTTCCGCGTCACCCTGCCCCAGATATTTGGCTATCGGGACAAAGACATCGTAACTATCGGAGGCGGCATTGGAACCAACTCCGAAAAGCAAGGCGGAAACCGCTATGAATATCCTTGCGAAAGTCCTCATAACGAAGCGGGTTTAGTTGCAAATACCGAGCCACTTTCTTATTTTTGCACCTATGAAAATCAGCTTGCTTACTGTCGGCAAGACCGACATCGGTTGGGTGCGGGAAGGTTTGGGAACATATTCATCCAGACTCTCCCATTATGTGCCGTTCAGCGTCATCGAGATTCCTGAGCTGAAAAACGTCTCCGCCCTCACCAAGGCGCAGATCAAAGAGAAAGAGGGCGAGTTGATCCTGAAGAGCGTCAAGCCGTCAGACAGGGTCATTCTCCTGGACGAGCGGGGGAAAGAGTACCGCTCCATCGAATTCGCCGGGGAAATCGAGCGGATGATGGCCGGCGGTGGCAAAGATATTGTATTCATCATCGGCGGTGCCTATGGCTTTTCTGACGCCGTCTATGCCAGAAGCGACGGGAAGATGTCACTTTCAAGGATGACATTCTCGCACCAGATGGTAAGGACGATATTCACGGAACAGCTCTACAGGGCATTCACAATCATAAAAGGGGAACCTTACCACCACGAATGAGCAAAAAAAGGTTTGGCATACGGGACAGCATAATCTGGGGATTTCTGGCGTTCGCCGTCATCCTCCTTGTCTTCTCATTGTCCGTGAACAAGCTTCCCGGCAACACCGAAAGGGCGGCGGAGGAAATCAGCAGGACTGTCAGCAAAAGGATGCATATCCTTGATGAATATATAGGCTCGGCCCTGTCGGCTGACCGCAGGATATGGGCAGGACAGGACGATGTGCCGGAGGATATGGTCATCTACCGCTACATAGACGACACCCTCCAGTCCTGGAGCAATCAGTTCCCGGTCAGGAACGATGACATCGGATCCCGGATCGTGTTCCCGAGACTCTCGAAACCAAGGGAAAGCCTATATTCCCCTCTCGCAGAGGTGACACGGGAGGTCTCATTCGTCAATTACGGACAGAAATGGTATCTCGTCAAGGCTGAGGACCTTGGAGCCAGAAAGGTGATCGCCGGCCTTGAGATCGTGGACTCGATGTCGGACAAGAGTCCGAACGGAGTCAACAAAAGGCTTGGGCTCGGCAGGAACTACACGATCGTCCCGCTGTCGGAAAGCAGCAGCTCGGCTGTGACCCTCGACGGCAGGCCGGTGTTCAAGATCGCCGCGAATTCAATGGCGGGACAGTCTGTCACGGCTCATTCCACGATGATCTGGTTCGCCATCGTATGCTTTGTCATAGCGTCATTGCTGCATCTGTCCGGAAAACGCAGTCTCAAGCGACTGCTGCTCGTACTGGCCGGTCTTCTGGCGGTGATCACAGCGGCATATTTCTGGGGAGAGAACATCAAGAACAGTTCCAGACTATTCTCCCCTACCGTCTATGCTGACGGCCAGCTGTTCAACTCTCTGGGAGCCGTACTGATAGCGTCTTTGCTCATCGTGCTGTGCGTATGCTGTATATTCGTGACCAGAAACGACATCTACCGGAGGATACTCCGGTCACGGCACTGCAAGGGCACATTGTGGACATATGCGGTCACCATCTTCCTGCTTATGGCAGGTGTGCTGGTTTATGTCCACGTGATTTTCCGCAGCATCATACTCAACTCCAACATTTCTTTGGAGCTGTACAGGCTCAATGATCTGAATATATTCAGCCTGCTTGTCTATCTGATGCTCACAGGACTGCTGCTGACCATTCCTCTGCTCACCCAGATGCTTATGCCCGCCCTGAAGAAGCTGACGGGGCTCAGGCACGATCTGTTCTCGGCTGGCGGACGGGCGGTAACAGCGATAATATTCGCGGCCTATCTGGTGACTGTCGCCGGCACTCTCGGTTTCCGCAAGGAAAAAGACAGAGTGAATGTCTGGGCCAACAGGCTCTCCATAGAAAGGGACATCAGTCTGGAACTGGACCTGAAACGTGTCGAGGACAAGATCGCGACCGACCAGCTTATCGCCGGCCTGTCGGTTCTCAAGAACAGCAACAGCATCATTCTGAACAGGATAATCGAGAGTTACCTGTTCAGGGTCGCCCAAGACTACGATGTGATGGTGGATCTTTTCCCGGAAAGCGAGAAAGACCAGAAAGCGTTCGCGTTTTTCACGAAAATGATTTCCGGCGGGACACCTATTTCCGAAGGATCCAGATTCATGTATATGCGTGACGCCAACGGGCACAGTCTGTACACCGGAAGTTTCGCATACTATAATTATGGAAGCGGCGTGACGATGATGCTCCTGCGTGTCTCGCCGAAGTCCAACCGCGAGAACAAGGGCTATGCCCGGATCCTGGGATATTCAGCGCCAGGTGACGTGCTCATTCCGGCAAGATATTCATACGCAAAATATTCCAACAAGACGCTTTCCTCCTACAAGGGGAACTATTCATATCCGACGATTGTGGACTCAGTGCTTGAGGAAGAGATCAACAACGCCGAGGATGGAGTTGTCAGGCTCAATGAATATACCCACTTCGTGAACAGGGTCTCCGACAACGACCTTATCATCGTCTCCAGACCTACAACCGAGAATTTCAATTACTTCGTAGCGTTCCTTTTCCTGACGCTGATCTTCTATTTCTGCCTTACACTTCTCACACTCACACGCATACACCCCAAAAAGAGGGAAAGGAACTACTATAAATCCAGGATCAACTCGGCGATGATGCTCGCCCTGATTATGACTCTGATCGCCCTCGCGACAGTCAGCGTGCTGTTCGTGTACAGAAGGAACAACGCCAATCTGAAATCCTCGATGGCGGACAAGATCAACACGCTCCAGACACTGCTTCAGGCAAGATGCCGTTTCGCCCAGGATTTCACGGACCTGAACACCCAGGAGGCAGCCAACCTGATCGAGGACATCAGCAACACTATGAAATCCGACATCACCCTCTACACCACAAGCGGTAAGGAATTCAGGTCAACCACACCAGAGGTGTTCGATATGATGCTCCTTGGGACAAGGATGAACCAGAAAGCCTTTGAAAGCATCATCTACAAGAACAAGAGGTATTATATAGGACGGGAGGACATCGGCTCCAAGCAGACATATTTCCTGTATGCGCCTGTGTTCAACGCGCAAGGCAGGATGATCGCCATAATGTGCTCCCCGTTCACCGATGAGAGTTTCGATTTCAAGTCAGAGGCAGTCCTGCACTCACTCACCGTGATCACCGTGTTTATGATCCTGCTGCTGCTCGCCAGATTCATCACGGCCACCGCCGTGGACAAGATGTTCAAGCCTCTCTCGGAAATGGGACGCAAGATGAATGAGGCCAGCATCAACAATCTTGAATATATTGTCTATGAGAGGGACGATGAGGTCGCCAGGCTTGTACGGGCCTACAACCTGATGGTGCACGATCTGTACAACTCCACCAAGAAGCTGACCCAGGCTGAGAGGGACAAGGCGTGGGCCACGATGGCTCGTCAGGTTGCGCACGAGATCAAGAACCCGCTTACCCCTATAAAACTTCAGATCCAGAGGCTTATCCGCTTGAAGAAGAACGGGAATCCAATCTGGGCGGACAGGTTTGACGAGATCTCCGAAGAGGTACTCAGGCAGATCGACCTGCTGGCCGACACCGCCAACGAGTTCTCCACGTTCGCCAAACTCTACACCGAAGAGCCGGTCGAGATTGATCTGGACAGGCTGCTGAAAGAGGAAATCGATCTGTTCGACAGCAGGGAAAACATCAGGTTTTCGTATATGGGTCTTGACAACGCCACAGTGAGAGGACCGAAGCCTCAACTGACACGAGTGTTCGT
Organism: bacterium; assembly: GCA_963596515.1. Lineage (GTDB taxonomy): Bacteria > Bacteroidota > Bacteroidia > Bacteroidales > UBA932 > Cryptobacteroides. Next base: position 9,968 of record CAVBMN010000040.1, read on the forward strand.
CAACCTCATAAACAATGCCGTGCAAGCGATCGAGAACGCGCAGACGGAGGCAAGGGAAAAAGGAGAGGAACCGTTCCTCGGCAGAATTGTGGTCTCACTAAGGCTCTCCGGAAAGGATGGCTACTATGACATCGTGTTCGAGGACAACGGCCCGGGAGTATCCGATGAGAACAGAGCCAAGCTTTTCACTCCGAACTTCACGACAAAGAGCAACGGCACCGGTCTCGGACTGTCAATCTGCAGGAGCATCCTTGAGAAATGCAACGGCGAGATCTTCTACTCCAAGTCATTCGCCCTCAAGGGAGCCTGCTTCACCGTCCGCTTCCCGAGGAATTAGGCGGAACCAATGCGGGCTGCTCAATGAATATGTCCGCATCAGAAAATAAGAAGCAAAGCGCAAAGGATCAATGCGCAGGCCAGGATAATGTCAATGAGACGGCCATATTTTTCGGTCAGGCTGTTCAGCCACGAACCGGCCACAAGCCAGACAAGATTCGCCACCGGCCCAGCCAGAACCAACATCACCGCCACCTTGGCAAGTTCCACAAGAGAACTTGAATATGGCAGCACGAATGTGCTGAGAGCAGTAAAGCAGAACATCCATACCTTGGCGTTGGTAAGCTCTATGACAAAACCGGTCCAGAATGTGCAGGACTTGGCCATCTCATCCTTCGGCTTGCCGGAACGGATGATGATCATCACCGCAAGGCAGACCATATAGAGAGCTCCGGCGTAGGCAAGCCACTTGGCATACTGTCCAAGAAAATCACCAAGGTAATGCGTGATCAGAAGGATCGCCGTGTCGATCACGGCGAATCCCCCAAGGAATCCCCACCATATTCTCATCGCGTTCCGCCTCCCGAAGTGGATTCCGGAATGGAAAGCGCACAGATTGGACGGCCCCGGCGTGTAACCCAGAGCCAGAATGTAGAGCAGAAGCGACGGAAGCATCTGATGAGGCATATTCAAAAACTATTTAAGTCTGACTTCAACGAACAGAGGCAGGTGGTCCGAAGCGTGGGTGACGTCTCCGTTCCTGAACTCTGTGCAGACTTCAGACTTCATTACTTTCACCTTAGCTCCGTTGTTCAGAAGCATAATATAGTCTATACAGACGACCGGTTTGTCAGAGGGGAAAGTAGGCTCCAACTTTGAAAGGATTGTCCAATCCTTAAGCAAAACCTTGATCGGATTGCTGTCCGGATCCGAATTCAAATCCCCGCATAGGAACACCGGCTTGCCGCTTTCTGAATATTTCGCCTTAAGAGTCTCGCTTATCTGACGTGCCTGATCCGTACGCGCCACATCGGAAACGTGGTCAAGATGGGTTGATGCAAAGACATAACGCTTTGTCTCCACGACCACGCAGACGCGAGGCTCAGCACCGACCCCAAGCGGCATATTGATGGCATATTCATCAATCACTTTGTCTCTGGTAACCAGACCCTCGCCGTAGGAACCTCCCACATAAGGCATCGCGCCGCGGTAGGCATAATGCCATTCCTCCCCAAGACATTCCGCCAGATGCTTTGTCTGGTAAACATTGTGCCGACGATTACAGCTGTCCTGCTCGTTAATGGCCACGGACCGCGCGCCTTTCTCCCTGATCATCGCAGCCACCTCCGGAGCGCTATCGTCAGTGTGTTTAGAGAACACACCGACATTGTAAGTCATAAGCTTAACGGACGAACATCCGCACGGCAAGAGGCAGCAGACAGCCCCCACACAAAGAATCCGGCTAAAAGACAGTCTCATAACGATAGATGAATTAACACACTAAAGTAGTCAGAATATTCCAAATCTCCAAATAACGCAAAAGAGACCCGCCGTCGTGGCGAGTCTCCTTTGTAGCCCCAATAGGAATCGAACCTATATTTAAGGTTTAGGAAACCTCCGTTCTATCCGTTGAACTATGAGGCCATTAGTTTTCTACCGAAGAGACTACTCTGCGCTCTTCTCGATGATCTGACGACCTCTGTAGTAACCGCACTCAGGACAAATGTGATGATACATCACTGTTGCGCCACAGTTAGGGCAGGTAGCGAGAGTAGGAACCGGAGCGAAATCGTGCGTCCTTCTCTTGTCTCTTCTCTGCTTAGAGACTTTGTGTTTCGGATGTGCCATAGTTAATTATTCTTTAATTTATTATTTCACTTTATCCATCAGATCCTTCAGTGACGCAAACGGCAATGAAGCATCCTTGCCTTGGGAATCCCCACTCTGTTCATCTTCAGAACTCAGATATTTCACAGCGTCCGGATTGCACTTTCCATCAGGATGCACCCTCTGCACAGGAAGCGACAGACAGACGTAATCATAAACTATCTGCCCAAGATCAAGATTCGCGTCCGATTCCGGAAGCCAGACGATCTCCCTCTCGTCTTCCGCGACATCGCTGCTGTCAGCAGGTTCCTGCCCGAACTTGACGCTCAGGCGGAAACCGGTCTCGACCGGAAGCCTCAGATCCTCAAGGCATCTGTCGCAAGCCACTGTCACATCTCCGGCGACATCACAGTCAATCCCGATGAAATGTCCTGACTTCTCAGCAGAAACCTCCACGTCAAGATCCGCAGCCAGAATCTCTGAATTCTCAAAATGATCAAAGAACGTCTTCCCTACCCTCCAACGAAATTCCTTCCGTCCTTGGGTCAATCCATTTATAGGAACTGTCAAATTCTCTTCCATCGATCCAGTAAACAGATTTAAGGGTTGCAAAGGTATAAAAAATTTTCCGAATATAAAATCTTTTCGCAAATACTTTGTCTATTCATCGTCACCGGAGTTGCCGGAACGCTTCCTGTCCATCGGATCAAGAAGGATCTTGCGCATCCTCAGATGGTGCGGAGTCACCTCCACAAGCTCGTCTTCACGAATATATTCAAGCATTTCCTCCAAAGACATCTTCACCGGCGGAGGCAGCACCACTTTGTCGTCAGAACCGGCGGCACGCACGTTGGTGAGTTTCTTCGTCTTGCAAATGTTGATGTTGAGGTCCCGCTCTCTGGTGTGCTCGCCCACTACCTCGCCACAGTAGATGTCATCACCCGGATCGATGAAGAACTTGCCCCTGTCCAGAAGCTTGTTCATTGAATATGCGATCGCGGTTCCAGTCTCAAGGGACACGAGCGATCCGTTGGTACGGTTCTCGATCTCACCTTTATAAGGCTGGTACTCCTTGAACCTGTGCGCCATTATGGCCTCGCCCTGAGAGGCGGTCAACAAGTTGCTCCTGAGCCCCATAAGTCCACGAGTCGGGATGTCGAAGTTGAGCAGAGTCCTGTCGCCCCTTGGTTCCATATGCAATAGAGCACCCTTCCTGCGAGTGGCAAGCTCGATGGCCGCGCCGACAAACTGCTCCGGAACCTCAATGGAAAGATCTTCAATAGGCTCGCAACGCTGTCCGTTGATGGTCTTGTCCAGCACCTTAGGCTGACCGACCTGAAGTTCGAAGCCCTCACGGCGCATCTCCTCAATGAGCACTGACAGATGAAGTACTCCACGTCCATAGACAACGAACGAGTCAGCGTTCAGTCCCGGCTTCACCTTGAGGGCAAGGTTTTTCTCCAGTTCCTTGTCAAGACGCTCCTTGATGTGTCTCGATGTCACGAACTTGCCGTCCTTGCCGAAGAACGGAGAATTGTTGATGGTGAAGAGCATACTCATCGTAGGCTCGTCGATTGAGATCGGAGGGAGAGCCTCCGGATTCTCACTGTCGGCGATCGTGTCACCGATCTCGAAGCCGTCGATACCGACAACAGCGCAGATGTCACCGCACTGGACTGTGTCCACATTTGCCTTTCCAAGGCCGTCGAAAACCATCAGCTGCTTGATCTTGTGCTTTTCCACAACATCATACCTCTTGCAAAGGCTGACCTGCTGGCCGGTCTTGAGCTCACCGCGGGTAAGCTTACCAACGGCGATACGTCCCACGTATGGGGAATATTCAAGTGAAGTAACCTGAAGCTGTGGAGTGCCATCTACAATCTTAGGGGCAGGAATTTCCGCAAGGATGGCATCCAAGAGAGGTGTGATGTCCGAAGTCGGATTCTTCCAATCATCCGACATCCAGCCCTGTTTGGCGCTGCCGAAGATCGTCTTGAAATCAAGCTGCTCGTCCGTGGCGTTCAAGGAGCACATCAGGTCGAACACTTCCTCCTGAACCTCGTCAGGACGGCAGTTCGGCTTGTCCACCTTGTTCACTACCACAATCGGCTTTTTGCCCAGCTCCAAGGCTTTCTGAAGCACGAAGCGGGTCTGAGGCATACAGCCCTCGAAGGCATCGACCAAAAGGAGAACGCCGTCCGCCATATTCAGTACCCTTTCAACCTCACCTCCGAAGTCGCTATGCCCCGGAGTGTCTATAATATTGATCTTGACACCGTTGTAGGTGACAGACACGTTTTTCGCGAGGATAGTGATACCTCTTTCCCTCTCGATGTCATTGTTGTCGAGAATCAGCTGGCCAAGATTCTCAGGCTGACGCACCAGATTGGCCTGGTAGATCATCCTGTCCACGAGAGTCGTCTTGCCGTGATCGACGTGCGCGATGAGCGCGATGTTCCTAATCTCTTGCATATACTATTAAAAATCTTGCAAAATTACGGATTTCCAACGGAAAACCGAAAGATTGCAAGATTTTTTTCACCAATTATCCGTCCTGAACGGAACGACCGGCAGTCCTCGGCGGCCGGTAAGATTACCGATCTGGAAATCCCGGAAACAGTATCGTACCGCCACAGGCGCCGGAACCTTGTCGCTCTTCACCACCAGATTCTTCCATCCGGCACCCTTACGAACCTCCGCAGGGTAGAACACCCGGTCTTCGCCGGCGACCTCAAACCCTACGATCTCCCTCCAAGGGCTGAACCCGTTCTCATCATTGTAAAACGAAATCTCAATTTCATCGCCTCTAATCTCAAAATCCTTGTAGCGAGGCCCTTCAAACGGAATATAACTCATTCCATAAGTCTTGTTCAGAGCCAGATAGGACAAACGCTGTCCAACCTCTTTCTTCTTGCAAGGATGGATCTGGTCATATTCATAAGGATAGGCGAGGTCATTGGTGGTGACTATACCGCTATTCGGGATAAGGTCAACGGCCTTGTGCTGAGCCTCGCGTATTCTCGCTCCTGAGGTACCGTCGCCGCCGTAGATGTACGGAGCCAGCTCAACCTCATAGAACGGAAGGTCACCCTGTCCCCAAAGGCCTCTCCAAACCTTGACCATATCGGCGAGCCTTTCGGCATAATATTGTGGGAACCCGGCGTTCGTCTCCCCCTGGTACCAGATGAACCCTTTCAAGGTGTAGTTGCGGATCGGATACAGCATTCCATTGTACATAATGATCGGGCTATGGTAGTGATACCATCCTCCCGGTTCCCTCTTGGAGGCGTACTGTCCTGATGGCAGAGTGTTCTCTGGGTATGAATATACAACCTCCTTCGGAAGCCAGCTTTCCACAGCGGAGCCACCCCAGTTGCAGGACACCAGTCCTACCGGCACATCCAGCACAGAGTTCAGCATCTTTGCGAAATGCCAGCCGACCGCGGTGAACCAGCCGGCAGTCTCTGGCGTGCTGACCTGCCAAGTGCCGTCCACCGTCTCCTGAGGTGTCTCAGCACCCGTCTTTGGAATCTTTACAAGACGGATCTTATCCCTAAACTTCCCAGACAGAGCCACTTCCTCAAGTGCGCCCTCGACCGGGCAGGAACCGAATCCGTCCAACGGCATCTCCATATTCGATTGTCCGCCGCATAGCCAGACCTCACCTACCAAGACATCCGATAGCGTGACAGTGCCATCCTTATCCGTAACACTTATTGAATATGTGGTATAACCCGCCTCTGGAGTCCTGACGGCAAGTTTCCAATTGCCGTCCCTATCGCTTCTCACTGAATATTCCCGAGCGTCCCAACTTGTTTTCACAGCCACCTTGGAGGAAGGTACCGCCTTGCCCCAAAGGTTCGCGTCGGATTTCTGCTGAAGGACCATATGGTCGCTGAGGATCTGAGGGAGCAGCACTTTGGCCTCTGATACGACAGTCGCGGCCGGAACGGCCACCAAGACTGTCAAGATTGTTCTTAGGAATCTGTGGTTCATTTTCTGATTGTTATGTTTTGCAAAAATATCAATAATGCCCGAACTTACGAAGTTTTCTTCCGCAGATTGGGAGATCTGCATCATTATTGGCTATATTTGTACCATATTAATGTATATAATATGGCGAACAAACTTTGGGACAAAGGATTCAAGGAGGACGAGAGGATCGACGCGTTCACGGTGGGCAACGACCGTGAGCTGGATCACGAGCTCGCCCCTTACGACATAATGGGAACAATGGCCCACATCACTATGCTGGAGAGTGTCGGACTTCTTTCAAAGGAGGATCTGGACAAGTTGCTCCCGGTGCTGAAAGAATTATATTCATCAGCCTGCAAGGGAGAGGTTTACGTAGAAGATGACGTTGAAGACATTCATTCGCAGATCGAGCTGATGTTGACCCGAAGACTGGGAGATGTCGGAAAGAAGGTTCACACGGGACGTTCCCGCAATGATCAGGTCCTGGTGGATCTGAAACTCTACGCACGGGCGGAGATAGAGAAAACCGTTCATAAGGTTGAATCGCTGTTCAGTACGCTTCAGGAGGCCAGCGAGAAGTACAAGAATGTGCTGATTCCTGGCTACACCCACTTACAAGTGGCGATGCCGTCATCGTTCGGACTTTGGTTCGGAGCCTATGCAGAGAGCCTTTGCGACGACCTCAGTATGATGAAGGCCGCGTGGGAGGTTGTGAACCTCAACCCGTTGGGATCCGCCGCCGGCTACGGCTCGTCCGCTCCGCTGAACAGAACGCTCACCACGGAACTGCTCGGGTTCGAGGACTTGGACTACAACTCGGTCTATGCGCAGATGACCAGAGGAAAAATGGAACGGGCTGTGGCGTTCGCATATTCATCAATCGCCGAGACTGTCGGGCGGCTCGCAATGGACGGCTGTCTTTTCTCCAGCCAGAATTTCGGGTTCATCCATCTTCCAGACGCACTGACGACCGGCTCCAGCATTATGCCACACAAGAAGAATCCGGACGTGTTCGAGCTCGTGAGGGCGCACTGCAACAAGCTTCAGGGCGTACCGAACACCATCCGCCTCATCACCGGCAACCTGCCAAGCGGATATTTCCGGGATATGCAGATCCTCAAGGAAGTCTTCTTCCCGATATTCAAAGAAATGAACGACTGCCTCGACATTGTTGAATATGCCGTCCGCGGAATGGAGGTTGCCACCGATGTGATGAGCGATCCGAAGTACCGGCTGGCGTTCAGCGTGGAGGAGGTCAACCATCTGGTAGAGAATGGAGTGCCATTCAGAGACGCCTACAGGCAGGTCGCGGACTCTATCAGGCAAGGGACTTTTGAATATCACGGTGAGCTTCACCATACCCACGAAGGTTCCATCGGCAACCTCTGCAACGACCGCATCGCGGCCAAGATGTCGCGCATCATCGCCGGGTTCGGATTTGACAAAGTTCACGCGGCGGTTTCAGCGCTCACATCGTCTCAAGAATAGCGATAAGGATTCTGTTGGGAATAAATCCAGAGAGCCTCTAACCTGAATTTTTCACGTTACAAAAATTCAGAACAGAGGCTCTCTGGATTTTCTGCAAAACCACATATCATTCCGCCCAGCACTACAATGCCCGCCCTTCTTATCTACGTCATCCCAACTGATAAAGTTTAGCCCTATTCTTACGCTGGTATGTCAATACGAAACCACGGGATCATCTGAATAGTGTAATCAGTAAATAGCACGTTCTCAACTCATTACGGAATCCCTCCAGTCATTACGGGAGGGCAGAGATCTGTAATAGTCTGAAACTCAACCGATAGACAAACACGGTCTCCATAACTCACAGTTCCAATCCGTCAAGGAGGGCGACATAGGTTTCAATGCCGTTGGCGATTTCGTCCAGACGGATATATTCATTGGCGGAGTGGGAGCGGGCTGAGTCACCGGGACCTATCTTCAGGGTCTGGAAATGGCAGAGAGCTTGGTTGCTGGTGGTCGGAGAGCCGAATGGTTCCAGACCGAGAGACAGTCCGCGGACAACAGCAGGGTGATCCAACGGTAGATGCGAGCTGCCAATTCTGGTAGAGCGTTCCTTGACCTCACAAGAGACTGAGGACTTGATCATTTCAAGGAGTTCGGGATTGGTGTACATCCCATTCGGGCGCACGTCCACCACGAATGTACACTTGTCCGGCACGACATTGTGCTGAGTCCCGGCGTTAATCTGCGTAACGGACATCTTGACAGCGCCAAGAAAATCCGACACTCGGTCGAAACTATGATTTTTGAACCACTGAATATTATCGATAGCCTTGTAGATGGCATTAATACCTTCATTTCTGGCAGCGTGACCGCTCTTTCCATAGGCCGTGCAATCCAACACCATCAACCCTCTCTCAGCCACTGCCATCCTCATCCCAGTCGGCTCGCCCATCACACCAAAATCGATCGGCCCCAACTCCGGCAGAATCAGATCCAGTCCACCTTTCCCGCTCACCTCTTCCTCAGCGGTGGCGGAAAATATGAGCCTATACGGCTGCTCTTTAGCGGTGAGTCTTGAATATGTCTCCAGAAGCGCGATGAGAGATCCTCCATCATCATTGCTGCCGAGACCGTACAGGCAACCGTCCTCGATGGCCGGCGTGAAAGGATCACGGGTATAGCCAGAAGCCGGTCTCACAGTGTCGATGTGGGCATTCAGCAGCACAGTCGGCCTCCCGTCCTCCGGGCCGGACTCTACCCAAAGGTTGTTACCCAACCTCTTGACATCAAAGTCGTTGTCTTTCATCCAGCCTTCCAGAAAGTTCGCCGCATCCTTCTCCTCCCTGCTGAAGGAAGGGATCCGGATCATATTCATCAACAGTTCTATCGTGTCCATATTCACACCCTTATTGTTTAGAATAACAAATTTACATAAAAATCGAACATCTAACGCAAGGCTTGCAGACAGGAATGGTGATCCGAATAATTTACATATATTTGCACCTATGGATTTGGGAACACTTAACAGACAGCAAAGGGAGGCGGTGACCTCCACGGAGGGACGGGTGCGGGTAGTGGCCGGAGCGGGTTCCGGGAAAACCAAGGCACTCACCTATCGGTACGCTTACATCGTCAACGAACTGGGCGTGGAACCTGCCAACATACTGTGCCTCACCTTCACGAACAAGGCGGCGCAGGAAATGAAGAGCAGGATCACGCAGCTTGTGCCGCCGGGCTATACCAACGACTTTGTCTGCACGATCCACGGGTTCTGCGTGAGATTCCTTCGCGAGGAAATCCACCGGCTCGGCTATCCGAAAAACTTCCAGATTCTGGACGAGGAGGATATGAAGTCTCTGGCCAGACAGGTGCTGACAGAGAACAACACGGAGCGGAGCGTGAAGACCGTGCGGCAACTTCTGGAGGCTCTTGCAGGAACCAAGGCGGCCGAGCCTTACGTTCAACAGTACTTGGTACCGGCATCGCCGGTTACCGGCAGGACAGACCTTCCGCTCAGCGTGCAGCTTCTGTACAAGCAGAAGGACAAGATGGCCCTCGACTATGACGACCTCATAGAGTTCACCAGACATATTCTTCAGACATATTCAGAAGTAAGGGAGAAGTGGCAGGAAAGGATGAACTATGTGATGCTGGACGAGGCGCAGGACTGCAACGCCGGGGATTGGGAGATCGTGGAGACATTGTCTGAAAAGTGTGGCAACCTGTTCATCGTCGGGGACCCGGACCAGTCTATCTACGAATGGCGAGGGGCGAAGCCGGACAGGTTTCTGGCCTTCCGGGCGGACAAGGACATCATTCTGGACGAGAACTACAGATCCACGCCGGGGATCCTCAACGTGGCCAACTCCATCATTGTCAACAACAAGAACAGGATAGACAAGCAGATGTTCACCCGCAGGGGCGAAGGAGAGAAGATCATTCATTTCCACGCCACGGAC
>CAVBMN010000041.1:0-19677 GCA_963596515.1 bacterium
AGACATCCCAGCCTTTGGCCGGAGCGTCTGTCTCCGTGCCGAACACGATGCGAGGTGTCACCACGGACGGAAACGGACATTTCGAGATCTGGGCTTCCGATGGTGAGACCCTTTCCTTCGCATTCCTTGGCTATCTTACCAAAGAGATTAAGGTGGCCGGCAAGGATGTCATCAACGTGACCCTTGCTCCTGACTCTAATGAACTGGACGAGCTTGTCGTCATCGGTTACGGCACGCAGAAGAGAGTGAACATCACCGGAGCCGTCGCCACGGTTGACTACGCCAAGGAGGTGAAATCCCGTCCTGTGACGAGCACCGCCCAGATCCTACAGGGAATGAACGCCGGTCTTGCGGTGAGTCAAGCTTCCGGCCGTCCTGGCGAGGAAGGGCTTACGTTGAGGGTTCGTGGTGTCGGAACATTGAATTCCTCCAATCCTCTTGTCATCGTCGATGGTTTTGAAGGTTCGATAGCCAACGTGAATCCTGACGACATCGAATCCGTGTCTGTCCTGAAGGACGCGGCTTCCTGCGCCATCTATGGAAACAGGGGAGCGAACGGTGTCGTCCTCATCACGACAAAGGACGGAAGCAAGTCCGCCGGCAAGGTAAGTGTCACCTACAGTGGGATGATGGCGGTCAACGAACCGGCCAACAAATTCAAGGTGGTCTCTGACTATGCCGACTATATGTCGTTTATGAACGAGTCGGCCGAGAATGTGGACGCTGTTCTTCCGTTCTCGCAGGCGATGATCGACCTCTGGAGGGAAAAATCCAAGGATCCGAACGGCATCTCCGAGTCCGGCTACCCGAACTATGTCGCCTATCCTAACACCGACTGGATGGACGCCATCTATGAGAAAGGAATATACCAGAAGCACAACCTTTCCGCGAACGGCTCCAACGGAGGCACGAAATATCTGATTTCGATGTCCTACATCGACAACCCTGGAATCATCTCCAATTCCGGCGCGAGGAAATTCCAACTCCGCGCCAACATCTCAAGCCAGATAACAAAGTGGCTGGAGGTCGGAACCAGAATCTGGGGGTACGAGCGCAGCAGCGAGCTGGCCGACTTCAATTTCGCCTATATGTCCCGCGCCATTCCGGGAATATACCCGTACTACGATGGGAAATATGGCTGGATGGAGAATCCGGAGCAGAGCACCCAGTGCCGCAACAACCTTTATTTCTTCGACAGGATGACCGGCTACGACAGGGCGCACTACATCAACGCCACCGTCTTCGCCAACGTCAAACTGCCGTTCGGCATAAAGTACAATGCCTCGTTCAACTACGGACGTACCGACACTGAGCACAAGGCCGTGACCAAGGTTCTCAACGCCTATTCGTTCAGAACCGGTGATGTGGCCTATCGCTACGACAATCTGGACAACCTCTCGATCACGGAGAACACCAACTTCGCCTACAAGTGGATATTCCAGAACAGCCTCAACTGGGCCAAGACAATCGCGAAGAGGCACGACATCACGGCGATGGTAGGCTCCGAGACATATTATCAGAACAGCAACTCGTTGAACGCTAAGAAAAAGCGTCTTGAGAACGACCAATTGATGGAGATGAACAACGCTCTGGATATGAACTCCATCTCCGGCACACAGACGGATTACGCCGCCGTGTCTGTCTTCGGCCGTCTCACTTATGCCTACGACAACCGCTACCTCTTCGAGGCCAATCTCCGTTACGATGGCTCCTCAAGGTTTGCCAGAGCTTCAAGATGGGGACTTTTCCCGTCCCTTTCGGCCGGTTGGAGAATCTCGGAGGAGTCCTTTATGAAGAATTCCGGAATCGACAACCTGAAGCTCAGAGCCTCCTGGGGCAAACTCGGAAACAACAGCATAGGCAACTACGAATATATTCCTACATACGCTTCCGGTTTTGAATATTCATTCGGCAACAAGCTGTCCTCCGGCATCGTGCAGTCGCTGTCTAACAGCGCGCTGACCTGGGAGACCACAACCTCGACCGACATCGGACTTGAACTCGCCGTCTTTGACGGGAGACTCACATTCGAGACCGACTGGTACAACAAGGTGACCGACGGAATCCTCTACAAGGCACCTGTCTATGCGACGATCGGCAACAAGTCGGCTCCTTACCAGAACCTCTGCGAGGTGACCAACAATGGTATAGAGCTCACACTCGGCTGGAAGGACGACATCAAGGACTTCCACTACGGTGTCACAGCCAACTTCACCCGCAACTGGAACTCGGTCAGCAAGTACAAAGGCCGCCTCAAGGCCGGATGGGTGACTGATGAATATGGCAACCGCACCTACCAGAGCAACATCGGTGATGTCTCCACCGTGGTTGATGGCGCGAGAAGGGTGATGGAAGGCAAACTCATCAACGAGCATTACCTTCTGAACACATATTCCGGAGACGGCACCTATTTCTTCGCTGACGGCACCGTCAACCCTGCCGGAGGCCCTAAGGACGGTATGATCCGCACCCCTGACGATATGGCCTGGCTTGAGGCTATGGTGGCCTCGGGCAGCACATTCCTCCCGAACAAGACCATCGGCAAGAAGGGCATCTGGTACGGTGACTACATCTATGCCGACGAGAACGGTGACGGTGTCTATGGCGACGCCAACGACTATATGTTCACGGGCACGTCGATGACCCCTAAGTTCTACTACGGATTCCAGGTTGAGCTCGGCTGGAAGGGAATCGATTTCTCTATGCTTTGGAACGGCTCCGGCGGAGCGCAGACCTACTGGAGATATGTCGGCTTCAACGCTTACTCCACAGGCACGAACTTCTCTCTTCCTAAGGACATCTCCTACAACCACTACTTCTATGATCCGGAGAATCCGGACGACCCGAGGACAAACATCACATCCAAGCACGGACGTATGACGATGAACTACGGTTCGGAGCAGAACGGCGGCCAGTGCTATTCCAAGGTGTTCCTTTACGACACGGACTACCTTCGCCTGAAGAATCTCACCGTTGGCTACACCTTCCCTAAGAAATGGATGAAAAGGCTGAGCGTCCAGGATTTCAGGATCTTCTTCAGTGGAGAGAACCTGCTGACCATCACCAAGTATCCGGGAATGGATCCTGAGATCTCCGAGAAGATGAACTACTACGCTCTTCTTCGCCAGTATTCCTTCGGTCTGAGTCTCAAATTCTAAACAATCGTCTGAAATGAAAAACATAACAAAGATAATGGCGGCATTGGCTTCCGCCGCCACGTTGCTCGGCTGCAATGATTTTCTGGACAGGTTCCCTTACGACACCGTGAGCTCGAACACCGTGTACAGTTCCGCCACGTTGGCCGAGAACGCTGTCACAGGAGTGTACAGCAACCTGCTGGCCAACTACAACAGCATAACGGGTACGAACTGGGACGCTTTCTCTTCCGTGCTGGATGTGAACGACCAGAGCATATCATTAAGATATCCTTTTATGCTTGGACTCGTGCAGTCCAACAACTCCCTGTTCCTTAGCACGTGGAAGACATTCTACGAAGGAATCAACAGGGCGAATGACGTGATCGCCAACATAGGCGGGACCACCGCCCTTTCCGAGGATGTACGTACCCTCAGAATAGCCGAGTGCAAGTTCCTCAGAGCCTACTGCTACTACAGGCTGAACGCCCTCTGGCGCGGAGTCCCTGTCTATCTTGAAAACCTCGCTCCTTCTGAATATACAAGGGGACGCGAGACCGAGGAACAGGTCTGGAATGTGGTGCTGGATGATCTCAATGATGTCATTGCTTGCGAAGTCCTCCCTAATAAGTACAGCTCCGGCAGCAGTGACTATGGCCGTGTCTCCAAAGGTGCCGCCTACGCACTCCGTGGAAAGGTCTATATGTGGCTGAAGCAGTGGGACAAGGCTGAGGCTGATTTCCTCAAGGTAGGGGAGTGCGGCTTCGGATTGTTCAAGGGAGCATACGCTGACATATTCACAGAGAAGAACGAGAAGTCGGATGAGATGGTCTTCTCCATCACGATGGAGGATCTTCCGTCGCACGGCAATGTCTATAGCCGCACCTACGGCAACTGGATGACCGCCGGCAACGGTCAGAGCCACTATTTTATGAATGTGAACTTCGTGAACTCCTACCAGTGGGCGGACGGAAGGCCGTTCTCTTTCGATGATGTGATTCCGGGCTACGACGGGATGGATGTGAAGGCCAGAAGCGTCTATTTCCTCAGGAACAATATGACGGACACCGAAAAGGCCACAATGAAGGCTTACGGGGCTGATATGTCCCAGTATGACGAAACCGGCAACGAGGCCAGGATTCTCAAGGCCTACACCGGCAGGGATCCTCGTCTGGCCGCCACCGTCATCGCCCCTTACACTGATTACCTTGGCGGTTTCGCGTCCGGCGCCGCCAGAAACTATCAGACCAGATGGCCGTACCGTTCCGAGAACGCTCCGGACTTTGATCTCCGAACAGGTTCTCCTACCCATATGTACTACAGCATCCGCAAGTTCGTCACCGTCGGCAAGGAGCATATGAACGTCACCTACAATCCTGTGGATGTCCCGGTCATCAGGTACGCGGATGTGCTTCTTTGTCTGGCCGAGTGCCTTAACGAGCAGGGTAAGACTGACGATGCGGTCGGCTATGTCAATGAGGTGCGTGGAAGGGCCGGTGTGGCCAAGCTCGATTCCGGAGCGGATTGGCTCAAAGTCACCGGTCAGGATGACCTGCGCAAAAGAATCCAGGACGAGAAGCATTGGGAACTTGCCTGCGAGGAGCAACTCTATCTTGAGGAACTTCGCTGGGGAATATGGAAGGCCCGCAAGATCGACTTCGCGCAGGGACTTCAACAGTGCTGGGGCTCGCCGGTCTATGATTATGTCTATGGCGGAGATTCCTACCTCAAGTGGCCTGTCCCTTCATCCGAGAAGGAGAAGAACCCGAATCTTGAACAGAACGACGGATGGTATTGATTGCGTGAATATTCATAAAACAAAATTGAACTGACAAATATGAAGCGACTTTTATTGGCTTTGGCTGTGCTTGCCTGCGCCGGAAACGCCGGAGCGCAGAACGGCAAGGACGATGTGAAGGCTTGGGAAGGGACAATCGATATGCCCACCTACCTTTTGAACGACCCTGAGGAGGCTCCTATCTTCGAAAGGGACTGGTCCTACCAGAGGGCGCGCAGAAGCGTCTATCCTTACCTCCTGAACGACAATATGACCCGTCAGAAGGAGACTGTCACCTACAAGGCTCTCTATATGGAGAATGAATATGTCGAATTGTGCATCCTGCCGGAGATCGGCGGACGTCTCATCTATGCCGTGGACAAGACTAACGGCTACGACATATTCTACCACAACCACGTGATCAAGCCGGCGAATGTCGGAATGCTCGGAGCCTGGGTGTCAGGCGGTGTGGAGTGGAACGTCTTCCATCACCACAGGGCCACTACACACACACCTTGCGACTACCGGATCGAGCGCAACGCCGATGGCAGCAAGACAATCTGGGTGGGAGAGACTGAATATCGCCACAGAATGTCCTGGGCGATAGGTGTGACCCTGCATCCAGGCAAGTCTTATATGGAGATCACCGGTCGTCTGATGAACTCCACGATGGACAACAACTCGATGCTCTATTGGTCGAATGTCTCCACCCTTGTGGACGAGAACTACCAGATCATATTCCCGCAGAGCGTTGAGTTCGCCACATTCCATTGCAAGAACTGGATGGCCCATTGGCCGATCACCCACGAGCCTTTCAACGGAATGGATTTCTACAAGAACGGCATCGACGCTTCCTGGTGGAAGAACCACTATATGTCCAACTCGATGTTCGTCTATGACCTCAAGGAGGATTTCATAGCCGGTTACGACCACGGCCGTCACGCCGGAACGATGCTGACCGGCAACCACAACATCATCAAAGGTGGAAAGTTCTGGCTCTGGGGCCCGAACTCGGAGTGGGACACAAAGATTCTTACCGACAATTCCGGACACTATTGTGAGCTGATGGCCGGAGCGTATTCCGACAACCAGCCGGACTACAACTGGTCCGCGCCTTATGAGACGAAGGAATTCTCGCAGTACTGGTACGGAATCCGTGATATGGAAGGGGTGAAGGCCGGTGACAGACACGCCGCTATCAATATGGATATCCTTGATGGCCAGAAGGTTCTGGTCGGCGTCAACACGACGGAGCCGATGAAGGGTCTGAAAGTTGTGCTCCGTTCCGCTGACGGTGAGGTTTGGTCCGCCACGGCTGATGTCGCTCCAGACAAGCCATTCGTGAACACCGTGAAACTTGACAAGAGCATCGACACTAAATCCCTGACGATGACTCTTGAGGACGCTTCAGGCAAGACGATGCTTTCCTACAAGCCTGTTGTCAAGGATCCGAATAAGCCGCTGCCGGCCATTGTCGAGCGTCCTAAACTCCCGAAAGAGATCGAGAACACCGAGGAATGCTACTTGGTAGGTCTGCGTAACCTCCAGTTCCACAACCCGTTCATAGATCCGACCGACTATTTCAACGAGGTTCTTCGCCGTGATCCTGGCGACACCCGTGCCAACACCCGTATGGGCGTGTGGTACAGACAGAGAGGGGAATATGACAAGGCAGCCGCCTACCTACGCAAGGCTCTCGTCAGGCTGACCCACGACTACACCCGTCCGAAGGACTGCGAGGCTATGTACAACCTTGGTCTGATTTTGAAGATCCAGGGTAAGACTGAGGCCGCCATCGACACCCTTTACAGAGCCGTGTGGAACTACACCTACAATTCCGCCGCCAACTATCAGCTCGCTCAGATATATTCATCCGCCAAGGATTATGAGTCAGCTCTTGAGCGTCTTGACGAGGCTGTGACTTACAACGGCCGCAACTTCGAGGCACTTGATCTCAAGGCAAGCATACTCCGTGAACTTGGCAGGAAAGATGACGCGTTGACCTGTGTGGACCAGGTTCTCGCCGAGGATCCGCTCAATTCCTACGCTGTGTCCGAGAGGGATATGCTCTGCGGCACAGATAGTCTGAAGGTTTTGATGCGTGACGAGGTTGAGTCGTATATTGAACTGGCTCTTAAATATATGCATAATGGCTTTGAGGCCAAGTCCGTCGAACTTCTTAAATATGCTGACTCGATCAAGCCTTACCCTACGGTCAAGATGTGGCTCGGATGGTTCGCTGACAAGGCCGGCGACAAGACCGCCGCTGAGAAATGGTTCAAAGATGCCCTTGCGCTCCCTACGAAGTACTGCAATCCGTTCCGTCTGGAGACCATCGATGTGCTGAATCTTGCGATGAAATATTGTCCGGAAAGCGCCAAGCCTCACTATTATCTTGGCAACCTCCTGTACGACAAGCAGAAGGACAACGCCATCGCACAGTGGAAAAAGTGCATTGAGATGGATCCGTCCAACGCTATGGCCTGGAGGAATCTCGGATGGGCGAACTGGCTGTACACCAAAAACTATGCAGAGGCTGCCAAGTATTACGAAAAGGCAGTGGAACTCGCTCCGGACAACGCACTCTTCCTGGAAGAGATCGACCAGGTCTATGAGGCCGGCGGGTTTGATGTCAGAAAGCGTTTCGAACTTCTTAGGAAGCATCACGGGACCTGTGTCAAACGCTACTATCCTCTTGCCGCCGAAGTCATTACCGGAACATTTGTCGGTGAATATGATTACGTTCTCAACCTGCTCAGAACCTGCTACTTCCCAACCCGTGAGGGAGTCGCCAACTTCCACGATGTCTATGTGGACGCTCTGATCCTCGCCGGGCAGAAGAAACTTGCCGAAGGAAACTCCAAGGAGGCTTTGGCCCTCTTCAACGAGGCTTTTGAATATCCTGTCAACCATCAGGTGTTCCTTGTCGATGAGCGCACGCCGCGTGACGCGCAGATCTGGTGGAACATTGCCAATGCTTACGAGTCCGCAGGACAGAAGTCAAAGGCTATGGCCGCCTACAAGAAGGCCGCCGCTGTCGATGACAAGGGGACTGAATATCGTTACTGGAAGGGGCTCGCATTGTCCAAACTCGGAAAATCCGTTGAGGCCAAGACTTTGTTTGACGGTCTTGTGGAGTCTGGAAAATCCAGTGTTGTGACCGAATTCGTCAACTTCTACGGGGCAGAGGGAACCACAGGCTCAACTGTCGAGAGCATCAACACCAAGGCGTATTACACGATGGGACTTGGATATCTTGGTCTTGGCGAAGTCTCTGAGGCTCAAAAGTGCTTCGAGGAGTCGGTAAGGCTGAAAGTAGACAATCTCTGGCCGAACGTTATGCTCAAGGAATTGAAATAAATGCTTGAATATGCTTAAGTTATATAAAACGATCGTCCCTGCCTTCCTTCTTCTGGCCGCCAGCTGCGGCCGGGAGGAATGGCCGGAGACAAAGGATGTGAGAATATCCTGGGACCGCTCCACATTCACGGAGATGACATCAGTCAATGTGGCCGGTGAAGGATTTGTGGAAGAAAACCTCTACTATCCACGCATCAAAAGGCTTTCCGACGGAACCCTCCTGATGTCTTTCGAGAATGACCATTTCGGTTGGGATGTCTATGTACGCCGAAGTGAGGACAACGGCAGGACCTGGTCTGACGCAAGTCTGCTTGTGAAGACTTCCCCGGCGGTCTCGACTGTAGGTGAGGACGAGAAGGTCTATGTGAATCCTGACTTTATCGAGCTGAATGACGGACGGATTCTGTTGGCCTACCAATGGCGGTACAAGAAAGGTTATAATGACCTTCCGAACACGAACGAGAACTGCGGAATAGAAGTGATGTTCTCCAGTGATTCCGGCAAGACGTTCTCTGAGCCAGTTGAGGTTTACAGGGGAAGATGCTGGGAACCGGCAATGCTTCAGCTCCCTTCCGGCGAGATCCAGATGTACATAACCTCTTCGCAGGAACTTATCGACAATATGTCCGCTCCGCAGACGGTTGTGATCCGCTCTTTTGACGGAGGCAAGACCTGGCAGGGAAAAGAGTGCTGCGGGATTGATGATAACGAAGTGATAGCCAGAACTGTGGATTCCCGTTCGACTTATGACGGGATGCCTTCCGGAGTGTGGCTTGACGACAACAACGGCATCGCTGTTCCTATAGAGGTCTGGCACGGCAAGTGGGTTGTGGATCAGACTCCGGTGGTCGTGAAGACTGATGTGGAGACCAACTGGCACCGTGATCTGGAGGCCATCCGCAAGGCCGGCGGGCCGGAGTGGCCGATGAATAAGCAGCTGAACAAGGACTTCTACGGCTATGGACCTTACAGCACCAAACTCGGAACCGGTGAGATGGTCGTGCTCAGCAACGGACAGTACAAAGGCCAGCAGGGTATCTGGACATTCATCGGTGACAAAAAGGCCGACAATTTCACCAACGCCTCGTCTCCGTTCGATGGGTATTGGGGCTCGGTGGATTACATCGGGGACAACAAGGTCATTGCGACCGGCACCGTGAAATATCAGGCTGACGGAAAGACAAGAGGTCTTGTCCGCGCCATAACCGGATGGTTGAACTATTCCAAGACCATTGAGAAAGGAGATGTTGCGCCTGAACCGGTGGAGAAGTTCAATCAGGACAGCAACAACTGCTGGTTCTTAGGGCATTTGACCGACTCAAGAATATTCACGGATTTTGGCTGGACAGACGAGAATTTTATTTTGATTTCGTACCTTTATGACCGGAAACTCACTGCGCTGACAACGGAGAACTCCGACGCTGTCGAACTTCTGCTGGCCAGAATCGGTGGTCCTCAGTACAAGATTGTGGTGAACGGAGCTGGTGCTTATGTCGTTTATGTTGAGGACAACTTCTCGTGGCGGAAAGTCTCCGAGGGTGCGGCGGATTCTGTGGAGGTCTCTGGAACTCTGAACGATGACTCTGACGAGGATTTGGGCTTTGCCGCCAAACTGTCTGTCCCTTGGGATATTCTTGGAGGCAAACCATCCGCCGGAGAGGTACTGAAGGCTCACCTAAGGCGTCATTACAAGGACAAGACGTCGGAGAAGCCGGCCTGGCAGATCGAGGATGTGGAGGGCGAGAACTCCGATTATCCGTCCGAGTGGCTCAGCCTGAGGTTGAAATGAAATATTGAAGAATGATATTTATGAATAGGAAAGGTATATTCACTGTTCTTTTGGCTTCTTCCGTGCTTGCGCTTCTGGCGTGCAAGCCGGAAGATCCTGATAATGGCGGGAGCAAAGGCGGGGAGTCTGTCTCCAAGACACTGAAACTGACTCCGTTCGGTGAACTTAACGCAGGAAAGGATGCCATTAACTCCCACGCCGATGATTGGCAGCGTTCCGTGCTTTCGCTGAATTACCGCTCGATAGTGAACGTTAACGGTTCGGCTGTGCTTGGGACGGATTCGCCGGCATATTCCAGAATTGTCAAACTCGCTGACGGAACGTATATTCTTACAGCCCAGGACTATTATTCAGGAGGCAATGGCTCCACTGTGTTTTGGGCGACCAGTCCGGATCTTGTGAACTGGACCGGCAAGGGAAAGCTGTTCGCCTCGTACAGTCTCACAAATGCACGCGGGCAGGAAGCCACGAGGCTGTTTACCAATGGCTTCGGCAAGGTCTTGAGCAATGGCGATGTCTTGATGTTCGCTTCGTTCAGAACCACCGGAACGTATGCCTTCTGGCAATGGCGTGACGAGCAGGGAATTGTGATGAGACGCAGTTCCGACAACGGCAAGACTTGGAGCGAGCCGTTCGAGGTGTACCGTGGACCAAACTGGGAGGCGATAATGCTTGAAGAGGCTGACGGCGACCTTGAACTCTACTTCTCGGAAAGCCGTCCTTGGATCTCCGGAAGCCATTCCGGCACGTCGATGGTGCGTTCCACCGATGGAGGAAAGACTTGGTTGCCGGAACTCGGGAAGGAACCGTACCGTGTCATTAGGCACACCTGGTACGACGAACATCAGGACAAATGGCTGTTCACCGACCAGATGCCGGGACTTATCATACTGAACGGAAGTCGCCAGAAGGCCGGTGTCTTTGAGTCCGCGCACGATTATCCGACCGGTGGCAAGGTCAATTTCAACATCGCTTTTGCCTGGTCGCCTGAGGACGGAAACTGGAAATATATCAGCGGCGAGGAAAGGAACGGTTCCGGTCTGGATGTCAAATCCGCTCCTGTAGGCCCGTCTGAAAGAGCTATCGACCTTTGGAAAGGCGGAGCTCCGAGTCTCCAGCAGTTCCCTTCTGGTGAGACCGTTGTCTCCTATGGTGAGTCAACTTACCTGTGGGAGCGTGTCGGTGACTCCAAGGCGAAGAACTTCGGGGAGCCGTTCAAACATCTTCCGGCCAAGGGCTCTTGGGGATCTTTGATGGTGGATAATCCGCACGAGATTGTGGCGTATATGCGCAACAGCACGGACAACAAGAACATCTGTGTAACCCTTTGCAAGCAGGCTTTGAACCATAGCATAAAGGCCTCGTCACACAAGGTTTCAGCTGACGGGGACAATTCTGACTGGCTCAAGACTGACGATGCTTTGTTCGTAGGAGGCAAGTGTCAGGCGCAGGCGACATTAAGGTGCGCGGCCGATGCGGACAATCTTTATTTCCTGGTTGAATCACTGGATGAGAACGTCTCGAAGGACGACTATATTCAGTTGTTCCTCGCGCAGCCGGATCAGACAGCGCTGAACGGTAAATCTGTGAGGGTGAAGGTCGGTCTTTCCGGTGTCCGCAACCAAGGAAACTATGCCGGAGGATGGTTCGAGAATGATCTTGGTATCAAGGCTTACGTCAGCTACGACGCAACCCTGTCCGATCCATCCGACAAGGACAACGGATGGCTTGCGGAGATTGTCGTTCCGCGCTCATCCGTCGGAATCCAGGATGGCAAGGTGCTTGTCAATCTGGCGCTGTTCGATATGGAGGGCGGTGAGGACGCCATCATCCCGACAGGGGAGAGGAATCCTCAGAAATGGATGCTTGTATCTGGATTGTAATCTTTGAATATTATGAATATCAAGAATGTAGCATTGGCTTTGATGCTGTCGCTGGCATCTGTCTTTGGCGCGGATGCGGCCAGATCATCCCGTGGAGTCACCAGCAAAAGTTTCGGCAGCCTGTCGGACGGTACACCTACATTGATCTACCGTCTTGTCAATTCCTCGGGAGCCAGTATGGAGGTCACTGATTACGGCTGCCGTGTCGTAAGAATCTGTGTTCCTGACCGCGATGGCAAGATTGACGATGTCGTTCAGGGATGCGGTGACATCCGCACATTCGAGACCGGCAAGGAACGGTTCTTCGGACCTGTCATCGGCCGCTTCGGCAACAGAATCGACGGCGGAAAATTCACCCTTGACGGTGTTGAATATAAGCTCAACGCGAATGAAAAGTTCGATGGGGAACCTGTAATCTGCCACGGCGGCGTGAACGGCTTCGACAGGAAAGTCTGGAACTCGGAACCCTTGGTGGAAAAGCACAGGGTCGGCGTGCGTTTCTCCCGCCTCAGCCCTGATGGAGAGGAAGGCTTCCCTGGGAATATGAACTGTACCGTCACCTACTGGTGGACTGATGGCAACGTGTTCAAGATTGAATATGAGGCTACGACGGACAAACCTACAGTCGTGAACCTTTCCAACCACACCTACTTCAATCTGAAAGGGCAGGATGGCGGTTATGTTATGGATCATATTCTTAAAGTGGATGCGGACAGGTATTTTCCGAACAATTCGCACTTTGTGCCGAAAGGTGCCGCCGAGCCTGTCGAGGGCACTCCGTTCGATATGCGTGAGCCCCATCGTGTGGACTATGCCATCGACACTCCGAACGAGCATTTCATCACGATGCGTGGTTTCTCCGTCTGCTGGTACCTGAACAAGCCTCTCGGAGAGTTCGGCAAGGCCGCCGACCTTTACGAGCCTCGGTGCGGACGTGGTGTCGAGACGTGGACCACGGAACCTGGCCTTCTGACTTTCACAGCCCGCAGCTTCAGCGAGAAGATGATCGGCAAGAACGGCAAGCCGATGGAAAAGTTCGGCGGTATGCTTCTGGAAACCATCCATTTCCCTGATTCCCCGAACCGTCCCGATCTCCCGTCCACCGTCCTCCGCCCCGGCGAGACCTACCGCTCCACGACCGAGTACCGATTTTACGCCAAGTAAACAGTGCTCCGGCCGCCGTGGTTCGGCAGGCTCACCAACCGCTTGTCGAAGTAGCTTGATTACCATAACAAATACATCGGTCACTGAGCCTGTCGAAGTGACCACCTTTACAGGAAAAATACCGTGGCTCCACAGAATTGTCCTCTGTGAAATCACGGTTTTTCGTATATAAAAGTTGCGGTAAATAGTACGTTTTTTCTCAGCCAATTACTATTTTTGCATAATAACACAAAGCAAAACCCACCGCTATGCCTGAATTGTCAATCGCCAAGTCTCTGAACAAAGCCTACAAGCAACTCCCTGTGGACAAGTCTGATTTCGAGATATTCAAAAAACAGCTCCGTATTTTCTACGAGCAGATCGGGCACATCGACACCGAGGAGAAGGTCAAAGGCGACCTGATGGACTTTCTCAAGCAGACGTTCTATGGTCAGGACTATAAAGTCTCCCCGAACGGTAAGATTGACTGTGCCATCCACCTTGGAAGCGGCATAGACGCGCCTGTGGGCGTGATATGCGAGGTCAAGATGCCATCCAACACATCAGAGATGGTCTCCAGAAGCGACCTGAACCGCAAGGCGATGCAGGAACTTCTGCTTTACTGGCTGCGCGAGAGGGTGGGCAAAAAGAATATCCAGTTGAAGAAACTGATCGCCACCAACGTCTATGAGTTCTTCATATTCGACGCCCAGGAGTTCGAGCGCGTCTTCTATTCCAACAAACGCCTTCTCCGTCGCTACGAGGAATTCAACTCCGGCAGCCTCACTTCGGAAAAGACCGATTTCTTCTACAAAGAGATCGCTTCCGAGTGCATAGCGGCGGTGGCCGAGGACATTGAATATGTCTGGTTCGACATCCGTAAGTACCAGCCATTTCTTAAAGACGGAGAAGACCGTAAACTCATCGACCTTTACAAGGTGTTCAGCCCGGAGAACCTTCTCAAGAAACAGTTTCAGACTGACAGCAACAAACTGAACACCAAGTTCTATAGCGAACTTCTACACATCATCGGCCTGGAGGAAGTAGAGGATAAGGACAGCCACAAGCGCATCATCACCCGATGTCGGAAAGGCGAGCGCAACCCGGCTTCCATCATCGAGGATGCGATGAACATCCTTGACGCCGAGGATTGGCTGGACAGAGTACCGCGCCTTTCCTCTTACGGTGCGGACCGAGAGGAACGGATGTTCAATGTGGCCCTTTCTCTGTCAATATGTTGGGTGAACAGGGTTCTGTTCCTGAAACTCCTTGAGGCCCAGCTGATCAAATACCACAAGGGTGACCGGTCATATTCATTCCTGAATCCGTCGATGATTCCGGATTATGACGAGCTCAACAAACTTTTCTTTCAGGTTCTCGCCAAGCGTCCGGCGGATCGCCCCGAGAGTGTAAGTGCAAGATATTCAAAGATTCCGTATTTGAATAGCTCGCTGTTTGAGATGAGTCCGCTTGAGCGGCAGACAATCCGCGTGAGCAACCTTGGTGGGGGAGAGCTGCCGCTTTGCGCCGGCACAGTGATGAAGGATGTCCGTGGCGGCCGTCTGTCGGCGCTTCGCTATCTGCTGGAATTCCTTGACTCATACGATTTTTCGGGAGATGGTTCGGAGGATGTGTGCGACAACGCCAAGACCTTGATCAGTGCCTCGGTTCTGGGTCTGATATTCGAAAAGATAAACGGTCATCGCGACGGTTCGGTCTTCACGCCTGGAGCGGTGACGATGTACATCAGCCAGGAGACCATCAGGCGTGCTGTCGTCCGCAAGTTCAATGATGCGATGGGATGGAATTGCCGTGACTATGATGCATTGAAAGACAAGGATTTGGATGATCTGCGCAAGGCGAACGACATAGTGGATTCCCTGAAAGTGTGCGACCCTTCCGTCGGCTCCGGCCACTTCCTCGTCTCCGTTCTCAACGAGATCATCAGGACGAAGTATGATTTAGGAATATTGCTGGACTGCGATGGCCGCCGCATCAAGAAGCAGGACTACAGCATCGAGATCGTGAATGACGAGCTGATGGTCTCGGACGCGGACGGCGAGCCATTTGCGTATATTCCCGGAAACCCTGAGTGTCAAAGGATTCAGGAGGCTCTTTTCAGCGAGAAACGCCGCGTCATCGAGAATTGCCTCTTCGGAGTGGACATCAACCCCAACGCCGTCAACATCTGCCGCCTGAGGCTCTGGATCGAGCTCCTTAAAAACGCCTTCTACACCAAGGAAAGCGGCTACACCGAACTTGAGACCCTCCCGAACATCGACATCAACATCAAGGTCGGCAACTCTCTCCTGCACCGCTACGACATCACCCAGGACATCTCGGAGATCCTCCGCGATTCCGGAATATCCATCAATGAATATAAAGCCGCGGTCTCCGACTACAAGAACGCCCACACCAAGGAACTCAAGCGTTCCCTTGAGGAGATGATTCTCCGGATCAAGTCCGGACTCCACGCCCAGATGTGTATGAACGATCCGAAACTTTTGAGATTGAATAAATTGAAAGGGGAACTCCATAACCTGAAAGCCCCTCAGCTTTTCGAGGCCAGCAAAAAGGAGCAGGCTAAGTACGACAAGAAGATCAAGGACTTGAATTCACGAATATCCCGTCTTCAGGAAGAGGTGGACGCCATCCGTAACAACCGCTTGTTCATCGATGCCTTCGAATGGCGCATCGAGTTCCCTGAGGTTCTGGATGAGGATGGCCGCTTCACTGGTTTCGACTGCGTTGTCGGCAATCCTCCGTACATCCAGCTTCAAAAGATGGGTGAGGCTGCCGATGCCCTTTCAAAGATGGAATATGCCACCTACGAGCGTACCGGTGACATCTATTGCCTGTTCTACGAGCTTGGCTGGCAGCTGCTCATACCGTCCGGCCTCCTGTGCTTCATCACTTCGAACAAATGGATGCGGGCCGGCTACGGTGAGAAGACAAGGTCTTTCCTTTCCGACAAGACCAATCCACGCCTTCTGATAGATTTCTCCGGTGTGAAAGTCTTCGACAGCGCCACCGTGGACACCAATATCCTCCTCTTCGAAAAGTCCCCGAACACCCGCGACACCCTCTGCGCCGTGACCTCCGGTCAGCCCCGTGATGTCATCAATAATCTCGGCGTTTACGTTCAGCAACAGGGCACCGTCTGCGGATTCGCCGGCTCCGATGCCTGGGTGGTCCTGAGCCCCATCGAGCAGAGCATCAAGCGAAAGATCGAAAGCGTGGGGAAGCCGCTGAGGGAGTGGGACATAAATATCTTCAGGGGTGTGCTGACTGGTTACAACGAGGCCTTCATAATAACAACCGAAAGGCGCGATGAGATCCTTTCAAACTGTAAGTCCGATGAGGAGCGCCAAAGAACGAATGAGATAATAAGGCCAATTTTAAGAGGCCGTGACATCAAACGTTACTCCTACGACTGGGCGGGACTGTGGCTAATCAACACTCACAACGGCGTGAAAGGCAAGATTCCACGCATTGACATCAATGACTACCCCGCCATCAAAGCCCATTTGGACCAGTTCTGGGATAAAATCAAGACCAGAGCCGATCAAGGCGACACTCCTTACAACCTCCGTAACTGCGCTTATTTGGACTTTTTCCAGCAGCCGAAAATCGTGTGGAAAAGAGTCGGTTCCATTCTTCGATTTTCTTATGATAAAGATGGATTGTTGTCTTTGGACAGCACGTGTTTCGCCGTTGGCAAGAACATCGAATTTATTTGCTGTGTACTCAATTCACCTATGGGACATTTCTTGCTGAAAGACGCACCTAAGACAGGGACCGGTGACTTGCTTGTGAGCGTTCAGGCAGTTGAACCACTAATGCTTCCAAGCATATCGGATGAGGATAACATTTATTTTACCAATAAAATAGAGTTCCTGTCAGAAATGACTGATAATTGTATAGAGCAAGAGGTAACTGAATATGTTTTTGATTTATATGGTTTGAGTACGGAAGAGCGCAATTACATCAAAACTAACTATTGTTGATTTAGATAAACACTTCCAAAGTTAATTCTCAGTGCGATAAATCCAGTTTCCTACGCACGAACTGGGATGGTTGATGAGTCATCATATAACACTTACGCTAATATGTGAGAGAGTTGACTGTCTGATGTTTGAAATCCACAATAATAATCCTATCTTTGCAACAATAAATAACGCTATACGATATTTTATGTGAAATATTTGACATTAACTTATAGTATAGAATAATTTAAAATAGGATTATGTCGGATTATTATGAATATTCAATCCCCGAGCTGGTCAAGATGCTGGGAAGTCGGTTCCGGGATTATCGGCTTAGGTCAAATATGACCCAGAAGGACGTGGCGGAGCAATCCGGACTCACGATAGGTACTATTCATAAGTTTGAGACAGGGGCTGCGACAGGCATATCCTTGGCTTCGTTTCTGATGTTGATGAAAGCGATCGGCTGCATCGATGCTCTTGATGAGGTTTTACCGGAACTTCCGGAGTCAGCCTATCTTATGAAAAGTAACAATAGGAAAGTTCAACGCATACGTCATAAAAAGGTATGATCACAAGCACATTGAAAGTGATTCTTTGGGACAAGGAGATCGGACGGCTGTCGTGGGATGGCCGGCGCGGCTGCTCATATTTTGAATATAGTCGTGAGTTCCTTGAAGGGAACCTGGACGCATTTCCGCTCATCGCGTCGATAAAGAACACGACAAGTGCACGTCCAATTATGGGCGATAAAGAAACGAAAATATTCAAAAGACTGCCTCCATTCATCGCGGACTCTCTGCCGGATGCTTGGGGGAATCAGGTCTTCGAGTGCTGGCGTGTGGAGAATGGCCTACGCAATCAGGAAATCACTCCGCTTGACGTATTATCGTTCATCGGAAGACGTGGGATGGGTGCGTTGGAATTCATCCCCGAAACCTCCGGAATCAAACAAAGTGAGAAGATTAATCTCAAGACACTGACAGAGTTGGCTCAAAGAATATTCGCGGAGCGAGAGAATGTTAGGATACGGTCAGAGGAAACGATAACGATGAGGGCGTTGATTGCTGTAGGAACATCGGCGGGAGGGCGGCAGCCAAAAGCCATCCTTGCGATCAATCCGGAGACGGGTGAAATTCGTAGCGGGCAGATTTCCGGGCAGGAAGGGTTCGAGTACTGTATTCTAAAATTTAGCGATCCGGAACGGTCTGCGGCAGAGCTTGAAATGGCATATTACAGAATGGCCACAGCCGCCGGGATTAAGATGATGCCGTGCAGGCTGATGGAGATTGACGGGCAGCGGCATTTTGTGACTCGGCGTTTTGATCGGCAGCAAGGCAGGAAACTACATATTCAGACACTTGCCGCCTTATATCCTGATGCGGATAGTTACGAGAAGTTGTTGATGGTTTGCCGCAAGATGCGACTTCCGGAGTCTGCTTCCGAGGAGATTTTCCGCCGGATGGTTTTCAACATACTTGCCAACAACACTGATGACCATAACAAGAATTTCTCTTTTCTGATGGATGAGCAGGGAAAGTGGAGTCTGTCGCCGGCTTACGATATGTCTTACATCTTCAACACCGGTGGCTACCTGCCGGAAAACGCTCACTGCATTATGGTTAGAGGAAAAGTCTCCGGCATCACAATCGAGGATGTCCGTGACCTTGCAAAGGAGAACGGAATACGCAAGGCCGAGGCCATCATCGAAGAGGTTGCGGATGCCGTCGCCAGATTCCGCCAATTCGCCGAAGAGTCTTACGTTCAAGAGAAGTGGATAAGTCTGGTTGAGATGTGTCTGACTGGACACCTTGAAGACTGGGGACTGGCGAAAAGGCAGAATATTGTCTTTGAAATTAATGGCCACACGATCGAGGGTGCAAGGCTTGAACAAGCCTACCGAGGCAACCTTCACCTGCTCGCGAGAATTGACGGCAAACAGATGAAGCGCGTCATACGATCCAAAACTTCCGAATATGCTGAAATCGTGAAGACGGGTATTACGAATATCACGGAAGACGAACTGAAGAATATGATCGGGAAGTATTTCCTCGGTACTGACTGACCCAGCTCTCATCGTGCGTGGAATATCTGTTCTCACGCACAATAGGCACTTCATCACTTAATTCGTGAGTGAAAGGTTTGATTATACGCACAATATCTGATTTGTTACTTCGGGCTGCAACTTAAATAGTCTCGTTCTTCTTCGGAAAGGCCATAGAGGTCATAAACACACTGGTCAATCGCTTGGTAATCTAATGAATTGACTAAATCTTCAAGTTTTAACAAGTAAGAATCGTTGTTCCGAAGGACCGGTACCGGTAATTGTTCAACAAAAACAGGTTTGTACTCGAAATAGCCTCCGTTCCGTGTCACGCCTAACAATTGAATATAAAAATCAGCCAATCTTGAGTTCAATATCGCCAATAAATATTTGCTTGCCGGAACAATCATAGGAGATGGAGCATTCACAAAATACTCCTTGTCAACTAAAGCATAACTGGCCGACAGACATAAGTTTCCCCACACGATTTTTGGCTGCGAAAAGTCGTCCACTTTATTGATTCGGACATAGTGTAACCGTATGGGGATAACCACGCAACTG
>CAVBMN010000042.1:0-19188 GCA_963596515.1 bacterium
TCGCCCATTTCTTCATCGATCCCGGACCTCCCATCACGTTGAACGTGTCCCAGTAAGCGACACCGTTCTTCAGACAGTTGACTTTCAGAGAATCATTAAGTTGCGGCAGAAGCGGCCAGGTTATCAGGTTCCCGTCCTCGCTCTTGCACATATCCGCCGGGCCGATGAACATCAACTGGGCCTGCGGAGCGACCTCCTTGAAGTAGTCGAACTGCATCACAATCTTCTTGACGTAAGACGAGATGGCCTTCTTCGAGGCTATCCCTGGCATCGCGTTGCCACCGAACTGTAAGATTATCAACCTGGTGTCAGTCTTGTCGAAACTTTCCTTCATCACCTGACGGTTGATGGACGAGAAGATGAATCCGGCGCATCCCCTCAAGGCGACATTGTCAACCGTGACTCCTCCCTTTCCGTCCAGCATTACGCCATAGATCTCAGCGTTCCCTGCGAAATTGATCGTGCCCTTCTCCACATCGCAAGGCAGGTTCCAAGTGACCATCGAGACTCCGGCTTTGGCCGAGTCGATGACGGTTTTCCTTACCGGCAGCGTGTCGCATTTAAGCGTCATCTCAAACCCTGCCGAGTTCTGTCCCAGAAGCACGGAAACCCTTGAGATTGACTTGACCAGCTCCTGAGAGTAACGGTTCTTGGTTCTGGTGAACGTGAATGTTCCATTGCCGGAAACGTCAGTGAACTGTGTCAGAGGTCCGTAACGCTTATGCGAGGCTTTCTTTGTCAGCGAGTCGCCGACCATAGCGTAACGTGTAAGGCTTCCCGAAGCGTTCTGCGAGAGCGACACGGTCGGAATCCTCTGGATCATAGGCACCATTCCAGGCCCCGAGCCGCCAAAGCGTTCCTGAAGATCCTGCCTCAACACAGCCGAGATCCTGTCCATTTCCAGTTGGGAATCACCATAGTGCAGAATCCTTACCGTGCGGCCGGAATCAGCCGCCGCGGCCATCTCCACGAACAACGAATCGAAGAACGTGTAGTCATCATCCGGAAGACAGATGCGGTTTGGATTCGAGGTGATGTAGTCATAGTAGTAGCGCAGCGTATCCGTCGAGCCTTCGACCATCTCGTAGCTTTTCTGCACAGCCAAGAGCACGGAGTCCACATCCACCTCTGCCGTACTGTCCTGCAGATCCGCCAGATAAGCCCCATAGGACGGGAATCTCAACTTCAGATCTCCCACCTGGACACCTTTCGGCGGAAAGACGAACCAGACCGCGAAAAGGATCAGGAAAACTGAAAGGATAAACAAAAGTACCTTGGATTGCTTCATAATGACTACTTGTAAATGACCAGTTTACGTCCCTCGCGGATCATATCGCTCTTTAGGTTGTTCCACCTCTTGAGGTCGGAAACCTTGACCCGGTGTCTCGCAGCAATGCCTCCCAGCGTGTCTCCACGTCGGATTGTGTAAGTAATCCTGTCGGTGTTCGCGGCCTGTTTTTTCCGCAGCGAATCCAGACGGGCTTTCCTTGCAGCCGCCTGCTCCTGCAAAAACGCCAACCTCTCCGCCTTTCTCCTCTCCGCCAGTGACCCTATCCTCTCGAACGCCGCCGGAATGTTCTCTGAATATTCCTCCTCGGCTCTTCGTAAACTTTTAAGGATCCGGGCATCGGCAAAAGCCGTGGAATCCATCGCGGCAAGTGCCGTCGGACTTGTTGCGAATGCCACTATCGACATATTCCAGTCGCCATATTCATTGAACAGTTCCTGCAACCGACCGAGCGCTATTTCGGTGGAAATCTGATCGTCAAACCGCACGTCCGTGGAATCGGAAATCATTGCATGCAAACGTCCCGTCCCCCGGATAGCGTCCAGCGCCGTGAGCGACCATATTCCTTCCCTCCCGTCGTCAAACCGCTGATCCGCCAACGCCAACGGCAGGAAAAGGATCCGCTCCGGCATATTCCTGAGCGACAATTCCGCCCGCAGCGAGTCGATGAACTCCGGCGTGACGCACCACCCCCGCTGCCCGCCCCACGCAAGCAGCGCCAGACTTATGAATATGCCCCTGAATATTCCCTTCATCTTATTGCCTTTCTTAGCGCTAACAAACCGGTAATCTTTGATCATCCTTACCGGCTTGTTTTTTAACGCGATCAACAAAAGTTCAAAGATACGAATTTTTGCTTCTATTTCTTGCCGCCAAACAGCAACTCAATCTGGCGGTCAAAGTCGGACATCATTTCACGATCCTGAATGACACGGAATTTATCATATTCAGTGAGAGCCTTTTCTACAGCCTGTTCGTGTGTAACCCCGCCGACATCAGGAAGCATAGGGCGGCCGTTCAAGTCCAAATACCTCTGCAAAAGACCTGACCAGTCCACCATCGTCATCAGGATATGATCCTCTGCCTTTTGTTCCGCAATATCGATGAAAGCATTGCTCAATCTGTTCAAGGAATCAACCTCCTTTTCACTCAAGTAGTTCTTGGCGACAGTCACATCCGACTTGATAACCCTGCCATCAGGAGCATTCTTCCAGGAGGTCAAGCCCATATGAGGACGTTCCGCATCGGCTCGTTCATAGATAATCTCCGCCGCAGTCTGTCTGGTGACAGCATAATGCATTATGTTCTGCACCGTCTTAAAGAAAGAGCGCGTTTCTTCCGAGTCCTTGTCATAGTCAGAACTGCACTCGCTGTAAATGTCGGCAATCTTCTGGTAGTAACGACGTTCGCTGATGCGGATCTCCCGTATGCGGTCAAGCAAGTCATCGAAGTAGTCCGCTCCAAAGACATCCTTTCCCTTCAGCCGTTCTTCATCCAACACAAAGCCCTTCGTGAGATATTCTTTCAGCACACTCGTAGCCCAGATCCGGAACTGCGTAGCCTCGTAACTGTTCACACGATAGCCCACCGCAATCACCACGTCAAGGTTGTACATCATCACCTCGCCGGACCATTTGTCCGAAGGTATCCTAATTTTTCGGATAGTATCGGACAAATGGATCTCACCGCTCTCATCTATCTGTTTGAGATGATAGTTTACAGTACGGACATCCACTCCAAACAGCTCCGCCATCCTCTGTTGTGAAAGCCAAAAGGTATTTGTGTCGAAAATGACCTGCACCTGCACTTTTCCTCGTCCACCCTTGTACATAAGCACGGATGACTCCATGCTTCTCACCGCCACATCCGGAGTCATAGTAGAGGAGAAATACTGCTGTGCCACTTTCACCATATCCTTCTTCCGGTCAGCGTTCATAGCCACAGCCATACAAGCTGCACGAGAAAGACGAACACTTGTCACCTCCCTTATCGCCCCACTACCCAGTTCAGCCATTTCGGTAATCTCCACAAAGTGCTCACCCAGATGGTACCCCTTCCGTGAAGTCCAAGCCTGCGCCTTGGCAATGACACGCTCGAAGTTCCAGTACTTGCCATACCCCATCACCCGCGCCAACCTGCGTGAGTTCCACCACTCCTTACCATCGCCATCCACCTCCCGCAGCTGCTCGAAAGGCGATTGCAATTCGGGGATGTTGTTAGTATTTTGAGTTATCTCAGTCATAAATATTTTTCTACTTTAGATTCTTCTTTTTTGCCATCTAATTCTATTTCGAATCTCATATCTTTTTCATCTACCTCAAAAAGCAAATTTTTGCAGCTTGTTTAGAAGCTGTTTTGATTTGTTTGAAATGTTCTTTGAGGTGAAAAAATCTTCATTTTCTTCCCGCTTCTTCAGTCAGATAGCACCGCTATCCTCCTTGGAAGAAGCGGTCGAACCTGAAGTTTTTCACTCTCAAAACTTCAGACAAACAATTCAAAATGGCTTCTTAATGTTTGCCAATAAAAGTTTAAATATACGAATTTTTCGTACGCAAAGCCTCCTGTCTCACGCACGAAAGCATCAAAATAGTCGTCTCGTGCGTGAAAGGACTGATGTTGCGCACGAAGTTCCTTTTTTCTATCTTTGCGGCGGTATGGTTGGAGAACCGCATAAGGACATTAAAATTCAATGAATATAAAAGCGAAGAGTGAGATGAACAACAGCAAAAGAATTGTATTTCTGGACTATGTGCGGGTGTTCGCGTGCTTTCTGGTTATGCTTGTGCACGCGAGCGAGAACTTTTATCCTGGGCCAGGGGCAACCGATATGGCTGGTCCTCAGTCATTTCTGGCCAACGAGACCGATCGGCTGTTCGTGTCTCTCTACGACGGGTTCTCCAGAATGGCTGTGCCGCTCTTTATGATTGTCTCGGCATTCCTGCTGGTGCCGATGAAGAAAGGGATGTCGGCCAAGGAGTTCTACAAGAGGCGTTTCACGAAGATATTCCCGCCGTTCCTCATCTTCGCGATTCTCTACTCCACATTGCCGATGCTTTGGGGACAGATTGACCTCCAGACAAGCATTCACGACCTGACACACATTCCGTTGAATTTTCCGTCACTCGCCGGGCATCTGTGGTTCATGTTCCCGCTGTTCAGCCTGTACCTTTTCATTCCGGTGATCTCGCCGTGGATTGAAAAGGTCGGCAAACGAGAGGAGAGGTTCTTCATCATCCTGTTCCTTATCTCCACTTGCATCCCGTACCTGAACCGCTGGTTCGGAGAAGTCTGGGGACAGTGCTTCTGGAACCAGTACCACCTGCTTTGGTACTTCTCCGGATTCCTCGGCTACCTCGTGATGGCGCACTACATCCGTGTACATCTTGACTGGAGCACCCGCAAGAAGATGATTGTGGGAGCGGCTTTGACGATTGTCGGAGCCATCGTCACCATCCTTTCGTTCTATGTGCAGGCCATTCCCGGAGTGGTCATCAGTACTCCGGAACTCGAACTTGGATGGAATTTCTGCACCATCAATGTGGTCTGCCTCACAGCCGGAACCTTCCTGATGTTCTCCTGCATAAAGCGTCAGGAAGCGCCGAAGATCATCACGCGGCTTTCCAAACTGAGCTACGGAATGTACCTGATGCACATCTTCTGGCTGCATCTCTGGTCGGTAGTCTCAATCCAGACACTCCAACTGCACACAGCCGCGGCGATTCCGTTCATCGCTGTCTGCACCTTCATCTGCTGTGCCCTCACCTCAGAGCTCATCTCCCGGCTTCCGGGCAGCAAATGGATCATCGGGGTGTAATGCTTCGACAAGCTCAGCAACTACAGGATCAGTAACCATAGGAGCAACATCCGGCAACGGTTCGTGGAGAATAAACCGTTGACTGGCAGTTACTTAAATAATCCCGCCCTCCTATACAGAAGAGCAGGATTTACCAATATATTCATTTACAAACTATTAGCCACCACGGACATATTCTTACTTCGCACGAGTGTACGTCTCTGTTTCGGATTCTTTGGAGCCGACCTCCTGAATCTGCAACTTATCGGATGTCAAAGAGACCACATTGTAGTGTATCGGCTTTTTTGAGTGTTTCTTGAACTCGGAGACAACACTTTTGCTTAGGACGTTCATAAAGAATTTCGGGAAGCCGTCCGGTTGCTCCAGAACCTCGGTCTTGACGGATTTGGCATCAAAGGTCTGAGACAAGAGCTTATCCTCAAGAGACCATATACCACTGCATAAGATCCGGATTTTCAGTTTAACCGGAGCCTGTCCGCCCTTCTCATCGGTATATTTCATTTCCATAACCACGGCATCCTCGAATGTGCCGTTTTTCACGATGAAAAGCGTCTCTGATGTCGTCATTTCCATTCCATTCTCAGAACCTTGATTGGTCTGAATCCATTTTCCTGTAATCTCCTGGGCATAGAGGCTGACAGATAGCACCAGACTCAGCAAAGCGACAATTATTCTTTTCATTGCTTAGCGATTAATCATAGCAAAATTAGCAATTAATATTGCTAAAACAATACTGGCATTTATAATCGCTTCGATGCTTCGATAGGCTCAGCAACCACAGGATCAGCGACCGTAAAGCCTGAAATCATAGGGTCAGTGGCCAACTTAGGACTAAGAAGCTGTTTTGATTTGTTTGAAATGTTCTTTGAGGTGAAAAAATCTTCAAACAAATCTAAACAACTTCTAAAAGTCGGTGCTTATCAATCATCGTGGCGGATAATCGTTTGAATAACAATTAATTAATAGACCATGCTCCCACCCAAACAGCGAGGAGTATGATCTATTAATATATTCATTTACAAATAGTTGTCCGCCACGAAGGGGACTCTAGTTTATCCGCTACAGCTTGGCGATGGCGGTGACGAGCTGATCGCCGAGGCCGATGGTGTAGCCTTCGGTGGTGAAGAATACCCGGTTGAAGGTGTCGGCGAGGAGGAAGTACGGCATACGGCGGCCCTTGAGATCAAGTCCGTCAGGAATAATGCCGAGATGGACGTTGGACGGGAGCGAGGCGGAATATTCCTTCAGCCATCCGAGTCCTTCCGCGGTGGTCAGGAGCAGAATCGGACGGTTCCAGGACTCCAGCTTTGCCTTCGCCGCGATGATGTCGTTGATAGCGTGGACGGAAGGCTCCTGCCTTGGGGTCAGGAAACCGATCACATAGAACCCTCTGCCGGTGGTCGAAAGCACCGAAACAGGCTCTGAATCAGGCTCGATCCTGTATTTTGCCTCCGCATCAAACGAACCGATCACCGACAGTTTGTCCTCCGGAATGGTGATGCGGAGATCAAGTGTTGTGGTCTCGCCCTCCTTAACAGAGAACTGCTGCATTGTGACAGGCACGCTTCCGTCGGAAAGGCGGTTGCCGCTGACAAGCACATAATCACCGACATCAAGCTTGGTTCCTTTCTTGAACACATTCGCCCAGCTTACGCCGCCGCCCATATCCACCTGACCTTCATCGAAAGACAACAGTTTGGTGCGGCCATTCTCTATCTTGCTGACTGTGAAGTGGGAATAGTAACCCGGATTTGCAAGAATAGCTGTCGGCTCATAATTCAGAACCAGTGTCCCGGTCGGAGCCACAACCTGCGAGG
The DNA here is from genome assembly GCA_963596515.1 of bacterium. Taxonomy (GTDB): domain Bacteria; phylum Bacteroidota; class Bacteroidia; order Bacteroidales; family UBA932; genus Cryptobacteroides. Next base: position 6,920 of record CAVBMN010000042.1, read on the forward strand.
AAGCCTCAAAATCCACATCAACCCACTGGCCGGCATCCTTGTACTGAATCTTGCCGGTCACAGGATCCTTGCGGGCATCAATCCCGAGAGTCCTTGCGAGTGCGACAAAGAATATATTCCTGGAGCGAACGTCCGCCATTCGCGCCTGATAAACGCCGATCGGAGACATCGGGATGCTCCAAGCCTTAGGGTCACGCAGCACCGTGATGCTGTCCTGAACCCATTTGATCAGGTTTGCCGACGCAGACAGTTCCTCCTTTGAGAGTTCTGTACCGAAACGTCCTGCGAAGAATGATTTGTACGGGCTGAGGAACTCATTCTCGACCCTCGGGCACAGAATCGCGTCAAAAGCATTGTAACTGTCATCAAGAATAAGCCTTGTCACATCAATCATATCCTTATTGCTCAAGGATTTAAGCAAATCAAGAGCCCTTGCGTCCGGATGATCCTCCAAGAACTTGGAGATCACCTCGTGGTTGCCGGCCGAAAGTGCGAGGAACCTTCCTTTCTCAGAGCTGTCCGTGGTGATGAATGTTGCCATATAAGCCTTTCTGATGCTGTCCTCCTGAGCGAAACGCCTGTCATTCTCCGCCCTCTGCTCCGGAGTGACTTCAGGAATATTGGCAGTCTCCGGCGGAGGCACTATCATCATCGACTGAGGCTCAAAAGAATGTTGTTCAGAAATCGTGATCCTGACCTCCGTGTCCTTGCCGAAAGAGACTTTTGAATAGCCATACTTGCCGTTCTTCGAGGCCCAGGCCATCATATCCCCCATCCCGGCGGTCAGGAACGTGCGGCCTTGAGCGTCAGTGTATTTGGACAAAGCCGGATAGAACTCAGCGTAGTTGTAGATCTTGAAATCGACCAAGGCGCTATCGACAGGCGCACCGTTCTCATCCACAACCGTGAAATCGACACGTGCGGTCTTGGCGTAGTTGTCAATCAGATTGATTTCCGTGAAGTTAGGACCGATCATCACCTTCTCTTCCGGCCCGTCGTAGTTGCCGAAAACCCTTGTGTGCATCAGCAGGCCCCGGCTGGCAGGAAAATTGAACCACCCCAGATTCAAGACAGGCTCCGGCTCGCAGGCTCCAAGGAAGTACCACTCACCATCAGCCCAGGCCTCAACCCAAGCGTGGTTGTCATCGGTGTGCGCCCAGCGAGGAGTATAGACTTGACGCGCAGGGATTCCCACAGATCTCAAAGCAGCAACGGTGAACGTGGATTCCTCTCCGCAACGCCCGAGCGAGCTCCTCGCAGAAGAAAGCGGAGACAAAGTGCGCGCGTCAGAAGGCTTGTAGGTCAACTTCTCGTGGCACCAATGATTCACTTCCAGAATGGCATCCTTCATATTCATTCCCTCCACCCGTGGCTTCAGCTCACGGTAGAAAGCGACCCTTGAAGTGTCCAGATTCTCATTGTTGGCCCTGATCGGCAGCACAAAATGCCTGAATATCCTCTCAGGAACATTCCACCCCATCTCCTTGCGGGCTGCGAATGACGAACGAATATTCTGAAGATAGTAGTCCGTGCTGTAATCCGTCACGTCAGCAAGCGGCATATAGGCATAGAGAAACTCCAGTGCCTCAAACTCTTCGGTTGTCAGATAGAGATCGCCGACAAAGCCGTTAGACTCTGTCAGGCATTTCCCGGCCTTGTCAACCGCAAAGAAACCACGCAGACGCTCCGGCTGCAATCTTTTGTCCAGATCAGCCTCAACCTGAGCACGATAGGACGCATCTGTCATAAAATGATGAACATCGCAGGATGAAAGCAGCGACAAAGCCACTATCAGGGAGAAGAATTTCTTTTTCATAAATGAATCTATTCAATCAAGTTAGCTATCCTTAAAAATCAGAGGCAACCAAGAAGTTGTTTTGATTTGTTTGAACCGTTCTTTAACGGTGAAAAATCATCAAACAAATCGTCGGACTTTTTAACGCCTAAGAATAAACAACCCTCCCCTGGCTGCGACACCGGAAAGGAGGGCTGAATATTCTTTATTATTGACCATAAAGGTCTAAGCGTATTATTCCTCTTCCTTCTCCTGAGCGACGTACTCGGCGAGAAGCTTGGTCTGAACGTCACCAGGAACAGGCTGATAGTCAGCAAATGTCATCGTGAATGTCGCCGCACCGGATGTCAGGGAGCTGAGAGTTGTGGAGTAACGGTAAAGCTCAGCGAGAGGAACACGGGCTTTGAGGACCGAGAATCCCTTGTCGGAACTCATACCCTCGATGAGTGCCCTCTTGTTCTGAAGGTCTGACATACAGGCTCCCATATAGTCGGCCGGGGTCAGGATCTCGACATTGTAGATAGGCTCCATAATCTTCGGGCCAGCGTTGCGGAAGGCCTCCTTGAAGGCGTTGCGGGCCGCGAGGATGAAGGAGATTTCATTGGAGTCAACCGGGTGCATCTTACCGTCATAGACGAAGACTCTGATGTCACGGGCGTATGAACCGGTGAGAGGTCCCTCGGTCATCTTGTCGTTGAGACCCTTGAGGATGGCCGGCATGAAACGCGCGTCGATGGCTCCACCGACAACGCAGTTGTAGAACTCAAGCTTTCCACCCCATTCAAGGTTGAATTCCTCCTTGGTCTTCACATTGAGGACAACATCCTTGCCGTCAATCTTGAACTTGTTCGTGAACGGAACACCTTCAACGATAGGGCAGATAAGAATGGAGACCTCGCCGAACTGACCGGCTCCTCCTGACTGTTTCTTATGACGGTATGTGGCAGTGGCGACCTTCGTAATGGTCTCACGGTAAGGAATCTTCGGAGCGAATGTGACAACCTTGACTCCAAACTCGTTCTCCAGACGCCACTTGCAGACATTGATGTGCTGCTCGCCCTGTCCGCTGAGGATTGTCTGTTTGAGTTCCTTTGAATATTCAACAATGATCGTAGGATCCTGTGCTGAGATCTTTGAGAGAGCCTCGCCAAGCTTGGTCTCGTCGTTCTGGGACTCGGCCTTGATGGCGCAGCGGTACTTGGAGGCAGGGAACACGATGTGCTCATAGGCGATTCCGGAGCCAAGCTGAGAAAGGGTCACGTTGGTCTTTCCGGAGCGCAGCTTCACTGTACAGCCGATCTCACCTGCCTGAAGTCCGGAGACTTTCTCCTTTTTGGCACCGGCCACGGCATAAATCGTCGAAATCCTCTCCTTGTCGCCTGTCTCAGGGTTCTCAAGGTCCATTCCCTCGGTCAGATGACCGGACATAACCTTGAAGTATGAAACCTCACCAAGATGCGGCTCCACGTCTGTCTTGTAAATGAATATGGAAGTAGGGTTCTCGGACTTGCACTCAATGACATTGCCCTCCTTGGTCACAGACTTGGTCTCAACCGGGGAGATGGCGGTCTTGATGGTGAACTCCATAAGCCTCTTCACACCGATGTCCTTCTTGCCGGAGAGGCAGAAGATCGGAAGCACGCCACCCTGACGGATTCCTATTCCGAGTCCTTCGCGGATCTCGTCCTCTGTAAGGGATCCGTTCTCGAAGAACCTTTCCATAAGGGTGTCGTCGAACTCGGCGGCCTTCTCAATGAGTTCCTGACGGAGAGTCTCCGCCTCGTCCATAAGATTCGCAGGAATCTCAAGATCCTCACGGGTTCCGTTGTCGTCCTTGAAATGATAGTATTTCATCTTGAGGACATCAATGAAGCCGTCGAATGAAGGGCCTGGGTTGACCGGGAACTGGACGATGATTGGCTTGTGGCCGAAAGTCTCCTTCATCTCGGCGATGGTCTTCTCCCAGTCGGCCTTCTCGGAGTCAAGCTGGTTGACAGCCACGATGAGAGGCAGCTTGTACTGGTCGGCGTAGCGCGCGAAGATGTCTGTGCCCACCTCGACGCCCTGTTGTGCGTTGATGACAAGAATACCGTTCTCGCAGACCTTGAAGGCTGACACAGCGCCTCCGATGAAGTCATCGGAACCCGGAGCGTCGATCACGTTGAACTTCGTGTTCATAAACTCGGCGTAAAGCGGAGTCGCGAAGATCGACCTCTGGTTCAGTTTCTCGATTTCCTCATTGTCGGAAACAGTGTTCTTGTCCTCGACCGTGCCTCTTCTGGCGATCACCTTGCCCTCATAGAGCATAGCTTCAGACAATGTGGTCTTACCTGACTTGGCGCTGCCAATCAGAACCACATTGCGGATGTCTTTAGTAGAATATTCTTTCATTACTATAAGTTATTAATTATGAAATCGTTGTTGGCAAAATTGCATTACGGGGAACAACGTGATAAAAATCGATTTACCCTTGGAAGTGCCTCATAAGTTCGCCGAAAGGCAAATCTAATAAAAAAATGTCCCAATAACAACACTATGTCAATTAATATTCTCGCAGCGGCGGTAGAAATCGACCAAATCCTGTCCACGCCACCCAAGTTCGTCATAAATCATTTTATCCAACAACACCGGATCCGCGCCTATTCTCGCGCATATTCCAGAAAAGTCGGAAACCGTCGAGAAAATCCTTTCCTCGTCCATCGCCCGCTCAAAAGCGGCATAATCTGATTCTGTTCGGTTCATAGCAAAAATCGTTTTTCGCAAAGAACACAACTTCGCTCCACAAAAACAACCTTAAGTTGCAATTCCGCGGGGGTAAACACTACAAAATTTCTGTTTTTTATCAATTATATACGTTTTTTATATTTCCAAGTTGCATTTTACAACCAAAGATTACAAATCACAAACACCGCTTTTGGATATTTTTGTGGCGTGACAAAAGATGCTCGCTGAATATGGACGACAAGACGATTAAGGTCAACCTTGAAAGAAAAAGGAATGAACTCGGACTCTCGCAGACCGAGATGGCCCGTCGTCTTGACATATCCCTGAACGCCTACCGGAAACTCGAAAAGGGAAAGACACGGATTCTGAACGAGCACGTCGGCAGGTTCGCCGAAGAGACGGGAATCTCCGTTGCCGAACTTGTGAACGGCTTCGAGCCGGTGAGTTCCTTCGAAAGCGGCCTCAACAACATAAAGGAAGCTTACGAAAAGAAATTCCGCGCCTTGGAGGAGAGTTACACAAGCGAGATCAAAGTCTTGAGGGATGAGATTATGCGGCTGAATGAAAAGATCAAGGACAAAGAGGAAGTCATCTCGATGAACCGCAAGCTTATCTGCCACTACGAGAAAGAACTCGGACTAAAGGCCGGAGAATAACGTGGGCTCAAGTTCCTTTGGATGGAACGATCTCCTGTGCCACTGAGTCAACCCATACTTTCTGATAGCCTCGATGTGCTCTTTCGTCGGATAGCCCATATTCCTCTCCCAACCGTATTCAGGATATTCCTTGGCCAGTTCCCGCATCTTTTCGTCCCTCCAAGTCTTCGCAAGCACCGATGCCGCCGCGATTGATGAATATGTCGCATCACCGTGAACCACAGTGCTGTAAGTGCCGAAGGCATATTCATCAAAAGGTCTGAAACGATTGCCGTCGATCAGCAGGAAGTCAGGTTTAGGGTTCAGGCGACGTACCGCCCGCTGCATCCCGGTGACCGAGGCCCAAAGAATATTCAGTTCATCGATCTCCTCTGGGCTTACGGCCTCCACCGCCCAAGCGACAGCCTCGCGCTCAATGATCGGCCTCAAAATATCTCTGGATTTCTCGCTCATCTTTTTGGAATCATTCAGAAGCGGATGATGGAAATCCGCGGGCAGGATCACAGCTGCGGCATAGACAGGCCCAGCCAGCGGTCCACGCCCAGCCTCATCGCATCCGGCCTCTACGCGCCCGGATTCCATAAAAGGCAACAAATGTATCTCTTTCGACATATTCATAAAATCAAATCCTGCCGGCGGGCAATCACTTGTATCTGATCTCCTTCGATTGCTGAGCCTGTCGAAGCGCCGGTCACTTCGACAGGCTCAGTGACCATAGGGTCAACCTCCCCAACACCGCCGGAAGTGGCAAATATAGCCAGAAATTTGAGTTTAAGCAGGAAATGGCTACTTTTGTTGGTTATTTCCATTGGAAATGGCTACTTTTATGTAAGCGGAAAAATAAGTTGAAGCAGATTCGCCGAAAAGATGAGGAAAGTTATTTTAATTATTAAAAGACTAACGATATGAGGAAATTGATTTGTTCCATCGCGGCCGCCCTTCTGGTAGGGTTCAGCGCGATGGCAGACGAGGGGATGTGGATGCTTCCGCTCCTCCAGAAACTCAACGCGAACGCGATGAAGGACCTTGGATGCAGGCTCACGCCTGACCAGATCTACAGTGTGAACCATTCATCATTAAAGGACGCTGTCGTCATCTTCGGCGGAGGCTGCACCGGCGAGATGATCTCCGACAAAGGACTTCTGGTGACCAACCACCACTGCGGCTACAGCAGCATCCAGCAGCTTTCGTCCGACGAGCACAACTATCTTGAGGACGGATTCTGGGCAATGAACAGCAAAGAGGAGATTCCGGCTCCGGGACTCACTGTCACATTTCTTGTGAATATGAGCGATGTCACCGAGGCCATCGAGGGAGCGCAGAGCGATGAGGAAAGAGATGCCATCAAGGAGGCGTTGGTAAAGGCTGCCGAGGAGCAGAATCCGAACTGCGAGGCCGAGGTCACCTCTTTCTATAACAACAACGTGCACTACGTCATCGTCTATAAGATATTCAAGGACATTCGTTTCGTAGGTGCACCTCCTGCATCCATCGGAAAGTTCGGCGGCGAGACCGACAACTGGATGTGGCCGCGTCACACGGGCGACTTCTCGATGTTCAGGGTATATGCCGGAAAGGACAACGAGCCGGCTGAATATTCAGAAGACAATGTGCCTTACGTGCCGAAACAGTCGCTGAAGATTTCCCTGAAAGGCATCAACGAGGGCGACTACACTATGATAATGGGATATCCTGGCCGTACCCAGAGGTACCAGACAGAGGCTCAGCTGAACCATATGATGGCCCTCAACGACATCGCCATCGAGGCCAGGACCCTCCGTCAGGAGATAATGTGGAAATGGATGGAGAAGGATCCTTCCATCAGACTGAAATATGCCAACAAATATGCAAGCTCGGCGAACGGTTGGAAGAAGTGGATCGGCGAGAAGAAGGCCTTCAAGGACTTGAATATCATCGAGAAGGAGCACGACAAGGAGGCTCGTTTCCAGAAATGGGTCGATAAGAACAAGAAGCGCTCCGAACTTTACGGGACGGCGATCGCTGACATCGCCGCCGGGATCAAGACGAACGAGCAAGTGGATTTCGATGTCAAACTTCTGAGCGAGACTGTTTTCAGACTGGAGCTTATGAACTTTACCAGCGCGTTCAACGGAACTTGGCACAACAGCCTGAAGGCCGGTTCCGACACCGCGACAGCCACTGCGAAAGGTCTGGAGGCGATGAAGGCTGTCTATGAGGACTACTACGCCCCTCTGGACAAGGAAGAGACTGCCGCTCTGCTTAAATTCTACAGAGAGAAAGCAAGGCCGGAGAACTATCCTGATCTTGGAGAGGATTTCGCGACTTTGGACATTGACAAGTACGTTGACGAACTGTTCAGAACCTCAGTGTTCACATCTTACGAAAAAGCGAGTGAAGCCATTGACAGAGACGGCATCGCCGCTATCAGGCACGATCCAGTCAACAAGCTGTCCTCTTCCATCGTAAAAGTCTTCGTCAAACTGCGCGGAGAGCAGAACCAGGAGGCCAAGGACAACATCAAGGCGGCATCCAAGGCCTACACAGCAGGATTGATGGAATGGCAGAAAGGCAAGGCAATGTACCCGGACGCCAACTTCACGATGAGGCTCACCTACGGAACCGTGAAGTCATATTCACCGAAAGACGCACTGAACTACAGGTACTACTCTACCATCTATGGTGTGATGGAGAAGGAGGATCCGGACAACTATGAGTTCAATGTCCCGGCAAAACTTAAGCAGCTCTACATCAAGAGAGACTACGGCCGTTATTCTATGCCAGACGGCAACCTCCCTTGCTGCTTCCTTACAACCAACGACATCACGGGCGGCAACTCCGGCAGCCCAGTCCTCAACGCCGACGGAGAGCTGATAGGTTTGGCCTTCGACGGCAACTGGGAGTCGATGTCCAGCGACGTGATGTTCGAGCCTGATCTCCAGAGGTGCATCTGCGTGGACATCCGTTACGTCCTCTTCCTCGTGGACAAGTTCGGCGGCGCGGGCTACCTGACCAAGGAAATGAACATCGTAAAGTAACCAACATGACAGAACAGGAAATATTAAATATGCTCGCCGAGGTGGTTCACCCCGCCAAAGGCAGCAAAAGCATCGTCGAGCTGGGGATGGTTGAGACCATATCCATCGACGGCAGCAAAGTGACAGTCACCCTCGCGTTCCCTAAAAGGCGCGACCCTCTCACTGAATATCTTGTCGGCAGCACCCGTGCCACAATCATCCGCAACGCCCCGCAAGGCACCGAGGTTGAGGTCAAGACGGTGGTAAAGGAAGAAGCACCGAAGAAGAAAGCCGGACTTGATCTCGGTCTTGAAGAGATCAACAATGTACGTCACATAATCGGAATCGCCTCCGGCAAGGGAGGAGTCGGAAAGTCAACGGTGGCGGTCAATCTGGCCGTGGCCCTCGCACGTCTTGGCTACAAGGTCGGGCTCGCCGACGCTGATGTCTATGGACCATCTGTTCCGCTGATGACCGGCACGGAAGGCGCTGTCCCTGAGGCCGAAGAGATCGCGGAAGACAAGGAGGTGATCTATCCGATCGAGAAATACGGTGTGAAATGGATGTCCATCGGTTATTTCGCCGAGCCCGGCCAGGCTCTCATCTGGAGAGGCCCTATGGCCTGCAACGCTCTCAAACAGATGATCTTGCAAGTTCGTTGGGGTGTACTGGACTTCCTGCTCATCGATATGCCTCCGGGAACCGGCGACATCCACATCTCTCTCGTGAACGACATCCCGATGGAAGGTGCGCTGATTGTCACGACACCTCAGCCGGTAGCTCTCTCGGACGTGGAAAAAGGTGTGAATATGTTCCGCAACAAGAACATTGACCGCAAGATATTCGGCCTCGTGGAGAATATGGCTTGGTTCACCCCGGAGGAACTTCCCGAAAACAAGTACTACATATTCGGAAAGAACGGCGGCAAAGAGATGGCTGACAAGTACGGAATTCCGCTTCTGGGACAGATTCCGATCGTGCAGAGCATCCGTGAAGGCGGAGACTCCGGTGAACCCGCCGCCCTCTCCACCCGTCCCTATGGCCAGGCCTTCATCGACCTCGCCGGTCACCTCGCGCAAGCGGTGGAGTCGTAAACATCATTTTGATAGCCTCATCCAATCAAACCGGTGACGAAAATCACGGCTATGGCGACAGGGGCAATATACTTGATGAGAAAATAGACAACAGGAAACAACTTATTGTTGGCCTTGAACGTACCTCTGTTCGTGAGTTCGTCACGGACAGAGGTTTTGTCCATCTTCCAGCCGACGAATACCGAAAACAGAAACGCCCCGAGCGTCATCAAGTAATTGGAGCACATCTTGTCACAGAAATTGAATATGCTCTCTCCCAGAATCTTGACATCGGCGAGCGGGCCGAACGAAAGCGAGCATAGCACACCGACAACAAAGGTGGCGAAGAACAGTGCTATTGATGCCTTGTGCCTTGAAACACCCTTCTCCTCAACCAGATAGGCGACTCCTACCTCAAGGATGGAGATTGAGGATGTCAGCGCCGCCACAAGGATTGTCAGGAAGAACAGTATAGCCACCACGCAACTTAGCACCAATCCTCCGGAACCCATCTTTGCGAATATGTAAGGAAGCGTCTCGAACACAAGCCCCGGCCCTGCGGACGGAACGATCCCGGCCGCGAACACAGCCGGCATAATGGCGAACCCGGCCAGCATAGCGAACAGTAGATCCGACACTGCCGTCCCGGCACCGGAAGCCATAAGATTCTCGTTTTTACTTACATACGATGAATATGTCAGCATAGTCCCCACACCGAGTGACAGCGAGAAAAAACTTTGGCCCAACGCAGCGGAGAACGCCCCAGGAGTCAGTTTAGAGAAATCCGGCTTGACAAGATATTTCACTCCCTCACCCGCTCCCGGAAGCGTGACCGAATAGATGGCGATAGCCACAATCAGCACGAAAAGAATCGGAATCGAAATGTTGCTGAACTTTTCTATCCCTTTCTTGACTCCAAGGAAAACTATCAATGCGGTGAGTGACAGGAATATAAACAAACATATTATCGGTCCCCAGACCGAAGAGGCGAACTCACCGAACATCCCGGTGACAGCCTCGGCCTTGTCCGGCGTGAAACTGAACGTGGCGGATTTGACGAGATATTCAATGGCCCATCCGCCCACCACACTGTAGTAGGAAAGGATGATAAGAGGGGTGATGACCGTCAGGAGGCCCAGCCATTTCCATTTGGAATGCGGCGCGAGGGCGTTCATTGCTCCGAAAGTGCTGAGATGGGTCTTCCGGCCAATTACCGACTCGGAGAACAGAATCGGCAACGATAGCACGAACGAGCAGATGATATAGATAAGTATGAAGGCGGCGCCTCCATATTCACCGACCATATAGGGAAATCTCCAGATGTTGCCGAGTCCAATGGCGGATCCGGCGAAGGCCATTATCACGGCAGCGCGGCTACCGAAGTTCTCTCTGTCTGACATATCGTTAAGTTCGTTTTGTAGGATTCGGCCAGTGGGGGATGCCGAGAAATGGTCACGGAACCTGTCGAAGTGGCCTAAAAGCGTCTTTTGTAAACTTTGAATTCGTAAGCATAGCCAGTTTCGGGATCCGTGGTCGCTGGCGTGCCTGACTCTTCCTCCCAAATCGCCGGATCGATCACCGGGAAGAACGTGTCTGCATCCTTAATCACTGTGTGAACGTGCGTTATGTAAAGCTTGTCCGCTGTCGGAAGCGCCCTGCGGTAGGTCTCGCCGCCACCCATAATGAAGACGCACCCCGGCTCTGTATCCCTACCAGCATCAGCAGAGGTAGCCACATCTTTCTCTGGCACTTCGACACCTACGGCAGCATCGTTCACCTTCGATTTGGCAGCCTTTTCCACCAATGAATATGCCTCCTCAAGGCTTCCGGCCACCTTCACACCTTCCGGAACATCATCCCAAGACCGTGTGGAAATCACAATGTTATCCCTTTTAGGAAGTGGCCTTCCTATCGAAAGGAATGTCCTGTAACCCATCACCACCGGATTTCCTGTGGTTGTCCGCCTGAAATATTTCATATCTTCGGCGATATGCCAGAGCAGGTCGTTGTCCTTCCCTATCGCCCCATTGTCGGCAACCGCCACAATGATACATTTTTCCATAAACCAAAACTGTTTTCCAGCCGTAAAGTTACAGTTTTTTACCATATCCGCAAAACAGAAAATGAACAAGTTGCACAACCATTTCACTATCTGTCATTCATACATTACTTTAATTTGTTACTTTACGTAACACGGGTGCCATAAAGCATAAATCGCCCCCGCAGTCGAGATTATTTTCCTCTTCGGGTGCAAAACACTCCTTATCACACCCAAACACCATTTTCAGTGACGGTCTTCAATGGGTCGCTGAGCTTGCCTAAGCGTCACTTCGACAGGCTCAGTGACCAGTTTCCTCTGTATGACTTGAACCGATGGAAAAGTGTAAAGTTTCTTTACAACCGGTGTTAAATTTCTTTACACTCCCACATATTCATAAAACTCAAATATTCTTTAATATCAACTAATTAAATCTTTTGGCATAATAATAGATTGCGCAAATGAGGGTTTTGCGTATGATCGTTTCGACAAGCTCAACGACCGAGCGTATAACATTAACATATTGGTCGTTGAGCCTGTCGAAACGACCATAGTACAAAGATGACTTGCAAGACAAAGGATTTGTGGCAATGAAATATTTCTTTAGGTTTTTGAAGAACAATCCGCTTTATGCGGTGATCAATGTGGTGGGGCTGGCACTTTCGCTGATGTTCGTGATACTGATCGGGGACTACACCTACCGGCAGTTAAGTATTAACAAATGGCACAAGAACCACGAGAGAATCTATGTGCTGGGCACAGAAAACAATAACACTCTTATGTCGTGGCCGGACTGCTCCCATTCGCTCAAGGACAGATACCCGGAGGTGGAGGATGTCTGCTGCCTCTATATGCAAAACGGGAAGATCAAGCACGAGGATAAAGTCTATTATGAGGAACAAGGAGACAATGCCGGCAACATAATGCTCGCGGACTCCAATTTCTTCAAGTTCTTTGACTTCAAGATGATTGAAGGGGACCGTGAGA